>CAYSSE010000432.1:0-3543 GCA_964433355.1 uncultured Desulfocicer sp.
GGGAGTCTCTGCTTGGACGGGGAGACCTTCTCTGTGACCTGGGTCGAGGGGTGGTTCGAGCCCAGTCCCCTTATGTCACCCGGGAAGAACTGCTGAAGCTGGCAGATTGTTCCGGAACAGCACATAATGGCTTAAAATAAGAACAAACCCCTTGACGGCATTGCTTCACGTAGAATAAGATAAATAGTAGGATGTATTATCTTACAAATCATAGGATAAAAGAGGTGCAAAAGTGCGAACCAAAAAAAAAGTGAGCTTAACTATTGATACAGATATTGTAGATGCCCTGGAAGCCATTGCTTTGAGTTGTAATCTGGCAAAAAGTCAAATCGCCCAGGAAGCCTTTAGTCTGTGGCTAAAAAAAAGAACCGAAGATTTGATGGCACAAGGGTATGCAGATATGGCCGAAGAAGAGCGCTCTTTTTCAGAAATGACATTTACAGCCCAAATGGAGACACTTTAGGTGATAAATTTTCCCTTGCGTGCTGAAGTCTGGATTGTCAACTGGAATCCCTCCCGGGGAAGTGAACAAGCTGGAAAAAGACCTGCACTGATTATCCAGAATAATATTGGCAATGATAAAGCCGCAACAACAATTGTGGCGGCCATTTCAACATCAGTTAAAAATTACCCCATGAATGTGATACTGGATCCCCCTGAAGGGGGATTGTATGAACGATCCATGGTTAAAACAAGTCAGATTTTGACAATCTCCAAAGAGAGAGTGGAGAAACGACTCGGCATCATCAGCTCTGAAAAAATGGCAGAGGTCAATGCAGCCATTAAATTGAGTCTGGATCTCTCCTAACCTCTGAAAAAAACATAGCCGAAGAAATTACAAATACCCCCAACTACTCCTGTATGTCGATGATCAAAAAAGCATATTCAACAGCCTCCAGTCATACAAACAATTTCTGATCGGCAATAAAGTATTGCAATAATTGTTACTAAACATAAAGAAAAATTGCTTCTATCGTTAAATAAAAACAGATGTAAAGAGATCATTATAAAAACTGAGGATGTATATCAATGGATAAAACAGCAGCTGTTGAGTGTGTAAAAAAGTTGGCAGATCTGATCAAACAAAATTTTCCAGTAAAAAAGGTGATATTGTTTGGCTCTTACGCAAAAGGATATGCCAGAGAAGACAGTGATATTGATGTGGCGGTTCTCATTGATAAAATTGAAGGGGATTTTTTGTCGGCTGAAGCAAAACTTTTTCAGTTGAGGCGAAAAATTAATTCAAGAATTGAACCAATTTTACTGGAAACCATGAATGATCACAGTGGATTTTTGGAAGAAATTATGAAAACCGGAGAAATCATATATAACGCTGATCAGGTATAATTGTAAAATAATAAAATCAGGATTACCCCTGCCAAAAAATCAGTCCCGCGACTTCACAGCCTGAACCCCTTGGGCCAACCAAAGAAAACAAGCAGCAGAAATCCCAGCAGCACCAAAAATCATACACATAACCATGATCTGATACCGGGCAGCGATCAGGGGGGAGACCCCAGACAAAATCTGCCCGGTCATCATGCCGGGAATGGACACAAGCCCCACGGCAAACAAAGAATTCACGATGGGAATCAACGCGGCCTGGAGGGCAATTTTACGGGCCTCTAAAAATGGCACATCCCGCTCTAATTCTGCATACAATCGTTCTGCGGCAAGGCTGATACTGTTCATTGAATTGGAAAAAATCATACCTGCCAGGGGAACCATATAACGGGGGAAATACCAAGGATCAAGGTTAAGCACCCATTGGGTGATGATAAACAAAACACTTCCACCTCCCAATGCAATGGAAAAAAAAGCGTTACGAAACAGAATCCGCCGCTGGGCCTTGACCATTCTTAATGCAATCCAGCTGGATGAGAGCAGCATGACGGTCAGGATAATCATGATGATCAGGGCATTGTCGGACTCAAAAATAGAGGTCAGGAAATAGCCCACCAGCAGCAGTTGCCCCAACATCCGGGAAACGGCATAAAAGGCAGATCCGGTGTTCAAGGACCATTTGAAAAGGATTGCCAAAATTACTGCAACGGGGATAAAGGCGATCGTAAGGTGAAGTAAAGAAATGGTCTGAATTGTATTGTTCATATTTGTTTTTCCAATAATATAAATTCGTTAATGGAGAATGGGGTAAGTTCTCAATAATCTGGGGTGATAAAGGCAGTTTATCTTTTAAGCACCGGATGCTATTCAAAAGAATTACTTAAATACCCGTATTTATTGAGAAATTATAGAATGGGCAAGGGCTCCCCAGAAAATTACGGGTTATGTTCACGCAAAAGTTTTCCAGCCCCCTGTTCCAGACATTTACTCAATGCGTCAATGATGGGGGAAAGAATATTCCAGCGGTGCCAATACAAATTCACCCTGACATGGTCATTGGGGCACAGATCCATCAGTCGACCGTCATGCAACATCTCAAGCGCCTGTTGATCCGGTAACATTCCGTATCCAAACCCCGATGCAATGATCCAGGCAAATTGTTCCGGAGACGGTACGTAATGACTTGGGATATGAAAGGAATCCCCTTTAAAAAGTTGAGACAGCATGGTGGCGTGCAATTCGTCTCTTCGATTAAAAATCACTGCCGGTGCCTTTTCAAGGCTGTCCCGGTCCAGGCCATGGGCAAACCAGCGCTTTGTAAATTCCGGCGTGGCTGCCATTCGATAAATCATGGTCCCAAGAAAAGAGACGCTACAGCCCTGTACTATTTTCGCCCGGGAACTGATGCACCCTACCACATCGCCATCACTCAGAAATTGATGGGTCTGCTTCTGATCATCTACCCGCAGATCCATGACCACGGGATGAGCTGCCAGAAAAGGCGCAATGCATGGGGGGAACCATGTGGCCAGAGAATCTTCGTTCAATGCGATGGCAAGGGGAATCATATTTTTTTTGGAAGATGGTGTCATGTCCTGGACTACATCATTTTCCAGCTGTTTCACCTGGAGATAATGCTTTAACAGTCTCCGACCCGCCAACGTGGGCTTGGGCGGGGTTGTCCGAATGAGCAGTACCTGTCCCATCTGGGATTCAAGGAGCTTAATACGCTGGGACACGGCAGACTGGGTCAGATGGATTGTTCCGGCAGCCTTGTCAAAACCGCCCTCCCTGATAACGGCTTCAAAAGCCTCTAATAATTTATAGTCAAGCATGAATAATTATTAGCATAATTAATCAATAATTAAATCAATTAATTTTATTTATTAGAAATACCATGGTATATCCCCCCTGTTCCATGGAAAATATGGGATTGTTTTTTTGGCATCCTTACTGGGGAGCCATCAACTTAATGAAAATGGCATTATGCCGCCCCCGAAGGGCGAGCGGTCCGACCAAGCAGGACCGGCGGTGACCGGGGGTTATGCTGTCGAAACTTCGATGGCCTTATTTTATAATAAAAATTCAGGAGATAATTTATGTGGGGACCATTTTTCCAAGGAATGGGGGTCAGCGGGGGATTGATCGTTGCCATCGGCGCACAAAACGCCTTTGTGCTTTCACAGGGGGTCAGAAAAA
>CAYSSE010000433.1:0-3541 GCA_964433355.1 uncultured Desulfocicer sp.
TTTCCCCGGTTGTCATAGGCGTCGATGATCAACGGTGCATTTTCAATAATTATCTCAAATACATTTCCGTCCACAGGTCGGTCCATGTGCAGGAGAGGAGACATACCCTGGGAGGGCTTTGCAAATCTATTTTTAAGATCCGTCAGCTCTTTTTCCAGGGCAGAAATTTTTTTGAGCAACTCCTTGCAGTTTGGGGCGTGTGTCATTTTGATATTCTCCATTATCATGTTTTCCGGGCGGTGTCGGGAAGGGTTCTTTTTGAAGCAGTGGCAGGGAACGGGTGGAAATAAAAAAGAAAATCACCCCTGTTGCCATGAGAATGGTACCACAGGGAAAGGCATATTCAAGGGAAAAATAGTCCATGACCCCCCCGGCACCCATGGCCCCCACCATCATTCCGGCACTGTGGGCCACTGTCAACATGGACATCACCGATGCCATGGATTTTTTTTCATGACCCAGAATCACCCCCATAGCCATGATGGCGGGCATGGATATGCCGCCCCCAAATCCAAATACAGACACGGCCAGGAGCAAATCTTTATAGGTGTCTGCTGTAAAAATGAGCATGAACGATGCCCCGCAAAGCAATCCCCCTGTGATCACCATCCATCGTTTATTGATACGATCGGCCAGAGCGCCCATGGGAATCTGGAGGAGGCCACTGATGAAAATACCAAGGGTCACCAAAATACCTGTGGATGATCCAGACAGGTTAAACTGGTTCTGGGCAAACAGCGGGATAAAGCACCAGATGATGGAGATGCAGGCGGTATAAGCAAACCGATAGATAAAAAGTCCGGTGAACCAAGGGATTTTAAAAAGCGGCTTCCAGGCAATGGGCATTTTATCTCTGGAGCTGACAGGTTCCCGGGACACCGGGGGAAGAAAAAAGGCACTTAAGCCAAATCCAACGGCTGCCAGCAGCCCCATGCACATAAAGGCCGTATCCATGGACCAGGCATCGGTGATGACCCCACCCAGGATGGGGCCGATACTGAGGCTGGCAAACATGGACATGTTAAACAGGCCCATGGTGTACCCTTCCTTTCCCCGGGGGGTGATTTCTCCCACATAGGCCTGGACCACGGGCATCACCATGGCCGAGGCAATCCCCTGGAAAAATCGCGTGAGAATTACAGCCGTGACCGAGTTGCCAGCAATGAATGCAAGGGACATCAGGGTATATCCGGCAAGCCCCATGAGAATAAAGGGCTTTCGCCCCTTCTGGTCAGACAGTTTACCAAACCAGGGCAAAAAAAGGGTTCTTGACAGAGAAAAAGAACCAAATATAAGCCCTACCTGGAGACCGGCGGCACCCAGGTTTTCTGCATATACTGGCAGCAGTGGCACCACGATGCCCACCCCGGTTACCGTGGCAAACAGGGTAAAAAACAGGGTGAAAAAAATACCTTTGTGGGGAGTAAAAAAATCCGCTGGTTCTTTTGGCATTGTCGGATTTTTCTCTCTGTTGGGTTTCATGGTTGGGTTATAGCCATTTTCCGAGCCAGTGGCAACCTCTCAGTGGGGGCATGGAGTAAAAATTAGAGTTGTTGGCATCATTCTTTTGGGAGGGATATTAAGGATGCTAAATTGCTGCCAAGTTTTCAATATCTTGCCATCATGGTAAAGACATGGTAAAAAAGCGATTATTTTTAGAACCTAAATTTTAAATTCCAAAAATTTGGTGGATCTACCGGTCAGACATAAGTTGATTAAGGTTAAACCAATTCTGGAATAACTGCCACGGGCAGACCGTATTCTGGCCTCGGCCTGTCCACAACGAAGCATGAAAGAATGTTAGGCACACCTACTCTTTCATATAAAAAACATACATGGCTGTAAAACCAGCCACAAATAAAAACGAAACTCTTATGATTCCAGTGTGTTGGGCGGAGTTTCATATAAAATATTATGCAACGCTGCTATTAAAACGATTTAAATTGATTAACCTGCAATCGGAGTATTATTTGATGAATTATATTGTAAAAGATTTAATGGTCCCCATTTCCGATTATGCCACCATTTCAGAAGGTTCCACATTTTTGGATGCCCTTCTTGCCCTGGAAACCCCAAAGCTTGATTTGGGAATTGCCATCCATCCCCATTGGACAGTGCTGGTGCTCAACAGTGACGACAAGGTGGTTGGTAAGCTCAGTCAGATTAATATGCTCCGGGCACTGGAGCCCAGAACAGAAGATGTCAAAAATATTGATAGACTGGGTAAATTTGGATTTAGTTCAAATTTTATCACCCAGTTGCGGGAAGAACTCCGCCTGGATGACACCTCCATTGAAAATGTTTACACCAGTTCAAAGACCTTGCAGATGAAGGTGGAAGATTTCATGAAAAAACTTGCTGACAATGATTTCATTGATGAAAATACTTCCCTTGCCACAGCGGCCCATCAGATGTCTGTTCGAAAAAGGCTGTCCATGCTGGTCACCCGGGACGCTGAGGTTGTTGGTGTATTAAGGATGTCCGATGTTTTCACCGCCGTGATCAACGCCATGAAATCAAAAACCTGATGATAAAAATTTTGAGGATAAATCATGAAAGAGATACAGAAACTGTATGACCGGATTATCCAGCGTGCCAATATTAATCTACGGGAGCTGGAATTTGATGTAAACCCCTATGTTCAAAATGTGATTCCCTTTGAACAGATGGTTAAATTTTATGCCTTTTTCGGGATATCCCCCCACCATCGTCTCAATTTTCAATTTAAAAATTCCAATCTTGCCGGTAGTTATTTTTTAGGTCAATGCCGCATCACCAATTCACTTTTATATAAAAGTGATATCCGAGGCGATGAACTTAAGAAACAAGGGGATATTTTTCAATATCAGGGCTTTGAAATTCCCGTGAACCGAGATGAAGAGATTGATATTAAAGACAGCCTGCTAATTAAAACCCTGGTACACAATTTCTCCCATGATCCGGAAACCCTGGAAGAATTTTTCATTAAAGACACCATCTCCATGAACTATGCCAATATCCATGGGGCACCGTCTGATGGATGTTTCTTGGGAGCCCTTGCCACGGTGGATTTGACCACCATGCGGGACAGTGTCATTGGAAATTTTGCCTATGTCCAGGCAGGAGAGATAAGCCACCTTGACATTGCCCCGGGAACGGTGTGGGTTCGGGTGCCCGGTGAATTTAATTTTATCTATACCCATCCCCAGGAAGAATTGAACCACTATATCTATTTTAAGGCGGGAATTGCCCCCCAGGGGCAGCTCATTGATTTTGTGGAGGATCGAAAAGAGGCCTTTCAGCGGGTGTTTGATGTGGTGAATATTGAACAATCCATTCCTGTTCCCAGCTCTGCTTCCCTGGATCGATATGCCGTGAGCAAAACTCCCATTCACATCGGTGAGAATGTACTGGTTTCCCAGAGGGCTTTTTTGCAGAATGCCTGGCTGGGTAAAGGTGCCAATGCCCAGGAAAATTGTTATATCATCAATTCGCGCCTGGAGGGATGTAATGTCACGGCCCATGGGGCAAAAATCATTGAAGCGGACATGGGAACCAATGT
>CAYSSE010000434.1:0-3538 GCA_964433355.1 uncultured Desulfocicer sp.
CACTCGGTGAGGGATTTTGTCACCATCGCCGCCACTGAAATGGGCATTGACATCAACTGGCAGGGCAAAGGCATAGATGAAAAGGGCATCGACACCAAAACAGGCAACATCATTGTGGCTGTAGACCCCAAATACTTCCGGCCCACAGAAGTGGAAACCTTGCTTGGCAACCCGGCCAAAGCCAAAGAAAAACTTGGCTGGACACCAAAGATCCCCTTCAAAGACCTGGTAACAGAAATGGTTCAGCATGATCTGGAAGACGCAAAAAAAGACAATCTGTGTCAAACCCATGGCTTTCACACCTACAATTACAACGAGTAATCAGCCATAAGCCATACCAGACACCAGGCTTGATTGACACTGGTTAGTGTCCACGGCGGCGCAGCCGCAGTGAACACAAACCAGCCCCCCAGAACAAGGATAAAAATCCTTAAACGCCACTTTTTGACCCCAAAAAGTGCACTCTAAGCGCAAAAGAACCCTTTTTTTGAACTCATAACGTTTTAAAAACAATTACTTAACTGGGTCAGACCCCGAATATACCCGAATATTTCAACACCTACAACTACAACGAGTAAAAATGAACCCCTCTTCAAAAATTTACATAGCTGGCCACAAAGGCATGGTGGGTTCCGCCATCCACCGCTGCCTCACCGCCAAAGGCTACACAAATATCATCGGAAAAACCCACGCAGAGCTGGACCTCATCCGGCAAAAAGATGTGGAGGATTATTTTGACCGGGAAAAACCAGATTACGTGGTGCTGGCCTCGGCCAAAGTAGGCGGCATAGGTGCCAACAGCACCTACCGGGGACAGTTCATCTACGAAAACCTCATGGTCCAGTCCAACGTCATCCATGCGGCCCACACCCACGGTGTTAAAAAACTCCTGTTCCTGGGTTCCAGCTGCATCTATCCCAAGCTTGCCCCCCAGCCCATGAAGGAAGACGCCCTTTTAACCATGCCCCTGGAGCCCACCAACGAGCCCTACGCCATTGCCAAGATTGCCGGTATCCGCATGTGCGACGCCTACAATCGCCAGTATGGCACCAATTTCATCTCTGCCATGCCCACCAATCTCTATGGCCCCGGGGACAATTACCACCCGGAAAACTCCCATGTGCTGCCCGCCCTGATCCGGCGCATGCACGAGGCAAAAGAGCAAAACGCCCCCAGCGTCACCATCTGGGGCAGTGGCACCCCCCTGCGGGAGTTCCTCTACGCCGATGATCTGGCCGAAGCCTGCGTGTTTCTCCTGGAAGCGGTAAACTACAAAGAGATCGCCTTTGAAGATGAGAGCGGCACCATCCAGGCCCACATCAACATCGGCTCGGGCAAAGAGATCACCATCCAGCAACTGGCCGAAACCGTCAAAGGGGTGGTGGGATTTAAAAACAAGCTCATCTTTGACGTCACCAAACCCGACGGCACCCCAAGAAAACTCATGGATTCCACCCGCCTGATGAACCTTGGCTGGAAACCCAGAACAGATTTGAAAAAAGGCATAGAATTGGCCTACAAGGATTTTTTAGGCAAGGCCTGACCCCAAGTGAACCTTAAACTGCTGTTTTTGACCCCAAAAAGTGGGTTTTAAGAGATAAAATCAAGATTTTTTTAAAGAAATAAACTTTTAATAACAAGGGTTTGACTGGGTCAGACCCCGACTTAACCGACTTAAAAGCCCATAAATGATTAATGCAGAGCAAATAAAATTATCAAATCCTAAATGGCCTGACATTCTTTGCCAGGTATGTAAATCAGTTGGTTTTCCTGATTTAAAACAATCTGTTGTCACAGAATTGAAAGACAGATTGTCATCGGAAATTGAACAGATTGTTGTTGAGTTCCCATACAGAGATTTCGATTTCAGCAGTACGTATTCTTTGTTTTATACGAAAAAGCATAGGAGAGTAAGTCGAGAAAGTTTAAGAATACATTTTTTTGGTAAAAAAATTCAGCAATCGAATTATTTCGGATTCATGACCTTTCGTCCCAACGTTGTGGAACAGCGCGGCCGAAGCCATATTTCTCCAAAAGCAATATGCCATAAGCCTCCTGTTCACATTGTGGCAGGAAATACAATATCACATCTTTTCGGGCAAGCGTTTAGTGTTGAGTCTTTCCCATGGATGGCCCAGGAAACAGATATAGCGGTATGTGCCCATGTTGTGGTTTGGTCTATCATCAATTATTTTGCAAGCAAATATTCGCGGTACAGGGCTTTTTCCATAGCTGAAATTGCTTCTGAAGTGCCTGGATATATTGGTAGGACAATACCGTCCGAAGGTTTAAACCTTTTGCAGATATCCGCATTGCTGACAAAAGCAGGTTTTTCCCCATTGTTGCTAAAAAAGGATCAAGCCAAGCCGCAGTTGTTTTTTCAGGCAGTTTATGCGTATATTGAATCAGGCATTCCTTTGGTAGGAGTGATGACCCAAAAGGAACATGCTGTCGCCCTGATCGGTCACGGTCCATTAAGCGAAACTCCGCATTATGCGCACGTCAGAGGCTTGCAATGGAGCGTAGATTATATCAATGAAATAATCATATCCGATGATAACGATTTGCCGTTTACATCTATTTGTAGAACTCAATCCGGGGGTAAATATTCATTTGATGATTTGGATTATATTATTGTCCCTCTTTACGAAAAAATGTATTTAAATGCAAATGTTGTGATTGAACGTATTAAGGCCTTTGTTGAAACTGGGGGAATAAAAATTTCAAAGAATGCGGTGTGCAGGCCATATTTAACATCCACTCGTTCCTTAAAAAAACATGCGTACGCCAATAAAAGCATGAATACTGATTTGAAAAATATACTGTTGCGTGTTCCAACACCACAATTCATATGGTGTGCAGACTTCATGCTACCAACAAAGGATTTCCTACTTACCGAAAGTAGGATAATCATTGATGCAACTGCGGGGACATATGAATCTGAGCCATGGTTATTGTATCACGACCATGAGCATATTGTTTATTTTGATAGCGAAGCAGATAAATGGTATAGGCATGACATCTGCATAGATCCCTATGAGATATATAGAAATAATCTGATGGAGTATTGATTATGACGATACAAGAAATGATGAAACGAAAAATTAAAAGCAAAGAAATCTCATCTCCTTCGACAGAAGAATATAAAAAACAACAGGATAATATTAATAAAAAAATAAAAACCATCGTGAAACACTACGAACGCTCGGTGGAAGAGGCCTCAAAATATTATGTGAGATAGAGGCGATGGCTTTAAGGGGTGAAAACGCAGCGTTTTGGATCCAACACTCCAAGCCTGACCCCAGCTTCTGACCCAGCTTTTTGCCCCAGGTGAACCTTAAACTGCTGTTTTTGCTCCCCAAAAGTGGCCTTTAAGAGTTTATTTCGGACTTTTTAAAAGCAAATTAATTATAATAACAAAAGGTTAGCGGGGTCAGACCCCGAATTATGAAAAGAGCATTGATAACCGGGATAACCGGACAGGATGGTGCGTATCTGGCGGAGCTTTTGCTGGATAAGGGCTATGAGGTGCATGGCA
>CAYSSE010000435.1:0-3537 GCA_964433355.1 uncultured Desulfocicer sp.
GCAACATCGCTGTCCGACACGCCAAAGTCCCAATCACTTTCAGATGTAGGGATTAGGGGTTGCTCATAAGATGGGCCACTATACGGGAACTGAATATATATTATTGTTAATTAGCTGTAATTACTGACTTTATTTTTAGATCAAAAAAAATGTTTCAAAATGGCCCATGTTATGACCAACCCCTATGGATTATTCTGGCAGTGGCCTCAAAACTCATTAGAATATCTTTCCCCGTTGTCATCTGGAGACTTCCCGGCCCGACCCCACTTATCCCAATTATCGAAATATTTTATATTTTTAACAAAAGAATCCACAGCGAATGAGCGCCAATCCAAAAATTCGTTAACCATAACACAAAAATTAATATTGATAAATCAAATCATCAGCGCTATAAGAAAGGCTTGACATGGCTTAAATTTTTCGGCTACCTGTCTAAAGCGGGACAATCTTTAGCCTTGCTGACTATGCACATCAAGGCTATCCAGGCCATTGATTTGACAGCTTGTCCCGGCTTAGGTGGGTAGCCAATTTTTCCATGTGAGTTTTTTAGATTAATTACTATGGTAGCCCGTTTGCCGCAACAATGACCAAAAATGTCATACATATAAAGCCCTCAATACATAAGACAACAGGATGAATTAATAATGCTCTTTGAACCTGTCATAGGACTTGAAGTTCACGCCCAGCTAAAAACCAAAACCAAAATTTTTTGTAGCTGCCCCACCACCTTTGGTGCCTCCCCCAATGCCAATACCTGTCCGGTGTGCACCGGCATGCCCGGGGTATTGCCCGTGTTAAACCGCATGGCAGTTGCCTTTGCCATTAAAAGCGCCCTGGCCACAGACTGCACCATTGCAAGGGAGAGCCGGTTTGACCGGAAAAACTATTTTTATCCTGATCTTCCCAAGGGCTACCAAATCACTCAATATGCGTTTCCCATTGCAGAGCATGGGCATCTCGTGGTGGAACCCGAAGGGGCGGCCCCCAAACGCATCGGCATCACCCGCATTCATATGGAAGAGGATGCCGGAAAACTCATCCATGACCCTGGCCGGGGCAAAAGCATGGTGGATCTCAACCGTACCGGGGTTCCCCTGGTGGAAATTGTCAGCGAACCAGACATGCGATCGGCAGAAGAGGCAGGGGCCTATTTAAGAAAACTCCATGCCATTCTGAAGTACATTGATATCTGTGACGGTAATATGGAGGAGGGAAGTTTTCGATGTGATGCCAACATTTCCCTGCGTCCTGTGGGCCAGGAAGAATTTGGCACCCGCACGGAATTGAAAAATCTCAACTCCTTTAAACACGTTGAAAAGGCCATTCGCCATGAAATCCAGCGACAGACCTATGTCCTTGAAGAGGGCAAAAAAGTCATCCAGGAGACCCGGCTGTGGGATCCGAATAAAAATGTCACCCGATCCATGAGAGGCAAAGAAAATGCCCATGATTACCGTTATTTTCCTGACCCGGATCTGGTTCCCCTTATTGTGGATGATGCCTGGATTGATGCCGTTAAAAAAGAGATGCCAGAACTGCCTGATGCCAGAAAACAACGATTTATCTCTGACTATCAGTTATCAGAATATGACGCCGGTGTATTGACGGGTTCCCGCCAACTGGCCGACTATTATGAGGAAGCGGCAGCCAATCTGAAGGACAAAAAACAGGTGGCCAACTGGATCATGGGGCCGGTTCTTGGACTGGTAAAAAGTCAAGGACTCACCATTGAAGGCATTCCAGTGTCTGCCACTGGCCTGTCAGAACTGTTAGCCCTTGTGGAGGCAGGAAAACTCAATGCCGGGACCGCCAAAACCGTGTTTGAAGAGATGGTAACCTCAGACCAAGATCCCCTTGTTATTATGAAAAAAAAGGGACTGGAGCAGGTATCAGACCAATCGGAATTGGAAGGCATTGTGATGTCTGTTATTGAAGCCAACCCCAACGAGCATGATGCCTATAAAAATGGAAAAACAAAGCTGTTCAGTTTTTTCATGGGGCAGATCATGAAAAAAACCAAAGGAAAGGCAGATCCCAAGGTGGTCACGGATCTTCTCAAGCAAAAATTATAGCCATGTTGGGTTTCGCACCTGGTAAGTTAGGGGTTCAGGGATGTATGACTGCGCATTTGTTCATTAACTGCTCGCCAGATCTTATCCATGAACAACAGCAATGCAATGCAAACCTGACCTCATAGACCCGATGGTTTTACCGACAAGCACCCTCACATTCAACAGAAGGCCAACAATAAACAGGAGTTATTTTTTGAAACAATTCCGCTTATCAAAACCCGTCAATGCCCTCATTTTTCTGCTTATTGTTCTCACCTTTTTTCTGGTCCCCCCCATGACTGCCCGGGCCCAGCCACAGAAGGTGGGCATTCTTCCATTCACCGTCCATGCAGAAAAAGATTTAACCTATATAAAAGAAGGCATTTCCCAAATGCTCTCCTCACGGCTTGCCTGGAAAGAAAAAATCCTGGTGATGCCGGAAAAAACCATTTTGGATGAACTCAAAAAAAATTCCCAACTATCAGGCCCCCCCTTGGTCACAGCCATTTTTAAACACACAGACGTCCATTATATTATTTCCGGAAGCGTCACTGAATTTGCAGGCACTTTCAGTCTGGATACAGCCGTATACACGGATACATCCGGCATCCCCATGCATACCTTTTTTGGCCAGGCCAATACCCCTGATGATATTATCCCTGAAATGAGCACCATTGCTGCCAAAATCAATCAATCTGTTTTTAACAGAAATGTCACTCTGACAGGAAGCGAAGGCCAGCAGACCACAACAGAGGAGGATCTAACCCGTGCCAATCCGGAAAAGTTGGTCCCCCAGGTTATACAGGATACGCCTCCAGAGCAAAAACCATTCTGGCAATTCTGGAAAAAAGACAAACCACCAGCATATCCCGATGAAACTTTTTCAACAATGGAGGCGGCTGCCAGCCAGGATATCGATGTGGAAATGGATGAGGATCTATCTGAAGAAAAAATTCCCTTCTGGAAATTCTGGAAAAAGGATAATACCGATGATCTCATTGATGAGATGGACTCAGATTCCATAGTAATTCCGGAAGAAAATGAATTTAAAGAAGAGGATGATGCAAAGAAACCCTTTTGGAAATTCTGGTAAAAAGAATATCATTCAAAAGTAGTTTTGAGAAAATATAACCGCTACGGACGGACCATGAGCTGACCTTGGTCTGCCCGCAGCAAAGTTTGAAAACCCTTCAGCTTTAGGCATCCTTCATATGACCTTGGCGCTGGCCGATCTTAAACCGATTTTAAATTTGGAGAAGGTGTTGGGAAAGCTGCCTTATTGTGTCAAACAATCATATACAGTGGGTTTTTCACCTTCAACAACAGAACAGGCTGCAAAATCCTTTCCAAAGAATCGTTCAACTTTCAAAATACCCTTGACCTCTCCCGGAATCCATCCTGCCGGAGTGCCTGCGGGAGATTTAACCTGTTTGCCAGGGGAACTTACCTTTAAAAGCATCCCTTTTTCCAATCCCGTTTTTTCACC
>CAYSSE010000436.1:0-3532 GCA_964433355.1 uncultured Desulfocicer sp.
ATGCTCTGAATAGAGATAAGGCCTTTTCCAATTGCTTTGCGTTTAATGCTGAGCACCTTTGGCCGGGCACCCCGTTT
Organism: uncultured Desulfocicer sp.; assembly: GCA_964433355.1. GTDB lineage: Bacteria > Desulfobacterota > Desulfobacteria > Desulfobacterales > Desulfobacteraceae > Desulfocicer. The sequence continues at coordinate 78 of CAYSSE010000436.1, forward strand.
AAATTTAAATCCCAGGCCTATGCGATAAATTTCAGGGATGTAAAAACGATACTCTTCTGCAGAATCTGTGGTATCCTCATACACTACACCCAATTTTTTTAATTCCAGCAATGAAGTACTGCTATCATCGGGCAGCAATGCTTTTGAGAAAGGAAGAACACGCTCATCTTTGGTTTGTAGAGCATCTGCCCATTTTTGAAAAATTTTGGATTCCTGACTAAGCTCTTTAACCCGGTCTTCACTGCACCCGTTCATTGCCGACCAAATGGCTGCCGGAGGAAGCAACCTGCCTTTCCAAGGAGTTAATTCTTCAGATGCCTTTGCTGCCTCTTCAAGGAAACGCACCACATCCCTTGCCTGGAGATATCCCTTAAAATCAGATAAAGCGCCATATACCCAGTTGATGGTATACGCTTCTTTGGAATCATCTCTCCCCAGTTTAAGCCCCCAGAGCTTTTTTAATTCTTTTGACAACTGGCTTTTATTCATGAAAGAAGGGTCTGAATTCTTATCTTTTTCAAGAGCTTCAGACGATGTAGCAAACCAGAAAACCAATCTTAAAAATTCAGTTCCATCCCATAAAAGTTGAAAATTTTCATATTTTTTTTCAAATTGTCCGCTGTTTTGTCGTTTTGCACTTCCAAGATAGTCCTGGCGCAAAAAAATCACCAATCCAATGTTTCGATCACGAATTTCGCTAAGCCGTGCAGGAATGTCAAGCAAGGCAGAAATGGCATTCTGTTGATTTTCATTGGAATGAATATCTGGAAAAAGATTCTCCAACCCGTCAAAAAGAAGCGTAATGGGCTTTTCCTTCAAAGCCTCATTGAGCTGCCTGAAGGTTTTGATATCCCCTTTGTTTTCAGAAACCGCTTGAATAATCTGCTGTTCCCAGAAAAGTTTCCAATCTGATTCAGAATGATTTTCATCCCGAAATCGTTCCAGACCTGTTTTAAACCCATCATAATCAAATTGGTCAAACAAGGACTGATACTCTTTCAGCTTCATGATAACCGGGGAATCTCCCGGAATTTCACTGGAACGAAGTATGGGAAAAAAATCAGCATCAATTTTTGTCTTATCCGGATCAATTCGGTCACAGAATTTTTTATAGGTCATAAATCCTGTCATACGCATGAAATGAAATGTTTTTCCAGACCCTTTGGTACCAAGAGATACCACCAAGGGCAACGAGTTAAAGTACTGTCTGGGAAATTCCTTGAAAAAATTGGTTTTTAAAAAATCTTCAGATTCTGTGTTTTCAGCAAAAACATATTTTGAGCAAAACGCTTTTAATTTCCTCACCGACGAAAGTCGTTCGTCTTCATCTGTAATGACGTCTTCCCCGATCTCTTCAGACTCGTCAATTTCCTGAAAATAATCTTTAAAAAAATCAATTAAAGAACCACCATTATCCCAAACATCCTCCCATGACCGGACATTAAGCAACTCAGTTTTAAAGGGTGTCGCCTGGATTGAAATGGGTTCTGAGAGTAATTCTGAATCAGAATCTAACCCAGATTCACTTTCGCTTTCACTTTCATTTTCATTTTCATTTTCATTTTCAAATATAATGTTTTCAAACCGAGCCTTGGCTTGTATTAAACGATTTTCATCCTGATCCAGCGGAACCATGGAGACGATGATCTCCGGCAGCATTTTTCGCTGTACTTTGGAACCAGTTTTGTTTAACTTGATCATCTCCTTCAAAATCAATTCCGTTCCATACAGGGACTGTTCCGAAAGGGTTGTAACCAGGAATCGGTCAATATGGGGATCAAGCAAAAAAGGAGCGCTTAACTCGCTGATTCCCGCTCTTAAATCAATAAAAACATAATCAGCATCAATCTGTGTGGCCAGTTTATCAATACTTTCACGCAATTTCCATGGGTTGTCGTCCTGGGAAAGGTGTTCTGGCCTGACATTGATCTGGAACAGGTCAAGGGGATTGCTGAAAGCAGGCATAACATATATTTTCAAGTCGTCAACAACATGTTCGAACCGCTTTATTTCCTGGGCAAAATAATCGATCACTTCATCTGTTGTGTATCCGGTTTCAGGATCTGCGTATTGTATGGTATCCAAAAATTGGGTAAAACCAACCTGGGGTGCCCCACCGGCCCTGTTTTTCTCCCAGAAAGTGATGCCCGGTGCTTCAAGATCCCCATCAATCACCAATACTTTTTTCTGGATACCCTTTGCCTTGATGACGTCGTTAAGAGATTTGATCATTGCTGCCAAATGAAGGGTTCTTCCCACACCGCCCTTAAAGGAATGAAATGCAATAATCTTATTTTGAGGTTCAGGTACTTTGGATAAGGCTGCATCGGAAAGAAAAATCTTTGAAAAATAGAGATAATCAAACCTCGGCCTTTCCAGAATTTCTATAGGATCTGCGATACCGATTTCAATTGTTATATCCAATGCAGAACGACCGATATCCAGGTAAATTCTATCTTTCTTTGAATTATAGGTATCCGGATTTGGGAACCAGCTGGCAAAGGCTTTTTGCACAATACTTTTATCTTCCTCCAATTGCTCAACAACTATTTCATCTGGATAAAAATGAATATTTTGAATACCTTTGGGGAATCTTCTGAAGTTATCCGTCTCTTTTCGGATTTTGCTTTTCACATCCAACCAACTTAATAATTTCATAAAACCAACGCCTCCTGTAACCAGGAATCTATTTTCTTCAATTTGATTTCAAGTTTGTTTTTTTCTTCTTGTATATGAAATGTCCCCCCATACCTCAATGCCTGATGCAAATCGATCATTGAGACTGTTTCATTCGCCTTGGAACGGGTCTGAAATTGAAAATTTTCAGGAAGATGATGGGGAGAATGAAGTTGGGTTAAAAGAAATCTCAAATCATGGCTGAGGCTTCCTGTCCCCTCATTTTGCAAAAGTTTAAATGTGTCCTTTATGTTTTTACGCTTGAGTAAAAGGGCTTTGATACCGCACTCAATGGCGTATAAAAACAATAACAATTTTGCATTGGAGCCGGAAAGGTTTCTTTTACACTGCTGTTTCAGATGCCTGTATGATTTATCCAAATTTTTCTGGCTGACATGAATCATGATTTATTTCCCGAAAGACTTAGGTTATGAAAGCGGCAGTGTAATGTCAATTTGCGCCCCCTTTGAATGATTGTGAACGGTGATGCTGCCACGCATCTCTTTTTCCACAATCATTTTAGCCATATAAAGCCCAATGCCGGTACCGGTGGCGGTCCCCTTGGTGGTAAAATAGGGGGTAAACACTTTTTCCAGCAAATGACCAGGTACCCCGGTTCCTGAATCCATGATGATCAGGTTCACATGGGAACCATCCTTTTTGATGGTGATATCAATGCAGCCAGGTTCCTCCTTACCAAGGATCGCCCGCTTCTCATCAATGGCGTGCCGGGCATTGGAGATGATATTTACCAGCACATGGATAAATTCATTTTTATA
>CAYSSE010000437.1:0-3523 GCA_964433355.1 uncultured Desulfocicer sp.
GGGTCGCTTCCATTACCCCTCCCCGGGGGCGGCATATCACCATTTTCAATCTTTGTTGTATCTTCAATCTTTGCTGTGTCGTTGAACGACATGACCGTTATATGGGTTGACCCACAGCCCGAATCCAGTTACCGTTAATCAATTACACCCAAAAATTGCAAATCCAATCAAAAATCATCAGATCTTCCGGGGGGGTGAAACGTGAAAACATGTCCGACCCAGCAAAAAAGCCCAAAAAAAGCCTGTTTTAAATCATTTCATGAACTCATAGCCCTGCGCGTAAATGAAATTTTGTTAATATCCAGTCCCTATGATGCTTTTATCATGCAGGAAGACGGCCGCCTTTCCGAACGGATTATCCATGAGTACCAGGGCTTGAACCTAAGCCGTCCCCCCCGGTTGTCATGGGTTTCCAATGCAGCGGAGGCTCTGACGGATCTGGAAAGCATTTCATATGATCTGGTCATTGTCATGCCCCATATCAGTGACATGGATTCCTATGCCCTTTGCCGGAAAATCAAATCCTTATATCCGGATCTACCGGTGTACTATTTTGCCTATGATGCCGGTAAGGTGATGGAGGAGGAGCAGTGCTATAATCGTAAAATCATTGACAGAACCTTTGTGTGGGGAGGAAACACCGACCTTTTACTGGCCCTGGTGAAAAGCCAGGAAGACAGCATGAATGTGGATGCTGATACCCAGCTTGCCAATGTGCGGGTGATGATTTTTGTGGAAGACTCTCCGTTTTATCTCTCCACACTGCTTCCCTATCTTTACAAAGAAATTGTCATGCAGACCCAGGCGGTGATGGATGACTCCCTCAATGAAAAGGAGCGGATATTGAGGATGCGAACCCGTCCCAAAATCCTGGTGGCAGAAAATTATGAACAGGCATGGATTCTATATGAAAAATATAAAACATATCTTATGTGTGTGATATCCGATGTACGGTATGAAAAAAAGAACAGAAATGATGCCGAGGCTGGCATTAAACTGCTCATGGCAATCCATGAAGACATCCCGGATCTCCCCCTTTTAATGCTGTCATCAGAGCCTAATAACAAACAACGGGCAGATGCCATCCCCGCTTTTTTTCTGGATAAAAATTCCCCTACACTCCACGCTGATATCCGGTATTTTTTTGTTCATTACCTTGGGTTTGGAGATTTTTTGTTCCGCATGCCCGATGGCAGGGTGGTGGCCCGGGCATCCAATTTGAGAACCCTTGCCAGCATTCTCCATTCAGTACCCGATGAGTCCATTGACTACCATGCCAGTCGAAATCATTTTTCACGATGGCTAATGGCACGGTTTGAAATGCAACTGGCCGCCAGAATCCGCCCCATAAAGGTAACTGATTTTCCCACCACCCGGAGTTTAAAAGAAAACCTCACCGATGCCATTCGGGATCGACTTAAAATCAAGCAAAAAGGGTTGATATCCGATTTTGTGAGTAAAGAATACGATCCTGACATTGATTTTATGAAAATTGGAAAAGGTTCCCTGGGGGGTAAAGCCCGGGGGCTTGCATTTATCTCCAGCCTGTTCCAGGAAACCTCTGAACTCCAATATTTATTCCCTGCGGGTAATATTGTTTTGCCAAGAATTGTGGTGATCACCACCGATGGATTTGACGCCTTTGAACAGGAAAATGATGTCCGGAAATTTCGAAAAGAAGTTCATACGGATGTAGAAATTGAAACCTATTTTAAAAAAGCCGACTTTCCCCAATGGCTGGCCAATGATTTGAGAAGCTTTTTACGCCACACCCAAGGTCCCCTTGCCGTGAGGTCTTCGGCCATATTGGAAGATGCCCACTACAGATCCAGTGCCGGTGCCTACGCAACCTATATGTTGCCCAATAACCACCCTAAAATCCAGGTGAGGCTGGCGCAGTTAATCCAGGCCATTAAACTTGTGTACTCATCACTATATAAGGAGGCTCCCCGGGTGCTGGCCCGGCACTCCATCTATCGACCTGAGGAAGACAAGATGGCAGTTATTATCCAGAAGCTTGTGGGGTGCCAGCACGGTGACTATTTCTATCCGGCCATCTCCGGTGTGGCACAGTCCTATAATTTTTATCCGGTGGATTACATGAAGCCTGAAGAGGGGGTGGCCCACATGGCACTGGGGTTGGGTAAAATCGTGGTGGATGCTGGGGTTGCCCTGCGATTTTCTCCAAAATACCCGGAACTGCTCCCCCAATTTTCCACGATGGATAATATCCTTAAAAATGCCCAGCGCTATTTTTATGCCCTTAAGATGAGAACAAAAGATGAACCCTATATCACCCATCCAGACATGGAGCTTGAAAGGATTGACCTGGATGATGCCGTGGATCATGCACCGGTAAAGCGTTTTTCCAGCACGTATTTTCCCGAAGATGGTCGCATCCGGGATATATTCAGTAAAGAGGGATATCCGGTGCTCACCTTTGCCTCCATTTTGAAATTCAATGAATTTCCCCTGGGAGACATCTTATCTCAGTTGCTGGAGGTGGGTCGAAATGGCATGGGATGCCCAGTGGAGATGGAATTTGCCGTTAATTTTTATGACCCGGAAAAACCCGAATTTTGTCTGCTCCAGATCAGACCCATGATGGTGGCCCAGAACACCCTGAACGTGAAAATAACCCCGGAAGAGTTGAAACGTTCATTTTGCTATTCAGACAAGGCCATGGGCAGGAGCCAGGAAACCCCTGTCACCGATATTATATATGTAAAACCCCAGGCATTTGATACCTCAAAAACAATTGAAATCGCCGAAGAAATTGGACAGATGAACCAGTTGCTAAAGCAAAAGGGCCGAAAATATCTTCTCATTGGCCCCGGGAGATGGGGAACCACAGACCGGTGGTTGGGGATTCCTGTGAAGTGGTCTCACATCACCCAGGTGGCTACGATCATTGAAACCACCTCGGAAAAGCTCAGTGCAGATCCCTCCCAGGGCAGCCATTTTTTTCATAATATCACCTCCCTGGGTATAAATTATCTTGGGGTTTCCCAAAAAGATAAAAATATGATTGACTGGCAATGGCTGGACGGGCAAACTGTGAAAAAGGAAACCGATTTTTTAAAATATATTGCTCTGGAAGAACCCGCTCGGATAAAGATTAACGGAAAAGATTCCATAGCCGTTCTTTTAAAACCTAAATAACTGCCACGGCCAAACCGTATTCTGGCCCCGGCCTACCCACAACGAAGCATGAAAGAATGTTAGGCTCGCCTACTCTTTCATATAACATACATGGCTGTAAAACCAGCCACAACGAAAAACGAAAGTCCTTTAATTTTAGCACGTTGCTGAGACTTTCATATAAACATACATGGCAGTCACCACTGCCACAACGAAAAATGAAAGTTTTTTAATTATAGCACGTTGCTGAGACTTTCTTATAAAAACATACATGGCAGTCACCACTGCCACAACGAATATTGGGTCGTAGACGCGGAGCCAAATGGTATTATGCCGCCCCCCCCCCGACGGGCAATGGGCCCGGCCGGAACCGTAGACGGCA
>CAYSSE010000438.1:0-3523 GCA_964433355.1 uncultured Desulfocicer sp.
ATTTGGTGGTGTAATGGAGACAGATATTGAACCTGAATTAATGACCACCCATTTTCTCCTGCTGGATGACTCAATGCCCGCGGTTCGATAAGCAATTATTTGCAGCGCATTAACAATAAAAATATAATAAATTAGAGCTGTTTGAGCCTTCAAGCTGTATCTAAGTACCCGGGCATATATTCTCCAAAATAAAATCCATAAATATCAATGATATATGGCTGTGAAATACCGGAAAACATATGTGTGGGTACTTATACCTTGTAAATAAGACTGAGATTATGATCCAAATAGGCTCGGCGATGATCTACCCGCACAGCTCGAAAAAATTAAAGGATAAACTCCATATTGCAGGCAACACCCAGGCATGCCATGCTCTCCCCCTTATTTTGTATGATCTGGTGACAATGGTCGATGATTTTATCCATCTGGGTGTCTGTTCGCTCCTGATTAAGATGAAATAATCCCAGTTTTTTCACCCGGGCCTTTATGGCAAGATTAATTACATCCGTATAGGCAGAATGGCCCCAGCCCATTTTTGTCGGGTACTCTTCGGGGGTGAACTCTGCATCATGGAAGACAAGGTCGGCATCTCTACAGAAATGTTCATAGGCCTGATTCTCCAGGCCTCCCGGGTGGTGGTGCCCCAATTCGTTGTCTGTGAGAAAAACAAAGGACTTTCCCTCTTCCGTGAATTTATATCCCAGTCCGCCCCCGGGATGGTTCAAGGAAATGGTGGAAATGGCAAGAGATCCAATGTTAAAATGGTCTTTCATGTCGCTTTTGTACTGAATATTGGCCTCAAGATCCTTCATGGTGATGGGAAAAAAGGGGGGTTGGATGAGGCTTTTGAATATTTCTTCAACGGTGGTATCGGAAAATGAGCTGTTTTGAACCAACAGGGTGACGTTGGGGTCTTGGAGAGGTTTAAAAAAGGTAAAACCGGAAATATGATCCCAGTGGGCATGGGTCAGAAGAATATAAATTTTCCGTTGGGCCTTTGCATCCAGATCAATTCCCAGTTTTCGTATACCGGTGCCCGCATCAATGATTACATTTTCTCCCGATTTGGCAATGACCTGAATGCAGGTGGTTTCACCTCCGAATTTACTGTATTCGCTGCCGGCAACGGCGATGGATCCTCTGGATCCCCAGCATTTAATCTTCATGCGCATTTCCTATTCAAAAATTGATGTTGGATCCTAATATTTGGCTATCACATCATAGTCTTAGAGTCCATAAAAAAATGAATGAACCATATGTTGACATTCCTCTTTTGTTGGCTTAGGACATTACTATCAGGAGTGAAAAAAATAAACGATAAAATGTAAAAAAGGGAGATGAACTTATGGCGCAGTTGATTTCAGACCGTAGAGACATTGATTTTGTACTCCATGAACAGCTTGGGTTGGTTGAGGATGAGTTGTTTGCGGAATTTAATAAGAAGACCGTGGATCTCATTGTGTCCGAGGCAAGAAATCTTGCGATAAAGGAAATTTTACCCACACAAAAAACTGGGGATGAAGAAGGATGTGTGCTGGAAAACGGAAAGGTAACCGTTCCAGAGTGCTTTAAACGGCCCTGGAAGCTCTATTGTGAAGGCGAATGGCTGGCCATGTGTGATGATCCTGAAGTCGGTGGGCAGGGAATGCCTAAGCTTGTGGGATTGGCAGCCAATGAATATCTGGTGGGGGCAAACCCCTCCTTCATGCTTTATAGCGGCATGACCCACGGTGCGGCAAAGCTGGTGGAAGAGTTTGGCACCGATGAACAAAAAGCCCTTTACATGGAAAAAATGTTCTCCGGTGAATGGGGCGGCACCATGCTGCTAACCGAACCTGAAGCCGGTTCCGATGTGGGAGCCTTGACATCAACGGCCACTCTCAATGACGATGGCACCTATAGCATCAAAGGCACCAAAATATTTATCTCCGCAGGAGAGCATGATCTGGTTGACAATATAATTCATCCGGTGTTGGCCAGAATCGAAGGGGCACCAAAGGGCACCAAGGGAATTTCTCTGTTCCTGGTTCCCAAATATTTTGTCAATGATGATGGCAGTCTTGGGGATTTTAATAATGTGGTCTGCACCGGCATTGAGGAAAAAATGGGCATCCACGGGAATGCCACCTGTACCCTTAGCTTGGGAGAAAAGGGAGAAAGTATTGGAACCCTTTTGGGGGAGGTCAACAAAGGAATGCCAGAAATGTTCCGGATGATGAACGAAGCCCGAGCCTTTGTGGGTCTCCAGGCTTTTGGTGTGGCCACGGCCTCCTATATGTATTCACTGGATTATGCCCGTACCAGAATCCAGGGAAGACATATGGTTACCGGTCGGGAACCCGGGGCAAAAGATGTGCCCATTATCCAGCACCCGGACGTACGGCGTCAATTGTTGAACATGAAATCCCTGGTGGAGGGTATGAGAAGTCTGCTTTACCTCAATGCCAAGTGTGCCGATCTTAAAGCCACCGCCACTTCGGATGAAGACCGTGAGAAATATAGTGATCTCATTGAAGTCTTGACCCCCATTGTTAAAGGCTATGTCACAGACAAGTCCCTGGAGGTGTGCAGCCATGGGGTTCAGGTGTTTGGCGGATATGGGTACATCAAAGAGCTTCCCGTGGAACAGCTCATGCGCGATTCCAGAATTTTTATGATCTATGAAGGAACCAACGGCATCCAGGCCATGGATCTTCTGGGGCGGAAACTGTCCATGAAAAAAGGAAAAGCCTTTGGGTATTTCCTTGAGATGATGGCAGAAACGGTGAAAGGGGCAAAAGAAGTTGAAGGGGTTGAAGCCCTGGCCCTGAAGATGGAAAATGCCATGGAAAAATTTAAAATAACAGCGGAGATTATCGGCAAAAGAGCTCGGTCAAGTGAGGTTCTCAATGCCTATTCCTTTGCCCATCCCTTTCTTGAGGCCACCGGTGATATCACCATGGCATGGATGCTGTTGTGGCGGGCTTCGGTGGCAGCTCCCAAACTTTCAAAAAAAGCAGGGAGTCTTGACGCTGAAGTTGTTGCTGCCAAAGCCGGTAAAAATAAAGATGTCGCCTATTATGCCGGGCAAATTAAGACAGCGGCCTTTTTCATTAATACCCTGTTGCCTTCGGCCTTGGCCAAAATGGATGCCATTGTGGAGGCAGAAACAGCCGTTGAAGAGATGCCAGAAGCATCCTTTGGTTCTAAATAGCAGTTATTGTTTTTACACATCTTGCCCGATTGGTTCCAGCCCCTGGAAGCGATCGGGCTTTTTTTATGCCATAATACACTGGACAAAAGGTCACAAAAATTGTAGACCTAACTATTCCTTGATGACTCGGTTTTAATATAAAACCGCTCCGGGTGGATCTATATTTGGATTTTGTTCCACCCTCAACATAAGGTAAGTGATTTTTCCGTGGGAGAATGTTGGATTAATGTTGTTGATAAAATGAGGTGCTGTATGAAAATTACGGATCAAAAGGCGATGCAGTCTGGAGAAAAGGCATTTTTCAATGCGGTCAAGGATCACCTTGACTGG
>CAYSSE010000439.1:0-3523 GCA_964433355.1 uncultured Desulfocicer sp.
GTGTCCACATAATAGTTACTGTGGTTGTACTTGTAAAGAATCTTGTGGGCCTTCTGGCGGTTGACATTGGGCTTCCAGCCATATCGTTTCAGATAGTTTGCAATGCTGTGGATGGCATCTGGATGTTCAAACAGGTTGATCTTGCCATCTTTATTGCCATCTTTTCCAAGGGTAAGGGCGTTACTTGGCATGAACTGAGAGATTCCCATGGCACCGGCATAGGAGCCTTTCACAGCCACTGGGTCAATTTTTTCCCGTTGGGCAAATCTTAGAAATGCCTGGAGTTCTGCATAGGCCCACTGGGATTTTTTAACCACTTTTTTATCAAATTTTTTTCTTGTAAATCGTTTAGAGTCTGACAAAGACGCCCACAGCGCTTCTTTGTTTTTCTTTTCTGACAGGGCTGCCATGGTGGAAAGAGTGTTGATGACAGGACGGTTTCCAAGGTAGGTTCCCAGTCGTGTCTCCACAAGAATAATGGCAGTGATGACGGTTTTATCCACCCCATAAATGTCTTCTGCCGATTGAAGGTCTTTTTTGTGCTCTGCCATGTATTTTAATGCATTGGAGATGGATTTTCGTGATAGAAATTGATCATAGTTCAAGCTTGATTCTGAATGGACAAAGAATAGAGAAACCCCTTTTAGAGAAAATGAAACCTTTGGGTTTGTAAATGTACTTTCAATGTAATCCCGGGAAAAACCATCCTTTATAAGACGATTCTCCAACTGGTTCAGTTCCTGGGAGGCTTTTGCCTCATTCGCCCATGTGGGGGCTGGGCCGCTAAAGGTGAACATCAGAATCAATGAAAGAATAATGAGGAGGAATCGACCATGATTTGTCATTGCAGGTTGGTGATATGTCATAAGTTTGAATTTCTCCTGTTAGAGTTGTTATTGATGCCGGATAAGTCTACAAGTGTTGATCTACTTTAAAGGTTTAAAATAAATGATTATTATCTCCAAACATCATCCAAAATAACTTGGGTAAGGAGATAATAATATGAGCATTGTAGAGGAAAAATTTCAGAATGAACAGCAAAAAACATCTGATGAAAACGCAAAGTATTGAACAATTTTTTTTGACAATCCATAGCATCAATAGTTACGACACACCCTGAAATATCAAGTAAGTTAAGCAACTGTGGAATTGCGGTTATTTCATTTGATTTTTCCTCTGTTTTCACCTGCCCCAGAACCATATTCACCTCTGAGGCCCATGCACTGACCATATGGATTGCTGATTTACCATTTTTTTTGTTCTGAGAACCTCTCAGAGTTTTGCCATCAACGGCAACTATTTTGTTTTTCATCAAATTTTTTATTAATGCAACCCAATTTATAAATGCGGTTCTAAACTCATTCGGATTCATAAGAATAAATACTCATCTTATAAGTACCCATGCATATGTTTTTCGGTATTTCACAGAGATATACCATTGATATTTATGAGTTTTATTTTGAGGAATATATGCTCGGGTACTTAGTATCATGATAATGCGTTTACCCTGCACCTTGCCCTGCCCGGTTCCGCAGACATGGAAGGGCCTCTCAGCGTGCGACACAGACCTGATCCCGTTCTCCTAAATTGAAATTTATATCCGAATCTGATAAGCTCTCGATGATAAAAAACAGCAGGTTAATTTTATCTAAAAGTTAATCAAAAACATAACAGGGGTTGAATGGATCATATCATGGATATTGAAACTAAAATTGCGGCTGCCGCAGGCAGAGAAATGGCTGATATCCTGTTTATCAATGGCAACATCATCAATATCTTCACCGGAGAAATCCACCAGGAGTCCGTGGCCGTTAAAGATGGCCACATCTGCGGAATTGGTGAATATGAGAGCCAGGAGGTAGTGGATCTTAAGGGACGGTACATGGCACCGGGGTTCATAGACAGTCATGTACACATTGAAAGTTCCATGGTAACACCGGAAATTTTTGCCCGATCTGTGGTTCTCCGGGGAACCACAACGGTGGTGGCCGACCCCCACGAAATTGCCAATGTACTTGGCATTGACGGCATCACTTATATGATGCAGGCAGCTAAAAATCAACCTGTGAACATTCTGTTTGCCCTGCCTTCTTGTGTTCCGGCCACTGCCATGGAAACTTCGGGGGGAACCTTGGAAGCCCCGGATCTGGAACCGCTTTTTTCACACAAATCTGCCTGTGCCCTGGCAGAGATGATGAACTACCCCGGCGTCATATTTGGGGACCCCGGGGTGATGGCAAAACTCAAAATGGCCCAGAAATCAGGAAAACCCGTGGATGGTCATGCCCCGGGGCTCACAGGAAAGGAGCTTAACGCCTATGTAGCCGCCGGTATTAACAGCGACCATGAGTGTACCACCTGGGAGGAAGCACTGGAAAAATTAAGGTTGGGGATGCATATCATGGTGCGGGAAGGTACCTGTGCAAGGAATTTAGAAGCCCTGATGCCAGCCATCACCGATCATACCTGGCCCCGCATGATGTGGTGCACCGATGACAGACATCCCGGAGATATTTTATCCCAAGGTCATGTGGATTATATTATTAGGAAGGCCATTTCACTGGGGCTTGATCCTGTCCGGGCCATACAGATGGGCACCATCAACTGTGCCCGGTATTTCGGCATTAAAGACGCCGGGGCCATTGCACCGGGCCGGAGGGCCGACTTTGTCATCTTCCGGGATCTGGAAAAATTGAACATTGAAAAAGTGTATACCCGGGGTATCCTGGTGGCAGAGCAGGGAACCCTTGCCCCCCATATTCAAGAGACCCACCCATCCCCCTGCCCGGCCACAATGAATGTAAGCATGGATGCCATTGATTTTTCCATCCCGATGATGGGTTCCCGGGTAAGGGTGATCAAAGCCATTGCCCACCAGGTGGTCACAGGGCTTGAAATCATGGATGTCTTGGAAAAAAAGGGATGTGTCGTGGCAGATCCTTCCCGGGACATGGCAAAGATTGCGGTTATAGAGCGTCATACCGGAAAAACCGACATGGCCAGGGGATTTGTCACAGGCATGGGCCTTTTAACCGGGGCACTGGCCTCCAGCGTGGCCCATGATTCCCACAACATTATTGTGGTGGGAATGGATGATGGGGATATGATGCAGGCTGTTAAAGAGGTTGTTACCATGGGGGGGGGGCCTCAGTGTGGTCAATGCAGGTCGAACCCTGGCCACCGTCCCCCTTCCCGTGGCGGGTTTGATGTCTCCAAGCCCCATGGAGCAGGTTCACCAGGAGATGGAGGTGGCCATTGAAACGGCCCAGGCCCTGGGATCTCCTCTTGACGATCCCTTTATGACCCTTGGATTTCTGGCCCTGCCGGTGATTCCCCATCTTAAAATCACTGATAAGGGACTTGTGGATGTGGATAAATTTGAATTAGTGGATCTTTTTGTATAACATACATGGCAGTCACCACTGCCACAACGAAGTAAATATTCGGCTTGGTACTGTAAATGTTTGACCAGCACCCCATATTCGCTTAGTTGGGACTGCGTAGCATACTATTGCTATGTGAG
>CAYSSE010000440.1:0-3517 GCA_964433355.1 uncultured Desulfocicer sp.
AAAACTTGATCATCGAGTATCAGAAACAGGGGCGTTAATCAACTGATTTGTCCATGGATGGGCAAAGGCTGCGGCATATGGTACTTTTGAACAAATGCAATCTCTTCTTTTTTGTTTTTTAGCTGTCCATCCAGTTTTGCATCCAGCACCGATTGCATAATGGAGTGAAAGGCGGGCCCCGGCTTAAGGTTTAATGCAATCAGATCCCGACCCTGGATGGTGGGGTTTATATCCTTGAGACGGGTGTAATAAAAGGAGACCCCTTTTTTAACCCGCTCACTCTGGGTACATGCCATGATGTAAAGCACAAGCTCTGGTTTGAATATATGAAGCAGAGCATATAGCCCGCTGTGGGTGGGGGGATATCTTTTTTCCAGTATGTACAATCGTTCCTCTGCCTTGAGTCTATCATTTAAAATCAGTTTTGTCTGGGAGGGAGACAGTCTAAGGCGATTGCAAATCTCCTTGACCACCGTAAAGGGGCATTTTCTAATGATCACCATGAAATAAACAGCCCATGCCATGCAAGGGGTGTTCAGGTAGAGAAGGTCGTGCCAGGAAACTACTTTTTGTACGGCACCAAGGGTTTCCATAGTACCATTATCCATTGCCAGGGCAGGGTGGATGATCTTTTCCAGTTGATATTCCCGAAGGGCTTCAATGGCTGGGATGGGGTTGTCTTCTTCAAGGATTTGTCTGAGTTCGGAAAAAACCCGTCGTCCACTGAGTTTTCTTATAAAATCAAATTTCACCGCATTGCGTATGAGGCTCTGGGTGAGTTTGCCAATGGTGAAATCAAACCGGTTGGCAAATTTAATGGCCCTGAATATCCGGGTGGGATCCTCCACAAAACTTAAGTTGTGGATGGTTCTTATGGTTTTGTCCTTGAGATCCCGCCGGGCACCGAAAAAATCAATGAGGGTGCCAAAGTTTTTTTCGTTGAGTCCAACGGCAAGGGCGTTGATGGTAAAATCCCGTCGAAACAGATCCCGTTTGATGGAACTCATTTCCACTGTGGGCAATGCCGCTGGTGCCGTATAGTATTCCATGCGGGCGGATGCCACATCAATTTTAAAACCATTGGGAAGCACCATAACCGCTGTGGAAAATTCCCGGTGGGGGTTGCACCGCCCCCCTTTTTTCAAAATAAATCGTTGAGCAAAATCAATGCCATCTCCCTCCACCACCACATCAATGTCTTCGCTTTTACGGTAAAGTAACAGATCTCTGACAAAGCCCCCCACCACAAATAGATTCAGCCCCAGTTCATCACCAGCCCTGCCGATTTCTCCAAGCAAATCCGCCATGGCCGGGGTCAGGCGCTCTTTGATAAGATGGCCCACATTTCGGTGTTTGGCATGGTGCCGGGTGGTGTCCTGGCCATGGCGGGAGGCCTTTTCATCCTTGCTGCGATGCACCAGATAATTTAAAAGATCGGTGCGTGTGATGACACCGATAACCCGGGAAGCCTTTATAACGGGTAAAAGTCGCTGCTTTCCCTCCATGATCCGGGACTCAATTTCCATGAGACCGGCATCCTGGGAAATGGTGGAAATCTCCGTTGACATATATTCACTGATGGGCAGGTGCCCCAGTTGATGATATCCTATTTTTTCAATGACTTGCCGGGTGATGTAGCCTGTGATATCATTGGGATCATCCGATGAAACTAAAAGGGTATTCACGTTGCAGCGGGTCATCATTGTACTTGCATCTTGGCAGGAGACACTTTCCTTGATGATTAAAGCTGGTGTTGACATCAATTCCCGGGCAATGCGGGTGGGCATCACATGGGTTTTCATGAGTTCAATGAGTTCTTGCTCCACCTGGGCCAATGTCTTTCCAGTTATTCCGGCAGATGCGGCACTGGCATGGCCGCCGCCTCCCATGGTCGCTAAAATTTCTCCCACATTTACTTCAATGATGCGACTGCGGGCAATAATATTGACCTTGGTTTCCATGAGGACAATGGCAAAAAAAACATCCAGGTTGTCAATTTTCATTACCATTTGTACAATGGTTGCCAGATCAGGAATATACTCCGTAGAGGAGATGGTGGAAATATGAATTTCCACCCCGTTGATGGTGTGGGAAATTTTTTCATTAAGAAGCTCATTGAGCCAGGTCACCTGGTCGGTGTGGATCTCCTTGGAGATAAAATCGGCGATGGTGTTAAGATTGGCCCCACAGGAGAGGAAAAAGGCAGCGGCCTGTAAATCCGCCTCAGTGGTGGAGGTGTAAGTAAATGAACCGGTATCCTCATAGATACCAAGGGCCATGACTGTGGCTTCTTCCGGAGAAATGGCAATATTTTTTTCCCGCATTAGCTGGGTTAAAATGGTAACCGTGGCACCGGTGGGTTGGACAAAACTAATATCTGCACTGATATCCTCCTCGGTATTTGGATGGTGGTCATAGACGTGGATTTCCACCCCTTTTTTTTCCAGAAGTTCTGCAACGGCGGGAATGCGAAGGGGGTTGCGGGTATCCACAACGATCAACTTTTGGGTCAGGGAAAAGTCTATGTTTTTTGGGTTTTCCATGTTAAAAAGGTAGCTCATGGAGCTGACAAAAAAATCTCTGAGGTTTTTTTCCTGGGATCCCGGGAAAATTACCAGTGCTTCCGGATAGAGTTTCTGGGCAGCCAACATGCTGGCAATGGCGTCAAAATCGGCGTTGGTATGGCTGGTAATGATGGTTTTCGGCTGGATTTTCTTTTCTTTTTTCAAACAGTTCATGCTCCTGGGAATGACGATGGGAAATTTTTATGATTTGAGTCATTCGGTTAATTGGTGGTGCTAAACTTGGAATTGATCCTGGCTTTAATGCCATGGATACCCCATGATCGTGTGCTTATTATCATTTATGACCGGGAAAACCAAGGAGATCCTTAGCATTGCACCTTAGCTTATTGGGACTTTTATATAAAAAAAAATAAAAGGAGATATGGAAAAGATATGAGTGTTTATCTCTGGAAGGGTAAAAATCCAAAAAAAAGAGCCATTAAAGGCGAGATGGAGGCAAAAACCGTTGAAGAGGTTCGTTCAAATCTTTTGCGGAGAAAAATCAAAGCCACCTCCATCAAGAAAAAACCCAAGGATCTGTTTGAAAACATTTCTTTTTTGCAGCCCAAGGTAACGGATAAGGATGTTATTATTTTTTCAAGACAGTTCTCCACCATGATTGATGCGGGCCTGCCCCTGCTTCAATGCCTTGATATCCTACAGGCCCAGCAGGAAAATCCCACCTTTAAAAAAATATTAAAAGAGACTAAACTCTCCGTTGAAAGTGGTGAGACCTTTGCCGACGCCCTGGGTAAATTCCCCAAGGTCTTTAATGAGCTGTATGTGAATATGGTTGCGGCCGGTGAGGCAGGTGGTATCCTGGATATTATTCTTAGAAGATTGTCCGCTTACATGGAAAAAATGGCAAAATTGAAAAAACAGATAAAAGGGGCCATGACCTATCCTGGTATCACCATGGCCGTGGCCGTGGTGGTGGTGGGAATTATCCTGGT
>CAYSSE010000441.1:0-3513 GCA_964433355.1 uncultured Desulfocicer sp.
CATCACATCGTATCCCACCGGGCGGGGAATCCGGCCCAGCCGCGCCTGGACATCCCCAGCCACAGAGCCCAGATCTCGTCCGGAGACATTGGCACTTACGGTGACCAGCCGCTGCTGACCCTTGCGCTCTATGATGGTGGGCCCCTGCCCTGGCCGGGTGGTAACCATGTTTCGCAAAGACACCTGATTTCCCGATGCCGTGGTCAGGGTAAGGTCCAGTATTTCATCCATGGATCGCTTTTCAGCATCCTTAAGCTGCACCAGGATACGGCAGGAATTACCCTGGGTGCGGTATTCCCCAACGGTTGATCCGGCCACTGCGGTCTGGATCACTTCCGTTTTCCCGGTGATCCTTACCTCACCCTCATCACTGGGGGGGAAGAAATTCAGTGCCTATCTCGGGAAGCAGGAAAAGGCTGGCCCCAAGGACAATTACGGCAGCAGTAATGGTGATCAGGCGATGATCCAGTACCCAGCAAAGCAGGTTTTTGTAGGCCGTTGTAATGTTATCGAAAAAGCCCTTTGATGCCGCTGCAATGCGTCCGACATCTTCTGACGGGTCTTTTTGTTCACTTCCAGGGGCCGCTTGAAGAAGCCGTGATGCCAGCATGGGGACCAGACTCAGGGAGACGAGAAGAGAGCAGATTAGTGAAAAAATGATCACATAGGCCAGCTCCTTAAAAAGAATTCCAGAAATCCCCGGTGCTGCGAATGCTTCGAAGGAAAAACAAAAGCACCAGAATGGCAAGCCCCCCGCCATACATCACCGACTGTGCCACATTCTTGATGGAACGTTCGATGAAATTTCCCTGGTTGATCACCGGGATCACCTGGATCTGGGGAAACGCCCGGTTCACGGCGTCTATTTCGGAAAGGACTGCCGCTGCAACCTCAACGGTGTTGGCATCTGCCTGCTTGCGGATGCCCGCCCGGATGCCACGTCCGCCATTGACCCGGACGATGCGTGTGATTTTTTCATGGGTGTTTATAACATCCGCAATGTGATGAATCGTCACCGCGGCCCCGTTCCGTACGACAATAACGGTATTTCGTATCTGGTCAAGACTTGTGAATTCCGCCGGTGCCCGCAGGCTCACCTCAAACCGGCCCTGTTCAATTTTACCGGCGGGAAGGTCTACATTGGCATCTTTAAGGGCCTGAAGCACTGCATCCATGGGAAGGCCAAGGGCTTTGATTCGGTCTGGATCCAGTTGAATACGAACCTCCTGATTAAATCCGCCGAAAACATCAACCTGGGCAACCCCGGGAATACGTCCGAAGCGGTAGCGGATCTGATTCTCAATGAAATCCGTCATTTCCACGGGGTCCAGATCACTGGAAATTCCCAAAATAACAACGGGAAATCCGGCAATATCAAATTTACTGATCCGGGGCCGAACCACATCTTCTGGCAGTTCATTGATTTCATCTTCAATTTTGGCCTGGACATCCAGGGCGCCAGTATCAATGTCCGTGCCCCAGGCAAAGGTGACCCGGATGGAGCTGTTGCCTTCTGATGACTGGGAGGTGATTTCTTCCACACCGGGGACGGTGGCCACGATTTCCTCAATGATTCGAGTGACCAACCGCTCCATGACCTCGGGGCTTGCCCCCGCATATTTGGTGGTGATGGACACGGTGGGCATCTCTATTGCGGGCAGAAGATCAATGCGAAGACGACTTAAGGAAACGGCACCCACGATGACGATGATCAGGGTGACCATGGTGGTGAATATTGGCCGACGAACGCTGAAAAGGGGGAGATTCATTCCGCTGCGCCTTCATGGGGTTCATGGGGAGTATCCGCTTCAAAAAGGGTGACAGGGGCACCATCGGACAGCAGTTGCTGTCCCAGGATCACCACATCACCGGATAGATCTGAGCCTGTCACCTGAACCCAATCCCCCTGACGGATGCCGGTTGCAACCTCTCGCCACTGGACTTTTTTGCTGCCCTTGGTCAAAAGAAACACGCCGGAACGATCACTTCGCTGTGTCAGGGCCTGCTCGGGAACAATCACTGCATCGGAAACCCGATCCAGCACCACGGCAGCCCGGATGAACATCCCCGGTTTCAGCCGGTGTGCTGGATTTTCAATGGTCATCTCAACCCGGGCCTGACGGGTGGCCTGGTTGAAAACCGGGGCAATCCGGGTGATGTGGCCAAGAAAGGTTTCTCCGGGAAATGCATCTGTGGTCAGTTCAACAGACTGGTTGTTCTTCAGCCGGGTATAATCCTTTTCTGTGATGAAAATAACCCCGGTGATGGGATTAAGTTCCACAATGGTCAGCAGGGGCGCATTGGCAGATACGGTGCTGCCCTGATCCACATGCCGTTCCGCCACCACCCGTTTCCCCGTCCCCCCGCCCACCCAATCTGCTGTTACCCGGGTGTATCCGAACTTTATGATGGCGGTTTCAAGGAAAGCTTCGGCTTTGGTCTTCTGGGTCTTTGCCACGGCCAGTGCCGCCTTTTTCTGTAACTGGCCGGTCCGCATCACATCCAGCTGGCTTTCCGATGCCACCCCCCGGCGTTGCAGGGTGACTACGCGACTGAGTTCCCGGTCTGCAATTTCCAGGGCACTTCCTGCCTGTTCCAAATTGGCATTTGCCACAGCCAGATCCGCACGGGCCTGGGCCACGGCCTGGACATATTCGTCATCGTCAAGTTTTGCCACTTCCTGGCCCCGGATGACGGGATCTGCAAGATCAACATAAAGGGTCTCAATGCGACCACTGACTTTGGGGGCCGCCACAAACTGGGCCGTGGGCGCCAGCGTTCCGCTGAACATCCGCCGCAGTTCAATGGGGCCGTGCTGGATGGGTGACACTTTTACGGGTATGGGCGCAATGGCAGTGTTTCTTTTTTCGGCCCGGGTCTGATCGTGAAGTCTGCTGAAAACGGCTCCGCCGATGAGGGCCGATAAAAAAAATATCAAAACAGCCCTTTTATATCTTGTTTTCACGGTCGCCATTGGTATCCTTTAATTTAATAATGCTAACCCCCCGGCTATGTCGGGGAGACTCCCAAAGTTTGACATTTACGGGAATATAAGAAAGTCTCCAAAACTGTGAACCGCTCAAAGATCACAGAAAAGGAGACTTTCAATGAACAACAGTAGAAAACTAAACCATATGACTTATGATTGCAAGTATCATATAGTTTGGATTCTAAAATATCGGAAAAAAGCTATATACGGCGAACTGAGAAAATATCTCGGTGAAATTTTTAGAAATTTGTCGGACAAAGTTTTTGGGCCAGAGGTTATGAGGAGGCTTTGATAAATTCGGTAGACTTCTTCTCAATAAAAATATTTGATCCATGCTCCTGATAGATAAGACAGGAGAGGCTGGAAAGGAGATGGACTTACTCAGCATCGCGATTGACGGTTGCAGTTATTGAACGTCCAAAACAAAAAGGCAGTCCCCAATCCAGGGCCTGCCTTTCATTTGTTCCATCAGGTTTTGAGATACTTCCGGTTAAGTTCAGAAGGATTGTTTTCAGTATGATCAT
>CAYSSE010000442.1:0-3481 GCA_964433355.1 uncultured Desulfocicer sp.
AAAAAGTGATCCTGGAGGGGCAAAACCTGAACCATAATGAAAAATAGGGGTTATTTAAACCGTGAATTGGCCGAGTTCACAGCCTCCCCGAGTGATTCCCACGCAAGGTCAACACCTACTTTAAGATCTTCCCATGCGTCTTTACCTGATTTCTTGAGCTCTTTAAGCTTCTCTTGAGCTGATTCATGTTTTGACTGTAAATCTTCGATTTGCTTGTAATACTTAAGTTGTACATCGGCATTTGCCTTGTCGGCTTTTGCCTTCATTTTATTGATGTCAGCTTTCCATTCATCCAGTTGGGCCTCTATTTTCTGTTGATAAGCGTCTTTCATACCCATGGTTTGTTCTCCTTGATTTCTAAAATTATTGTATTTCATTAACTTCTATAACACCAAGCATTGGCATTTTTTGCTTCAATGCTTTAAACATAACCTTTTAGTAACCTGCTTTGATATCCGTGAAATCATGTAATTTACGGTGATTTCAACAACCATTTTTTTTCAGAGATGATTCTACATGCACTTTTCTTTGTCCATTGATGTTTCAATCTGAATTGTCGGCGGCTGAAATCGTATTGAAAAAAGAAGACCGCAAGGAAATTCAGACAGCAGCGGCGGTCTGAACCCCAATGAACCTTCATCTGACCTTGGAAGTAATGGTCTTCTGCTCTACCACAGCTTCTGCATGCTGGATATTGCCGCCTGGGCCTTTTCTGCGCTCATCCAGACGGGCGATGTTAGATTCTCGACCGTAGAGAATAAGTGTGTCAGATGCTTTAATTACGGTATTTTTATTTGGTGTTCCTGTAAATGTTCCGTTTTTGTGAGAAATGCCGAGAACAAGTACGCCTTCATCCGTCAATCTCAGCTCTTGTAAATGACTGTCTGACAACCAGTCAGTTTCATGGACATACAATTCATGGATAGCGTATTGTCCCGACAGATGGAGAATGGATGCGTAATCTTTCACGTCAAGCTCTGTGTATTTTTTTAATGCCTGCTCTATCAACTTTTCCAGGTGCTTTTCGATCCAGCGACTCCTGGATATTAATATTAAAATAAAAATACCGGATATCAGTAGCAACAGACGGAGAAAAACCGAACTACTTCCAGATATCTGGACAAAGCCGAGTATCATTGTCGAAATAGTGGCGACAATTCCGGCATTGCCGATGAGCATGATGAGCATAAGGATTTTTCTGCGCACCGGGTGGTTGACAATTTTTTCCGACTCCGATGTCGTGAAACCGACTCCGGTGAATGCGGACCGTGCCTGAAATCGTGCTGCCTGGGGTGATAATCCAGTATACGTCAGGGCGATACTGGCTGCGCGGGTGATAATTAAGGAAAGAACGAGTACCAGTAACAGTGAAATGATTGCAATCATGTTTCGCATCCCTTTAATATCTCAATAGATAAACAAAAATATTTTCAATAGGTTAATAATATACATATACTGTAGTCAATAATTACATGATTCCCAGTATGGGATATCACCTAAAAAATAGTGTATAGTTTAGGGTAATGACTGTGGGCAAACATTTTATAGTTCGCTTGCAGTTGAGTGATTATGAAAAATTCCTGCAATGGAATTAAACCCTGAATTCAAACTGTGAGGATATTATGTATAAACCAATACTTGTGCCTGCCGGTGACGTGACATCACCGGCGGCATTCTTTTTATGGGGAAGAAGGTATTGCGCATACCCCATGCTTCAAATTCGGTCTGATCTGCCTGATCGACAAGCCCTGTTTAGTTCTTCCCCTTCCCTTCAATCAACCAAGGAGTGATACAAATGCTTTATTCAGGCTATTTTTCGTTTGATGAAACTGAAAGATCAGGACAAGAGCGCCACGGACATTTCACATGTGTTGTTCAGGCAGGAGGCCCTGAATTTGCCCTTCAAAAATTCAGGAAACGGATTCATACAATCAAAGAAGACATTAAAGATCCCCTGTTCAAGGATATTACAGCAATTTACATCGAAGATATTATGGAAATTATTGACAAACCTGAAGAGGCTGTGGTAACTCGCTTTCAGTCATCAGAGGGCAGGTTCCCAAAATCAGTCAACTATTCTTTGCCAACTTCGGATACGGATAAAATCAAAGCCTTTCAATGGTTGCCTGAAGCCGATGCTATTGAGGATAGAGAACTGGATCAAGGCCGAGCGGAATACAAGGTTGGCGAGCCGTTTATTGTTTTTAACTGACCAGGTGTGATTATCCCGCATTTTTTTAATTTTGGTATAATTTTACCCCCCGGCAAAGCAAAACCGTATAGGTCATATGCCAAACATTTCAAAACGGGCAGGTTGTTGACTTCAGGGTGTCGTCTATGGGCCGACAATGCCCTGATTGATGGCAAAGGATGTCAATTCAGAAACATTATGCAGGTCCAGTTTGTTCATGATATTGGACCGATGCCGTTCCACGGTTTTGGGGCTGATACATAAAAAATCGGCAACCTTCTTGCTGGTGTACCCTTCCGCTACCAGTTTGAGCACCTCTTTTTCACGCTGGGTCAGAGAATCCATTTCTGTTTCTTTTTTAAGGGTTTTCTTCCCCTCCAGATAGCCGACAAGGACCTTATCTGCAATGCCTGGGTTGATATATGTTTTTCCGGAAAGCACCTGATGAATTGCATTCAATAGTTCCTTCTGGGTCGCATCTTTCAGGCAATACCCGGAGACTCCTGCTTTGAAGCAATCCAAGATGAATTGATCTGCATCATGGATGGTTAAGGTCAAAATTTTTGATTCCGGCATCTGCCGCATGATTTCTTTGATGGCTGAGAGTCCGTCCATCTTGGGCATTGACAGGTCCATCAGGATCAGGTCAGGCGGCGTCTCCAATCCTAAGATGGTCCTTACCGCTGAAAGTCCGTCATACGCTTCCGCAACAATTTCAAGCTTTTCATCCGAATTGATCATCAGGCAAATACCTTCTCTCAGAAGGGTATTGTCATCAACTACTACGATACGTTTTGGGGTCATTATCAACGGCTCCTGTTGTCTTAATGTTTCCAGAATGGCCCGCTTGTCTATTCCATCAGCTTAAAGTAAAGGATATATATGGCGTAACCCATACCACAAGTCAACTGGATGTTCAAAGGAATAGTGCAAAAGAATTCAAGACTGATCAAGTTTTCCATCGTAT
Source organism: uncultured Desulfocicer sp. (assembly GCA_964433355.1). GTDB lineage: Bacteria > Desulfobacterota > Desulfobacteria > Desulfobacterales > Desulfobacteraceae > Desulfocicer. The sequence continues at coordinate 3,159 of CAYSSE010000442.1, forward strand.
ATCTGGATTATACACATTTTCCTCTTTGAAAATAGTTGGAACTGTCTATTCCTTTTTCCATTGCGAGACCCCATACTAACTTTAGAATTATTTGACTGACGTTGCCAATATTGAGGTGAATGACTCAATAGGGTATAATAAAAATGAAGGGAGAGAGTGACTTGATGATGTATTTGTTCGATACCAGAATAACACCGGCATCGAATAAAAGATTAAAAGGTCTATCCCGACGGCCACGACGGCCAATTCAATCAGGAGGAGAACAACTATGTTAAGAAGCATCAACGAAATTATCGGATACGGTCTTTTTGCAGAAGGTAAGG
>CAYSSE010000443.1:0-3469 GCA_964433355.1 uncultured Desulfocicer sp.
AACCGGCCTCGTGGACTATGAACTGCCACCGGCTGAAATGATGGCCGGGATTATTTCCTATGTGGCCCATACTTTTGATAAGCTCCCTATCCCTGCGACCACAAAGCTGCCCAAAAATGAGAATGCACTGAAAAAAGTCTTCATCATGCTGCGAAACCAGACCGGCCATGATTTTTCCCAATACAAGCCCAGCACCATCCTTCGCCGTATCGACCGTCGCATGGCGATCCATCAGATTGAAACCATGGACAACTACGTTCATTATGCACAAAATACCCCGGCAGAGCTGGAAGCCCTTTTACGAGACCTTCTGATCGGGGTCACCCATTTTTTCCGCGACACGGAAGCCTTCAGCGCCATTGAGAAAAATATCATCCCCAAGCTCTTTGCCAATAAACCCGCGGACAGCGTGATCCGCATCTGGGTGCCTGGCTGCTCCACGGGTGAGGAAGCCTATTCTTTTGCCATCCTTCTGGCCGAGTACCAGGAAAAAATGCGACAGAATTTGAAAATTCAAATCTTTGCCACCGACATTAACAGTGACGCCATTGCCACGGCCCGGACCGGACTCTATCCAGCGGGCATTGCTGCCGACATTTCACCGGAACGGCTGGCCCGTTTTTTTTCAATTGAACCCGGCAACAGCACTTACCGCATCCACAAAGGCCTTCGGGACATGCTGATTTTTTCCGAGCAAAGCGTGACCCGGGACCCGCCTTTTTCCAAGCTCGACCTGATCAGTTGTCGCAACCTTCTGATCTATATAGACGCCGACCTACAGAGAAAACTCATTCCTCTTTTCCAATATGCCTTGAACCCTACGGGCTTTCTTTTCCTGGGCACCTCCGAGAGTGTGGGAGAATTTAGTGATATCTTTGTCAGCCTGGACAAAAGGCAAAAGATCTACCAACGCAGGCAAGATACTTCCCCGGTACGCCTGGGTAATCTTTTGCCACCCCTGTTGGAAAAAACATCATACCCCTTTGTTGCTTCTAAAAAAATGGGTATCTTGAAACTCTCACTGCGCGAGCTAACCGAACAGGCATTGCTGCAAAAGATCACTCCAACAGCCGTACTGGTGGACAAGCAGGGTAACATCCTATATCTCCACGGCCGAACAGGGATGTACCTGGAACCGACACCGGGTGACGTCGGGGTCAGCAATATCCTGAAAATGGCCAGGGAAGGATTGAAACAGGATCTGACCACTGGCCTGCACAAGGCCGTGACACATAATAAGACGGTTCACTGCCCGGGCCTGAAAGTCAAAACCAATGGTTATTTTACCGATGTCAACCTGACCATCTGCCCGGTGGAAGCCCCTTCTTCTCAAAGTATTGAGGCACACCTGTTTCTCATCATTCTGGATAAGATTGCGGCCCCTCAAGCCATTAAAGGCGCTTCAACAGCAATTTCCGAGATAGCGGATGCCGTCGGCAGCAACGCAGACGAAGAGACTCAGGCACTTATTATCTCACTCAGGCAGGAATTGCAGTCCCAAAAAGAAGACCTTCAATCCACCCATGAGGAGCTGGAAACCTCCAACGAAGAACTCAAATCCGCAAATGAAGAAATGCAGTCGGTGAACGAAGAAATGCAGTCCACCAATGAGGAGCTGGAAACATCCAAGGAGGAACTGCAATCGGTCAACGAGGAACTATCCACTGTTAATGCTGAACTACAGAATAAGGTGATAGACCTCTCCCAGGTCAATAACGATATGAATAACCTTCTGGCTGGCACCGGCATTGCCACTGTATTTGTGGACCACCGTCTGGACATCCTCAGGTTCACCCCAACCGCCACCAAGATCATCAACCTCATTCAAAGCGATATAGGTAGACCCGTGGGCCACCTTGCCTCCAACCTGAAGGAATCCGACAATCTGACAGAAGAAATCAAGGCGGTGCTGGACACCCTGATCCCCAAAGAGATAGAAGTACAAACAGAAAAGGGGGGCTGGTATATCATGTGCATTCAGCCCTATCGAACGCTTAACAATGTGATCGAAGGGGCCGTACTTACCTTTGTGGACATCACCCAGCGCAAACAGGCTGAAATGGCCCTGCTGAATGCAAAGTTGGAAACGAATAAAATTCAGTTCCAAATGCTTGAGGCAATCGTGACCACTGTAAGAGAACCCCTGCTGGTACTGGATGCCGATCTGCGGGTGATCCAGGCCAATACATCCTTTTACACCTCCTTTAAGGTAAAACAGGACGATACCGTTGGACAATTGATTTATGATTTGGGCAACGGCCAGTGGAACATCCCGGCATTGAGGACGCTGCTGGATGATATTCTACCTGAAAAAACCGTGTTCAATGAGTATGAAATGACGCACGAATTTGAAGAAATTGGAAGGCGCACCATGAAGCTCAACGCCCGTCGCATGGCAGGAGATGCTAACAGGTCAGATTTGATTCTGCTGGCCATAGAGGATATTACCGGCAAAACAGAAAAAGGGAGCGCGTCATGACAGACAAAAAGAATCAACCCGATACCGCTGTTGAACTGCGCAGGCAGGCTGAAGAAAAACTTCGGCAAGAAGGTCCCCTGGTCCCGGAGTCATTTTTAGGACTGTCGCCGGAAGAAATCAGTCAAAAACTCCACGAGCTTCGTGTACACCAGATCGAACTGGAGATGCAGAACGAACAACTGCGCTGTATCCAGGAGGAACTGGGAGATTCCCGGGCACGTTATTTCGACCTCTACGATCTTGCACCGGTGGGCTATGTCACCCTCAGTGAAACAGGGCTGATCCTGGAGACCAACCTCACTGCCGCAACCCTCCTGTGCAAGGCCCGGAATGAGTTGGGAAAGCGACCGGTCAGCAATTTCATCTTAAAGGAAGACCAGGACATCTATTACCGCCACCGAGAACAGCTCTTTAAAACCGGGGAACCGCAGTCCTTTGAATTGAGGATGGTGAGACCGGAAGAACCTCCTTTCTGGGCGCGGCTGGATACTACCGCAACCCAGGACAAAGACGGCAGTCTCACCTGCCGGGTGGTGATGGTTGACATTACTGAACAGAAGCAGGCAGAGGAGGCGCTGCGAGCGAGTGAACAAAGGCTTGACGGCATCCTTTACGGCACAAATTCTGGAACCTGGGAATGGAACGTCCAGACAGGTGAGACGAGTTTCAATGAACGCTGGGCAAATATTATAGGGTACACTCTTCATGAACTTGAGCCCATAAGCATTCAGACATGGATTGATTTTACCCATCCCGATGACCTCAAAGTTTCCAATGAACTGCTTGAGAAACATTTTAAGAGAGAAATAGATTATTACGAATTCGAATGCCGTATGAAGCACAAAGATGGGAATTGGGTATGGGTGCTTGACCGCGGTAGAGTGATTTCCTGGACTGATGACAACAAACCACTTACAATTTCAGGGACACATCAGGACATCACAGAACGTAAGCAGGCTGAAGATGGATTGAAACAGAGCGAGCTGGAAT
>CAYSSE010000444.1:0-3466 GCA_964433355.1 uncultured Desulfocicer sp.
CTGGCATGGATAATATTGGCAGCCCCTTCAGCCCCCATCACGGCAATCTGGGCACTGGGCCATGCAAAGGCCATGTCTGCTCCCAAATGTTTGGAGCACATGGCAAGATACGACCCCCCATAATCCTTACGGGTGATCAACAACAACTTGGGCACGGTGGCTTCTGAATAACACCACAGCAATTTTGCACCATGACGGATGATGCCACCCCACTCCTGGTCACTGCCCGGCAGATACCCCGGGACGTCGGCAATGGTGAGCATGGGGATATTAAAGGCATCACAGAATCGAATAAACCGGGTGGCCTTGTCCGAGGCATTGATGTCCAGACATCCGGCCATAAAAAGGGGCTGGTTGGCAATAATACCAATGGGACGACCGTTGAGCCGGGCAAAACAGGTCAAAATATTTTTGGCAAAGTGGGCATGGGGCTCAAAGAACTCGCCATCATCAACAATGGAGGATATAACGGATTTAATATCATAGGCCTGATTGGGATTGTCCGGTATGAGCAGATCAAGATCCGGATCCAGGCGATGGGGATCATCCGTTGTTGGCTTCAGGGGCGGATCTTCCATATTATTGGCGGGCAGATAGGATAAAAGCTGTCTGATCTCTTCCAGGGCATGGGCATCGGAATCACAGGCAAACTGGGCCACACCACTCTTTTCGTTGTGGGCCATGGCACCGCCGAGATCCTCAAAAGAAATCTCTTCGCCGGTGACAGATTTTATCACCTGGGGGCCTGTTATAAACATATAACTGGTGTCTTTGACCATGAAAATCCAGTCTGTCATGGCAGGGGAATACACAGCTCCACCGGCGGTGGGTCCCATGATGGCAGAAATCTGGGGAATGACGCCGGATGCCGAAGCATTACGAAAAAAGATCTCGCCATATCCTGAAAGAGAATCCACACCTTCCTGAATACGGGCACCGCCAGAGTCGTTGATACCCACCACCGGGGCACCGGCTTTCATGGCCAGATCCATTATTTTACAGATTTTTTTGGCCTGCATTTCCCCCATGGAACCTGCCCGGGAGGTGAAATCCTGGGAATAGGCAAACACCGTCCGTCCCTCCACAAGGCCATGGCCGGTGACCACACCATCTGCAGGGATTTCTTTTGTTTCCATACCAAAATTGGTGCATCTGTGGGTAACGAACATGTCAATTTCGCGGAACGTCCCCTGGTCAAACAGCAAATCAAGCCGTTCCCTGGCATTGAGCTTGCCCTGTTCCCGTCGTTTGGCAAGGGCTTTTTCGCCCCCCATGCCAAGAATCTTTTTTTCACGTTCCTCAAGATCCTTGATTTTGTCAGCTACAATTCCCATAATATCACCCTTTTATTTTTATATTTTAATATTTTTTCATCGCTCAATGGAAAAGCGCCATGCGCAATACCATTCTTCCGGGTGTTCATCCGGAGGGCACCCGATACATTGGGTTTTTATCCTGGAATCAATGGCAGTGGCAAAATAGGTGTACTCCACCATTCCACCGGATTTACAGGGATAATCATCCAGGTTTTTTCGTTTCCGGGCACTCTGGACACGACAGTCGTTCATCTGGAAGACAAAACTGTCCGGCCCTTCTTCAACAATGGATTGCTTATTTATCATGGCATACATTCTAAAATTCAAGGCCTGTTTAAGACCTTCCAGGCCGGGCTGATCGGAAAGTTTCAAGAAATTTTTAATGGCCCGGGCCTCATAGGGAGAAAATTGTGCCCAGCAGGAATCATTACACCGTTTGGCATCGGTCATCCCCATATCAAATTCAACAGCCTGGAACCACACCCCATCGTTGACCAGCCAATTTTTTCCCAAGGCATCCATCAATGCGGACTGGGTATTTTCGTCCATATCCACAAGGGCTGCCGGCAAACCGTCTTTCAGTTCAAAATCAAGAACCTGGGACAGACGTTTCATCTGGATGGCAAGACCTCTTTCTGTGGCCGTTTCCAAGGCGTCCAAGGCTTTTTCCATACCCATCTGATGTTTTACTTCAGTGAACCAGAGTGCATAGTGAACTACAATTCGATTGAACATGTCAACAACAAAACGCGATTTTTCGCCCTGATCAAGATTTTGGGGAGTTTTAGCACTGTTTTCCACGGACATCCTCCTTAATTACAACTGTTTAGTGTATTAAAGAATGAGGATTTAATCACTACGGAACCTTTGAACTGTTCATCGGGATGGTAATGTATATCAAGCGTTTAGTTCCGGTATTAATTAAATTCTCCTTCCTAAGCAACTCGTGAGTTGTAAGTTCTCATAACTTATTGAATTTATTATTAGTTAAAAAATGAGGACAAAAACTTCAGTTCTAATTATTTCAATAAGTTATAAAATAATGGCTTGGAAAACTCATAGAACTTACAACTCACGAGTAAGAAATGACTTGGAAATGAATTTTAAATAAGTTGCCCATTTGTGCGCTTATTAGGAGACATGCACTTAGGGGGACAAATTTTTAAATCTGCCCCCGTCTCCGAAATGGAAAAATTATTTCGGACTCATTCCTTAGTTAGGTTCCAGGATCCTACCCGGAAAGGGGGGGGGCAGTTTGAAAATTCAATTTGTCAAAGTTGTAAATAAAAAATAGATTCATGTCAAGCTAAGTGGCAGAAAAAGGAAATTTATATAATGAATAAGACTTTAATATTACAAGAAAATAATATTGGTTAGCCGCCATGAACGCTTTATTTTGCAACTTCATATCAATCCCGTTAAGCTGGATGAGTGTTTCTATTCTTGGAGCTTATCATTTACCGAACGAGCGCTCAGTCTTATAACAAATGCCATTATATTTGTTGAAGATCATTTGTCAAATGTTTTTTTAAAATTTAGGAAATGATTTTCGACATCCTTCATTCTTATTTTACACTTTCACAGGGTGACCACCCATTTTAGTAAATATTCGGCCAGCACCCCATCTTCACTCATTTGGCCCTGCTCACATAGCAATAGTATGCTACGCAGGCTCAACTAAGCGAATATGAGGCACTGGCCAAACATTTACAGTGCCAACCCGAATCTTTACGTGGGGGGCAGGCTTTATTTTTTCATAACAAGCACATAAATAGATCCGGAATGATTCATGTGGCCAGCGGCAAATTCAGCCCAGGAACCATTTCCAAAGAAGAAATCCACCCGGCCCGGCCCTTTAATGGCACCGCCGGTATCCTGGTTCAACACAAACCCCGACACATGGCCCCATTGATCAGTGGTACTGTCCAGGGAATCTTGGGGCGGCATGGAGGTCTCCACAAAACAAAGGGCCCCCCGGGGAAAAACAGACCTATCCGTTGCAATGGATCGAATGGGGGTAAGGGGCACACCAATGCTCCCAAAGGGCCCCCCTTTTTCTTTTCGGAAAAAAACAAAACTGGGGTTGTGGTGAAACACCTCTTTCTGACGGTGGGGATTGGCCTTAATCCATGTCCGTATGGCCTGCATGG
>CAYSSE010000445.1:0-3446 GCA_964433355.1 uncultured Desulfocicer sp.
GGATTTTCATGCTTAGTTGTGGGCAGGCCGAGGCCAGAATACGGTCTGCCCGTGGCAGTTATACCGTAACCCAGATAAAGATGAAAAAACTTTCTGAACAAAAATATTTTCTAATTCTCTTGCCAAATGACACAAAAATCAGAGATAAAGATCTAATAAATATCCACCCATCCTTAAACCTGGATTCAATTTAATAGATCAAAGGAAGTTCCATGAAAAAAAAACTGATGTTGCTCATGACTGTTCAATGTTTGGCTTTTATGTTCATTATTTCATCCTCTGCAAATCCCCCAGTCCCCCCAAAAAAACAAACAGCGCTGGGCAAATATGTTACTGCTGAACAAGCCTATGAAAAATACTCAAAGTCTCCGGAAACCATTCACATTCTGGACGTTCGCACACATTGTGAATACGTATTTGTAGGCCACGCTCCCATGGCAGTGAACATCCCCCTTTATTTCCTGAAACTGGGTTTCACGGAAAACAACCGCCTGAATATGTCCATGAACAAAAATTTTATTGCCAAGGTGGAAGCCAAATTCAAAAAAACGGACATAGTCTTTGTGATGTGCCGCTCCGGTGGTAGAAGTGCAGCATGTATCAATAAATTGGCTCTGGCAGGTTTCACAAATGTCTATAACATCATTGACGGCTTTGAAGGAGATAAAGATGCCGAGGGACACAGAATCGTAAACGGTTGGAAAAATTCAGGAGCCCCTTGGACATACATACTTGACCCCAAGGTTGGAGGATTATGAACTCGGCTTGATCGTTAAAGAGCGTGAGCATGAGAAAGCACATGCGATTGAGGTGGATATCCAAAAGTTCATCAGCATGCGAAGCGTGTCTGTTGCAACTTTTGGTTGGAAGGCGAGCGCAGCGAGTCCTTCCAACAATGAACTCTATCAATGATGCGATTTCCTCTCATGTTCATTGGATCAAAATGCTCCACAGGGCCAGCCAAAGCGGCATGGCAAGCAGTGCCAAAAGGTATTGTACAAGCATCATGCTGCTGACGGCCTGGGTGTCTCCACCATAATGTTTTATCATGAGAATGAGATTGGTGGCCGGAGGAGAGGATGATTGAAGAATCATCATGCTGCTGAACAAAGGCATGGTGACATGGACGTCGGTGAAGTACAAAATACCCATAACCGTGGCGGGAATAAGCAAAAATTTAACCACAGCCACTGTGAGAATATCCCCCAGAGGAGGCATCTGCCGGAATGAAATGGTTCCGATGGTGGCGCCCAGGATAAATACCGCCAAGGGAACGGTGGCTTGCCCGAGGAAATCCATTGCACGAATTGCCGGGGCGGGCACCATACCTGCCAATCCGGTAAATATCAGTAACAGCGCCACCAGTGTGGCCACCAGGGGCGGGGTGATGAAATCCTGCCAGCGAATATCAACCGTTGATTTTCCGGTGAGCAGCACCTTGCCTACGCTCCAGGTAAAGGGAGTCATGCCTGTAACCAGAAGGAAACAGTACAGGGCGAACATACCAAACTGATCTGGGTACAGGAGCTGACCAATGGGTAACACAATATAGAGACCGTTTTGTATGGAGGCCATGGGAAGAAGATGCTGTTTTGCCGCCTTCATCCGGGTTATCAAGGCCGTAAACAGTGTGCCTGCCGCAAACAGTCCCACACCGGAAAGGGGCCATGCCCACCAAAAGGGAAATTCTCCTGGATCAAACCGGGTCATTGTTGTGGCAAAGATGAGACAGGGCAAAAACACATTGACGGTAAGTGAGGAAATTGCCTGGATCTGCTCCTGGGAAACCACCTGCCTGCGCACCAACACCCCGGCTGCCACGGAAATGAGCGATAGCTGTAAGATGGCATTGAAGATGGTCCAGAACGTGCTTAAAAATATGGATGACATAATAACCCAGCTTTTTTTTTATTTGCTGCTCAGCGCTCCGACGGCTGCCGTACAGATCGCCACAGCGGATTGGGCGTTGTTGGCTGAAAATTCCTGCTCATCCTTGATAAAGACGGCTCCCCACTGTGTTTCGTTCAGGCTCTTGGGACAAAGGTCTTTGAGTTGAAAGGAAAACCCTTTGGCTTCCAGCACTTCGGACAGTTGCAAGGCGGCGTGAATGTCGTGGGCGGCATGAGCGGGCATTGCTTCTCCAAGATATTGTTTCAGTTGATTTTCCAGTATTTCGGGTATAGATTCGGACATGGTGATCTCCAATAATATGATTTTGTATGAGCGCACGAAGCAATCTCTCCATGCATGGGGGGTATTCAACCACTGAAGGCGCTCCCGGTCAATCTTTTTGGAAACTTTATGGCAGATATGCTGTGACAAGTTATTCAATCCATCGGAATTTAAGATCTCAACTAAACAGAGTGTCTCCTTGAAATATTGGAAATGGAAATCGGGGGCACTTCCGGCAGTTCCAATTGGCCAAAACGTTTACCCATTCCACATGCCAGACTCCGATAAAAAATCAAATTATCAAAAATCGAAAAGATACATTTATACTTATTATTCAACAATACATTACCCCAATTTCCATTTTTTTCAAAGAATAAAGATAATTTTTTAATTTGTTTCAAAACAAAATTTCGAGCTGTGCGGGTACCAATTATTTGCAGCGCAGTAACAATACAAATGTAATAAATTAAGGCTATTTGAGCCTAAAATTTTGGTTCAAATAGGCCCAGCGATGACCTACCCGCACAGGTCGAAAAATTTTAACCAGAGGTGAATAAAGCCCACTCAATACTTTAAACTCTGAATGCCTGCACACGACAACCACTACAATCATAAAAGTTCATGAAAAATGGGGACAGACCACGTTTTTTATTTTCACTATGAAAAACGTGGTCTGTCCCCATTTTTTAATTTTTTATTTTTCCATTATACAGTATCATATTTTATGTTTAAAGTTATCATAAAAAGTGATATTATATATTTAAACATTAACGAGAAATGGAAGCCGCATGTACGAAATCAAATGGACAAAAAAAGCTCAAAAACAACTCAAAAGGCTTGAAAAACGCCATCAAGAAAAATTGCTTGCCATGGCTGATTCTCTTAAAGAAAATCCTAACCAGGAAAATTCAAAGAAAATGAAAGGTTTTGAAAACCGACATAGAATCAAAGAAGGCCAATTTAGAGTCATCTACTCAATTTACAAACAACAGTTGGTGATTGAAGTGCTGAAAGCCGGTTTTAGAGAAGGTATCTACAAATAAAAAAAGGAGGGGAAGCATGAATATTAAAATAAACGATATAGAACTTAAAATGGAAGCTTACCAAGCAAGCTTTCTCAAAAATAAGGACGGTAAAGTGCTTTCGGTGTCTTTTCCTATCGAAAGCTTTTATGATTTCATTGAGGATATTGAGGATATCTCATTCTTGGATGGATATGAAACCCCTGACTCAGACAAAGAAACTGTTTCTCATGAAGAGATTATGAAGGAATT
>CAYSSE010000446.1:0-3441 GCA_964433355.1 uncultured Desulfocicer sp.
AGCCCTGGCAGCAGAATATCTCTTTTGACGTAGCTTTAGAAACCTTAACAGTCAGACCACAAAGGGTGCACGGAACTTGTATTTTCATTAGTTGATCAGCGGTCGGCTTTCTGTATGTGTCGGATATACCGGATAACTGCATTCCGGCTTTCAACAGACATGGAACTTGCCAGGGCAGGCGCTTTTTTGCCACCATAGCTGATAAAGGCAAACAATTCCCTATCACTCATGGCGACGGTTTTCTCGCCGGCCAGATCCGTGGGCAGGGGGGAAAAACTCTGTCCCACGGTTCCAAGTCCATCCATTTTGGGACCGTGACAATGGGAACAGAACGCCTTATAGTCCTTTTCACCCTTTGCCAGCATGACCTGGGCAGGTCCAATGGATGTCAGGGTAAAATCAGTTTTCACCAATTCCCTTAACAGTGCTTCACTTTTTGTGTTGGCAATGGTTCGTTTGTCCATTATAAGTTCCGGCTCCTCATGGGGCCGGACCACCGGGGTTTGATACATTCTTCCGGGTTTCAAATTTAAATCATACAGGGTAATGACCGTATAAACCCCCGTTAAAACCAGCGACACAAAAACGGCAAGAAACAGCACTTTTTTCATTTAATTCGTCTCCTTGCCGCTGACATGCTGGCCCAGGGGATTTTTCTCATATACCGCATAGGGGGATTCTGAAGGAAGGCTTTTCACGGGCCGGTAATCCCAGGTAGGAACGCCTTTGTCCGCCACCACCACAAACGAGAAATATCCAACACCGAGTATGATGGCAACCATGGCCATGATCCACAGCCAGGTGCGCAAAAGGGACTCTTTATTTTTGGTTTTGAGTGTGTCCATAAGTTTATAATATAACCTCCGAAAGGCCGTAATACAGAATATAATAAATCGCCCATAAAACGGTACCGCCAACGATCAGGGCCATGATCATGGGGAACGGTCCGTCTGCCTTTTCTATGCCGTCGGCAAAGTGCTGGACGACTTTAATGTTAAGGACCCTGGCTTTGGACCCGAACAGGGGAAGAACCCACAGGGCCACACCAAACAGGATTGCGAAAATAAGGGTCAGAATGATCAGGGCAAGCACATGCTGGGTATTTAAAAGTTCAAAAAATCTCATTTGTCAATCCTTAGTTTTTGGCCTCTGTTTCGGGTTTTTATAACTCTCCCGGAGAAATCACTGCCTATCGGAAAAAAAGGGCATAGCCCACCAGGGCAAAGCTTGCCGCAATGGCTGCAAGGGCCAGGTAAAATACACAATAGAGATCACGCCCGGCCTTTGCTGATGACGCTACTGCTGCTGCCTGGGGTGCGATCTCCTCCATGGCCAGAAACCTTGCCCGCTGCTGGTCGGCGAATTGCCCGGTTTTCAGCGCCCATACAAACACGGCAACGCCGATAAACAGTCCAGTCAGAATATACGCCAGAAAAAACGGATAATACATCTTTCTACCCCTTTATGCGTCCAAATGGGTTATTCATATGCCGCATCAATTCCTTTGGGTTCTTTATTTGCATCGATCTGACCAATAAAATATTTGGCAATATAGTTTCCCACATCCCATATTTTTTCAGATTCCAGTTCTCGTTTAAAATAGGGCATGGCCGTGCCGGTGATGCCGTTCATGATCTGATAGTAGATAATCCCCCCACTGATCCCCCGGCCTTTGAGGATGGTGAAATTCAACGGCGGTGGATTCAGATAGGGCTGGGCCGGGCCCATGCCGTCTCCCACGGGTCCGTGGCAGCCAAAACAGAAATCCTGGTATATTTTTTCACCCCTTGCAAGGCCCGCCTCTGAGGCCGGATAAGGTGTGGGGATTTCCCGCCACCCCTTGGGAATATTTTCATGAATCCATGCCACGTTTTCATCCACACCCGCTTCATATGCGTCAACAGATCTCTTTTTCCACAGCGTTTGTCTCTCCATTCGCAGGTCTGCATTCTTCAGCCCCAGGCTCTGGGTATATTGGATCAATATGTCTATATTGTCCTGCTTTAAAAATTGAAACGGCGGCATGATGGACAAGGGCCGTGTATATCTGGGGTTGATAAAATGGGCCTGATGCCAGTCATTAGGATGCTCTCCGCCTTCCTGGGAGAGGTCCGGGCCCGTTCTCTGGGATCCCAGGAGGATGGGATAATCCTTTAGATAATCCCCGGCCTGGGCCAGCCGTTCTGCGCCCAGTCCCCAATCCACCGATCGAATCGACTGGGTATGGCAATAAACACACCCGTTGCTAACATAAAGATCCCTACCCTTTTCTTCCGCAACCGTCCGGGTTCTGAACAAATCCGAAGGAATGGTTTTACTTGTGTTGGCATAGGGAAGAATGATGACAACCGATACCACTGCAATAAGGATAAGAAGGCTGCCAATGACAATGGCTGCGGGTGTCATTTTCATGGGGTTTCTCCTGGGGTTGAAAAAAGGGATCTGAAAATATTATAAAACCCTGACAGAGCGGATAGAAAAATTAACAGCCCCAGCGATGCCCGGACAATATTGTATATGTGGATTTGGGGGAGTACCCGGTACACGGTTTCTCCGTTCAGCCAGGCATTGCCCTGGATGAGTCCGGAAATGGTTAACACGATGGTAAATCCGACCACGCCAATCAATATCATCCAGTATTGAAAATTGGCCAAAAATGGGCTGTAAAGCGGTTTGCCTGTTATTCTCGGGAGAATAAAATAAAGCCCCCCCAGGGCAATCATTCCGGCAAACCCGAGCACACCCACATGGGCGTGTCCCACCACCCAGTGGCTGAAGTGGGTCACCCGCTGGACATCGGGTAGTGCCATCATGGAGCCTCTGATACTGACGATGAAATACATGATAGTCCCGGTAAAAACAAATTTTCCCCCGATATCTTCACTGATCAATCCAAGTTTTCCCCTGGCCGTGTACCAGATATTGATGAGAAAGGCCATCACCGGAATTACCATGGCAATACTGTCAACAATGGCAACTACCTTAAGCCAGGTGGGAACCGGCACCTGCAGCAGGTGGTGGGTTCCGATATGGGTGTAAATGACAATCAAGGCCCAGAAACCCAGAAGCGACAGGGTGTGACTGTAAAGTGGTGTCCGGCAAACCTGGGGGATAACATAATAGGCAATGGCCGCAGACAGGGGCGTCAACAGCAGCCCGAATACATTGTGCCCGTAAAACCAAAGAAGAATGGCATCGGGAATGCCGACCAAGGCGCCGGAATCCGGCTGCCAGATAACGTTGCCCAGGCTGTAGGTACAGGTGGTGAGAAGGATTCCGGCCAGCACATACCAGACTGATACATACAGGATTTTTTCCTGCCTGTTTTTTACCGTCATCATGAAATTAAAGAAAATCAAGCTAAAGGCGATGACAATACCCACATCAATGGGCCAGATCATTTCAGCGTATTCCCGGCCCTGGGTCAAGCCTGCGGCAAGA
>CAYSSE010000447.1:0-3438 GCA_964433355.1 uncultured Desulfocicer sp.
TCAAAATCATCCCTCTGCCAGCTTTTTCAGCTTGGCATATTTTTCATTTACTTCCTCTTCAATCTTGGCTCTCAAGCGCTTGGACTCGCCAGGAAAACTTTTTTCCAATGCGGCAAAACGGTTTTCACCGGCAAGGAACTCCTGAAGCGTTCCATCGGGTTCCTTGGAATCCAGAATAAAAGGATTTTTACCTTCCAGCTTAAGCAGCGGATTGTATCTGTACATGGGCCAGAAACCAGATTCCACAGCCAGCTTAGTTTCCAGCTGGGTTTTACCCATACCCTTTCTAATCCCTTGGTTGATACAGGGAGCATAGCAGATAATCAGTGACGGTCCATCAAAGCTTTCCGCTTCAATAAAGGCTTTCATGACCTGCTGTTTGGAAGCGCCCATGGCAATGGATGCCACATAGACATATCCATAACTCATGGCAATGGCACCCATGTCTTTTTTACCAATTTTCTTACCGGATGCCGCGTACTTGGCAATGGCTCCGGTGGGAGTGGCCTTGGAGGACTGACCACCGGTATTGGAGTAAACCTCGGTGTCCATTACCAGAATATTGATATCATCTCCGGATGCCAGCACATGGTCCACACCGCCAAATCCGATATCATAGGCCCAGCCATCACCACCAAAGATCCAATGGGATTTCTTGGTGAACAAATTTCTATCGGCTGCAATATCATCCAGGATATCAATACCGCTGTCTCCGGTGAGCAGGGCTTTCAACTGATTACCATACTCCAGGGAAGTTGTGGCATCATTCATACCTGCAATCCATCCGGACAAGGCATCTTTGATATCAGATGAGATGTCCGCCTCAAGGGCTTTTTTCATCTTATCTGCCAGGGTGGCCCGTCGATTATTGGTGGCCAGCATCATGCCGTATCCATATTCTGCTGCATCTTCAAACAGAGAACTTGCCCAAGTGGGACCATGACCTTCAGCATTGACACAATAGGGAGCAGACGGAGCAGATCCTCCCCAGATAGAGGAACAACCCGTGGCATTGGCAATGGTCATTCTCTCGCCAAAGAGCTGGGTTAATACCTTGACATAGGGGGTTTCACCACATCCAGCACAGGCACCGGAGAACTCAAACAAGGGTTTAACAAACTGGCTGCCTTTGACAGATTCTCTTTTACCCAAGCCTTCTTTAAACGGAACGGTGAGGGAGAAATCGTAGTTGGGAATTTCCACGGTTGTCTGGGTGGCAAGGGGTTTCATCACCAATGCGGTTTCCTTGGCAGGACAAATGTCAGCGCAGTTACCACACCCTTGGCAATCCAGGGGATTTATCTGCATCCTAAATTTAAATGCTTTTAAATCCTTACCCTTACCCTCAACGGTTGTAAAGGTTTCAGGGGCTCCTTCAAGCTCTTGATCTGTAGCCACAATGGGGATGATGGCAGCATGGGGGCAAACAAAGGCGCATTGATTGCACTGGATACAATTTTCGGGGAGCCATTGTGGAATATTGATGGCAACACCGCGTTTCTCGTACATGCTGGTGCTGTTGGGAAAAAGGCCATCCGGAGTAAAGGCACTGACAGGAAGTTCATCCCCCTTTTGGGAGAGGATGGGTTTCATGACATTTTCAACATATTCAGTTCCCTTGGTATGGGAGACAGGCCAGCCTTCGGCACTTTTCCAGGATTCGGGCACCTTAATTTCAATGAGATTATCCAGTGTCTGATCCACCGCTTCAATGTTCATATTAACAATATGATCACCTTTTTTGCCGTAGGTCTTTTTGATGTCGGCCTTTAACAGCTCAATGGCTTTTTCAAAGGGAAGCACATTGGCCAATTTAAAAAAGCAGGTTTGCATGATCATGTTAATGCGGGTTCCCAGGCCAACCGCTGCACCAATTTTAACCGCATCCACATTGTAAAACTTGATTTTTTTATCTGCAATGACCTTTTTAACATCACCGGGAATGTGCTGTTCCATCTCTTCCACGGACCATGCGGAATTCAGGAGAAAAGTTCCCCCTTCTTTAATGCCCTGGAGCACATCATAAATTTCCACATAATTGGATTTATGCACGGCAACAAAATCAGGATCCGTAATGAGATAGGTTGATTTGATGGGCACATCACCGAATCTCAAATGGGAAATGGTAATACCGCCTGATTTTTTTGAATCATAGGCAAAGTAACCCTGGGCATATTTATCGGTGTTATTTCCAATGATCTTGATGGCACTCTGGTTGGCGCCCACCGTACCATCGGAACCAAGACCCCAAAATTTTGCGCTTACTGTGCCATCGGGTGCGGGATTAAAATCAGCCACAGGTTCCAGTGATGAATACGTGACATCATCCTTGATTCCCACAGTAAAATGATTTTTGGGGCCAACGGATTTCATATTATCAAAAACAGCTTTGATCATGGCAGGGTTAAATTCTTTGGAACCCAGGCCATATCGCCCCCCCACAATGCGGGGACCTTCCCCTTTTTCCATGAACGCCGTGCAGACATCCATATATAGGGGATCACCAAGAGCACCCGGCTCCTTGGTTCTATCCAACACCGTCAGGGTTTCTGCTGTGGCAGGAACGGCTGCCATAAAGGCTTCCACATTAAAGGGACGATACAGGCGAACCTTAACCACACCCACCCGTTCTCCACTCTTATTGAGCTTTTCAACGGCTTCTTCAATGGCCTCGCAGCTGGAACCCATGGCGACGATCACCCTGTCTGCCTCGGGATCTCCTGCATAATCAAACAGCTTGTAATCGCGACCGGTGAGTTGTCCCACCTTATCCATGTAGCTTTGAACTATCTGGGGGATTTTATCATAAAAGCAATTGGCGGCTTCTCTGCCCTGGAAATAGATATCAGGATTTTGGGCCGTTCCACGGGTGTCTGGTCTTTCTGGACTCATGGCCCGGGCTTTAAAGGCTTTATAGGCGTCCCAATTAAAAAGTGATGCCATATCTTCATAGTCAATGACTTCGATTTTTTGAATTTCATGGGAGGTTCTAAACCCATCATAAAAATGCATGAAGGGAACGCTTCCCTCCACCGTTGCAAGATGGGCCACCAAAGCAAGATCCATGGCTTCCTGCACAGAATTGGATGCCAGCATGGCAAAACCTGCCTGGCGAGCCGACATGACATCAGAATGATCACCGAAAATGGAAAGTGCATGGGCTGAAAGGGCTCTGGCAGTCACATGAAACACACAGGGAAGCAATTCACCGGCAATTTTGTACATATTGGGTATTTTCAACAAAAGACCCTGGGAAGCGGTGAAAGATGTGGTCAACGCACCAGCGGATAAAGACCCATGCACGGTTCCGGCAGCGCCAGCTTCCGACTGCATTTGTTTTATGCTGAGAACCTGACCAAAAATATTTTTTCTGCCGGCCGAAGCCCAGCTGTCCGCTATTTCGCCGAGGGGACTGGAAGGAGTAATCGGGTAAATAGC
>CAYSSE010000448.1:0-3428 GCA_964433355.1 uncultured Desulfocicer sp.
AACAGGATTATGTGTATGAATAACAGACATGAACAGGAAAAAAAACAGTTTAAGCAGTTGTTTCAAAAAGAAGGGGTGGATGCCTTTGAGAAACGGTTCAAGGTGCTGGACTGTTTTTTAAAAATAGAACAGCACGTTACCTGCCAGGAAATCACAGACCAGCTTAAGATCGATGGAAATCCCATGGACACTGAATTTGTGGAAGAGACCATGGAATTTTTGTGTCGTTTTGGATTTGCCCACATGGTGCAGTTTGAGGACGGGCCCCGGCGGTATGAACACCGGCATCTGGGGATGCACCACGACCACATGATCTGTGTCAAATGTGGTGATATCCTTGAATTCAAGGATGAAGTGCTGGAAAAAAAGCAGGCCCATGTGGCTGCTGCCTATGGATTTCACATGCTCCAGCATCGCATGGAAATTTATGGTATCTGTTCAAAATGTCTTAAAACCCGGGAGTTGATGATGCCCTTGTGCCGGGCACGCCAGGGAGAAACCTGTATCATTAAATCCTTTGCCGGAGGAAGAAGAGCCCAGATGCGTTTGTCCTCCATGGGGCTCAGATACGGGGATGCCATTGAGGTGGTATCCTCCCAGGGAGGCGGGCAGATGGTGGTGGCCACAGGGGACAGCCGTTTTGCCATTTGCCATGGACTGGCTGAAAAAATTCTGGTTCAGCCTGCCCCACCGGAAATGGATGCGAACCCCTGCCTTGCACACGGGCATGGCCCTGGAAGACTGCCGGGAAGAAAAATGGCTCTTAGCGATATGAAGCAGGGCCAGGAGGGGGTTATTGTCAGGGTGGGGGGGGCAGGAACCTTGCGCAGGCGCCTGCTGGAGATGGGGATTAACCGGGGAACCCATATTTATGTGGAAAAATACGCGCCACTGAAGGATCCCCTTGAGATCATTGTCAAGGGGTACCATGTATCCCTCCGGGTGGAAGAGGCGGCTGATATAATGGTTGAGAATGTGCAGTCGGTGAAACATCCATGAAACATGTGACCATGGCCCTGGCCGGTAATCCCAATTCTGGCAAAACCACCATTTTTAACAATCTCACCGGTGCCCGCCAGAAGGTGGGAAACTGGCCGGGTGTCACCGTGGAAAAAAAAGAAGGAACCCTGAAGCGGGATGGGTACCAGTTGAAGATCGTGGATCTGCCCGGAACTTACAGTCTGACTCCTTTTTCCATTGAAGAAATTGCTGCCAGGGACTTTATTCTGGATGAAAAGCCCGATGTGGTGGTGAACATCATTGATGCAGCGAATCTTGAGAGAAGCCTCTATCTTGCCATGCAGATCATGGAGCTGGATCGTCCGGTGGTGTTTGTGCTGAACATGGCAGATCTTGCGCGATCCAAAGGGATCTCCATTGATGCCGAACGTCTGTCCATGCTCCTTGATGTACCGGTTATTTTCACCGTTGGGAATCGTGACCAAGGCATGGATGAGCTGGTGGAAACAGCCATTCAGGCGGCCGAGTCCTTTCCCGGGGGAAAATCCGGGCGTAAAGTCAAGTACAACAGAGACATTGAGTCCTTGATTTCAGAGTTGAAAACCGTATTACAGGAAAATTTCCAGGGACATCATCCCCATCCGGTGCGCTGGACAGCCATTAAGCTCTTGGAATCGGATCAGGTGGTGAAAAAAAGTCTGGAGGAACTCTCCCCGGAGCTTGAAAAAGAGATAACGCAACTGGCAGCCCGGAGTCGTTTCCGGCTGGAAAACATTTTTCATGATGATCCGGAAATTGTCCTCACCGATGATCGGTACGGATTCATTGCTGGCATTGTCAAAGAGGTGGTGACCCTTTCCCCCCGGAAAAGGGCGGACATGTCCAGAAACATTGATCTGGTACTCACCAACCGCTTTTTAGGATTTCCCATATTTATTTTTTTCATCTGGGCCATGTTTCAGCTTACCTTTTCTCTGGGGGCATACCCCATGGAATGGATTCAATCCGGGGTTTCCTTTTTATCTGGTCGGCTTGATCTTCTCCTGGCCCCGGGGCTGTTGAAAGATCTTTTTTTGGATGGTATTGTGACGGGCATTGGCAGTGTTATTGTTTTTTTGCCCAACATTCTCATCCTTTTTTTCTGTATCGCCCTGTTTGAAGATACCGGTTACATGGCTCGGACGGCATTTCTCATGGATCGGGTGATGCACATGGTGGGGCTGCATGGGAAATCCTTTATTCCCATGCTCATGGGCTTTGGCTGCAATGTGCCTGCCATCATGGCCACGCGCTCCCTGGAAAATAGAAAGGATAGAATCCTCACCATTCTCATTACTCCTTTTATGTCCTGTTCTGCCCGGCTTCCGGTTTACATTATCCTGGCCGGGACTTTTTTTGGTTCCCGGGCTGGATCGGTTATTTTTGGCCTTTATTTTACGGGTATTGTGGTGGCCATTGGGTCGGGGAGACTTTTTCGATCCACTATTTTACGGGGCCAGGATGCCCCCTTTGTCATGGAACTGCCTCCTTATCGGGTTCCCATGCTGAAAAGTCTCATGATTCACATGTGGGATCGCAGCAAAATGTTCCTTAAAAAAATGGGGGGTGTTATCCTGGTGGGCTCCATCATCATCTGGGCCTTGTCCACCTTTCCCCGGCTGGAAAATTATTCCATGGATTATAAGGGCGACATTGAAAAAATAAGCCGCCAGGCAGATATTGCCATGTCCGATGCTGGGGGAGAGAGTGATGGGGGTGCCCCCCAGGAGATGGTTGCAAAAATTGCAGAGCTGGAGAAATTGAAAAATCAGGAGCAAGTGGAACACTCTTTTATTGGCGGGATGGGAAGGGCCATGGAGCCATTGTTTGCCCCCCTGGGTATTGACTGGAGATCGGGGGTTGCCCTGGTGACAGGGTTGGTGGCCAAGGAGGTGGTGGTGAGCACCATGGGGGTTCTGTACGGCATTGGTGACGGTGAGTCCGATGCATTAAAGGCGGCATTGAAAAAATCGGGCATGACTCCGTTGACGGCACTTTCCATGATGCTTTTTGTGCTCTTATATGTGCCCTGCCTTGCCACCATCTTTGCCATCGGGCGGGAAACCTCTGCGGGTTGGGCCTGCTTTAATCTTTTATATACTACTTCCATGGCCTGGATGGCCTCATTTCTTCTTTACCAGGGGGGCGTACTTCTGGGATTTGGATAAATGTTTTATGGAGGCGATCCGGGCTGCCATGGCAGTTAGAGAGGCACAGATGAAAGTTATTAAATCTATGTTCAAAAAATTGACTCATAATGGGTTTCATGGAATTCTTTTTTCCACCATGGTACTCTTGCACTTTATGGTTTTACCCACAGGAGTTTTTGCCCAGGAGCGACTGGCTGTTACTTCCAAGATTGCCAATGTCAGATCGGGGCCCGGCACCAATTATGATATTTTGTGGCGGGTGGAAAAATATTACCCCTT
>CAYSSE010000449.1:0-3405 GCA_964433355.1 uncultured Desulfocicer sp.
CTTCTGGCTGGAACTGGAATGTTTTTTATTGGCATGGCATTGGGAAGGGCCATATAGCCGCCACGCTGGGCTGATGTTCTGATCTTGGTCTACCCACAACAAAGTAAATATTCGGCTTGGTAATGTAAATTGTACTATGTCAATGACTTAAGTGACGGACAAACCGGGAATGATACAAACATATGCAAACAAAAATGGAACTGCTTCGAATTTATATTGGTGAGAGTCAGCGATGTGGACGCAAACCCCTTTATGAAGCCATTGTGGAAGAAGCCCACAAGCGTGGTTTGGCCGGAGCCACGGTGACCCGGGGGATCATGGGCTTTGGAAAAAATAGTAAAATACGCACATCAAAAATTTTAAGACTTTCCGAAGATCTGCCCCTTGTGATTGATATCGTTGATGCACCTGACAGGCTGGCACAATTTTTTCCCGTGCTTAATGACATGGTCAAGCAGGGGCTTGTGATATCGGAAAATATCAACGTTTTGATCAATCGCCATGGCCAACAGGAACAAGAAGATTCTTCTCCTCCAATCACCACGAAAAAACTTCCGGTGGGTTCCACCAATGATATTCATATTTATACAGACGGCTCTGCCATTGGAAACCCGGGCCCCGGTGGTTATGGTATTATTTTGATACTTGATGGCGAAAATACGGAATTTTCCCAGGGGTTTGAATATACCACCAATAATCGAATGGAAATGCTGGCAGTCATAACTGCCCTGGAAAAAATTCCGAACCCCCTTAGAACAAGGAAGGTCGTTGTCCACAGTGATTCCCAGTACACCATTAACGGCATCACCAAAGGCTGGGCAAAGAGCTGGAAAAGACGTGGCTGGAAAAAATCGGATGGGAAACCCGCACTGAATCCTGATTTATGGAAAAGAATGCTTGGCATCACAGAACAATATTCGGGGTTGACGTTTAAATGGGTCAAGGGCCATGCTGGCCATCCCTTAAATGAAAGGGTGGATCTGTTGGCCAACAGGAGTGCTCGAAATACTGTGGGACGTCTGGTGGATGAAGGGTATGATCGGAACTGAACTACCAAAGGAGTTTTCTATGAAGCCGTGCAGCACCGCCATCAACAACGCAATACTGATCACCATGGAACCCGGAAAAGCCATTTTGGAAGAGGGGTCTATTTTAGTTGAGGGGGATTGCATTGCCGATATTAGATCCGGGGCCGGGTTTCCTTCTGCTCCCCACCGCCAGATCATTGATGGCACCCACCTTTTGGTGATGCCGGGCCTTGTGAACTGCCACACCCATCTGCCCATGTCTCTGTTCCGAGGGCTTGCTGATGATCTGCCCCTGGATATCTGGCTCCATGAACACATGTTTCCCGCTGAGGCAGCCCAAATGAGCCCGGCCATTGCCGAAAAATGGGCGCTGCATTCCTGCCGGGAACTGCTTTTATCTGGCACCACCTGCTGCTGTGACGGTTATTTTTATGAAGATTATGTGGCAAAGGGGGTTGAAAAATCGGGCATTCGGGCGGTGTTGGGCCAGGGGGTCATGGATTTTCCCGCACCTGGAGTTCCAGATCCCGGTGAAAATATCGCCATTGCAGAAAAATTCATTGATAAATGGAAAAATAAAAATCCCCTAATCCATCCCTCCATTTTTTGTCATTCCCCTTACACCTGTTCGGCCAGAACCCTTAAACGCGCCAAAGAGATGGCGGACTCCCAGGAGGTTCTTTTTCAGATTCATGTGGCAGAAACCCGCAATGAAATGGAAACAGTCCTTTCCAACCAGGGAGAGAGAGCAGATTCTGTGGTGCAATATCTGGATGGGCTTGATATTTTGGATCGCCATACCCTCATGGTTCACTGTGTATGGCTGGATGAAAAAGACATTGATATTGTAAAAAGAAAAAATTCCCCTGTGGTGCATTGCCCTGAAAGCAATATGAAGCTGGCATCGGGGATCGCACCGGTGCAGTCTTTCATGGCAGCGGGCATAGAAGTGGGCCTGGGAACGGATGGCAGTGCCAGTAATAATGATCTGGATCTTTTTTCAGAAATGGATATGGCGGCAAAGCTTCAGAAGGTGGCCCTGTATGATCCCTGTGTTCTCAAGGCAAAATCCGTGGTGGAGATGGCCACCCTGGGCGGTGCTCGGGTGTTGGGCCTGGATCATCGCATCGGATCTCTTGCCGTGGGAAAACAGGCGGATCTGATTGCCATTAATCTGCGCCAACCCCATCTGGTGCCCTTGTATGATCCCTATTCCATGCTTGTTTACAATGCCAGGGGATCAGATGTGACTCATGTGATGGTGGCTGGTTTTTTCCGGATTGAAAAACGAATATGGATGGCCGACTAAAGATCCTATGATAATTGGCTGGAAAATATTTTGCAGCAAACAACAAGCCGCCTTTGGCACGCTTTGTGGTGCCAGAACCTTGTTCTTAAGGTATTGACATTATTGAGTTGACTGAACTCTCTTTATCATGTTTTCAACGTCAGGCATTGCATTCATTGTTATTAAGTGTACTGAGGGGTGTTTATTTATGAAAACCCTAAATACTTGATCTGCAAAGGCTTGTCCAATTTGTGTGACACCCTCAAAATCTAAGATAACTTCAGTAAATCTGTCAAATCTTAAAATTAATCGTTTTGCCTGAGATCTTGAAAGTAAAGACTCGCCTTCATGCTGCATAAGCTTTACCGGAATACGCGTTTTGTGAAAGCTGGGGTCTTTGTCTGGATCAGAAAATTCATCAAAAATTTCTTTCAACAACCTTGGCGATCTTTTATCAATTGTCATACAAACTATAGTTCCTGGTATATCTCCTGGTAGTTCTAACATAGTCCCATCCTTATTCCCGAAGCCCGCAAAAGTTAATTCATGTGAAAGGATAAAAAAGGAATCAAATACCCTGGATGTGAAGAATATCCCCTCTCCAGAATGGTTGTCAGGGTCAGAAGTAAACTTCCCTTTTGCAAGCTCTAAGATAGACTGGTTTGGATGCATAAGCCCCAAATCATCTTGAATTTTTTTAAAAACACCTATTCCATCGTCCGCCACCCTTATATCAACAGTAAAGAAATCAACAACAAGATTAATCTTTAGAGACATTGCCTCGGAATGATCGATTACATTATTGACCATTTCCGTAAAACCATACTGGCAAATGTTCTTTACATTAATATTGAGATCTTTTAACAATGGGGCCAAACAGTTCGACCAAAGCACATCTTCTTCCAACCCATCATTTTTATAATGCCAAGAAGAGGTGGTTTTGAATAGTTGATAATTAGGGTGTTTCCCCGCACCAAGTTTTTCAATGATCTTATCTTTAATCAACTCATTAATGTATCTATAGATAGTTGGTCTTGAAATTTTAAAATGATTACAGACAACTCCTGTTAAATCATTCGGATGATCGGA
>CAYSSE010000450.1:0-3401 GCA_964433355.1 uncultured Desulfocicer sp.
TCAGGTAGGAGCTTTTTCAAGCCCCTATCCCTTTAGGGTAGGGGTTGTTGACCATTTGATATCCACTTTAGCTTTTAACCCAAAAGTCCCCCACCGAATCTCTGATTCAGTGGGGGATATTCATCTATTCACCAAAAATCTCATTTAATTTCCAAAAAATAAGATCCAGATGTTCAGGGTGTGCCGATGACTGAATCAGAAATCTTCAAAATCATCGCCAAAGGGAATTACCTGTTCCGGACGAATTTCATTTTTTTGAGACAACTGGGGTCTCTTTGGCTTTGCCCCAGAACGTGGGGATAAAGATGCCACAGCCATGGTCTTTTTCCTTCTCTGAGGAGTGTGTCCTACTTTGGCGGCAATATTTTTTTTACCGGTGATGAGGACAACCAACTCTCTTACATAACGATTGAGTTGCTCCGCCTGGGCGTTCATCTCTTCCGAAGCGGAGGCGGATTCTTCGGCATTGGCTGCATTTTGCTGTACGACTTTGTCCATTTGCGATATACCGATATTAACCTGTTCTATGCCCTTGGATTGCTCATTGGAAGCCTCTGCAATTTCAGCCACCAAATTTCCTACTTTTTGAGTGCTCTCAGCTACTTTATTGAAAGACTCTCCTGTATTGGCAACCAGCAAAGACCCATCATTTACCTTTTTAACGGTGCCCTCAATCAGAGTCGCCGTATTCTTGGCTGCATCCGCCGCCCGCATGGCCAGATTACGAACTTCATCTGCCACCACGGCAAAGCCAGCACCGGCTTCACCGGCCCGGGCCGCTTCCACCGCAGCATTCAGGGCCAGCAGGTTTGTCTGAAAGGCGATCTCATCAATGGTCTTGATAATTTTTGAGGTCTCTTCACTGGCCTGGGAAATCTCTTCCATGGAGCTGGTCAGTGATTTCATGGAGGTATTGGCCTCCTTTACCACCCCATTGGCTTCCCTTGTCAATGTATCTGCCATCTTTGAATTTTCAGCTGTTTTTCGGATCATGGAGTTCATCTCTTCCATGGAGGACGAGGTCTCTTCAATGGATGCCGCCTGTTCAGAAGTTCCTTGGGCCAGTGACTGACTGGCGGAGGATATCTGCCCAGAGGCCGATGCCACCTGGGATGCACCATCTTTCAGGCCGTTCACAATGCGAATCATGGGGTCAGCAATGCCCTTTGCTATGAAAAACACAACCAGTGTAAGGACAAACAATGAGACGGCACCAATGAGTACACTGAGATACATGATGCGTCTGGCCCCTTCCATCACCTTATTCATGGGTATGTTCACGAGAAAGGCCCAAGGCGTATCAGACAATCCCACTTGAACGGGCACCACAATGCGCGCCACATCCGTTGCCAGGTGGGTGGAATGGTCCATTGCAGTGTGGAATTTCCCTGAACGAACCGCGGCCTTGATATCTTTCCACAGAGGGGTGGAGCCGATGTCTTTGCCGCTCCGCTGGGTGTCTTCATGGGCAACGTAGATCCCCGCATTGCTGATAAGCGCAACGTTCCCGGTGCCATAGGGTTTGATTTTGGCGACCATCTCGTTAAAAGAGGCAAGGGAGATATCAACACCGGCAACCCCCACTACCTGATTGTTATGTCTGATGGGAACCACAAGGCTTGTCAGGAGAATCTCTTTGCCGGCAACTTCATAGGGATAGGGATCAAGGATGGTCTCTTTGCCACTTTTTAACGCCAACTGGTAATAATCACCATCCCCAGGAACATCATAGCTCTCAAGGGGGACAAGGCTGACATTGGCACCATCCCGGTACCAATATGGAACAAACCGTCCAGAATTATCGTGGCCCTTTTTTCCTGAAAAGGCCTCATCATTACCGTCAAGTGCGTTGGGTTCCCAGCAGGTCCAGACACCTACAAATCCCGGACTCAACTCCAACACCTTTTTCAACATGTCATTAAGGAGTTGTCTCTGGGGAACACTATCACTGCTCCTCATCCCCTCAAACATCTGAGCCATTGTTCGTGCTGCATCCATGGCCAGTTCAAGATCAGCCTTGACTAAGTTCCCGTATCGGTGACCAAGCTGTTCCGCCTTTCCCATGGCTTCGGTTTTTATTAATTTGTTGGCCTGGGTGGTGATGATCCCAATGGTTACAGCAAACGCAATTAACGCAATCGAACAGATGGATAATAACATTCTATTGCGCAGGTTCAATTGTTTAAACATAAGCCCTCCTATTAATTTAAATTTTGCCTTCAGGTTGACGCTATCACATCATAAGCCAATTTCCATACGGCAGGAATGATCAGGACAAACCCATTTGGAAATAAAACTGGAATCTGGTAAAAATCCCTTCGTCAATTTTAATTTTATCCAAATTGTATTCTATATATTATGGGGCGATTTAAACAATTATACCATATATAGAACCAGGGCTGATAAATTTTAAATTTGGTGAATATATTAAGTACCACAAAATAGCACTATACGCAATACCTTCGCCGAAAAGAATAGAATGGTTATGAGTTAAAATTAAAATAATTATTTATCATGAATTCCCTTACATGATAATTCAATTTTCGGGGTTGGTCATAAGTTGGGCCACCATACGGGAAATAGAATTTTACCCATTACAAGATGCTGTAATAATAGAGTTTAATTTTCACTATTAAATTTCTATTACAAAGTGGCCCATGTTATGACCAACCCCCAATTTTCATATGGCAAACATGTTATAACCCCCAAACTTCATCCATATCTGTTATTGAGTCATCATCATAACGATCTATTGTTGCGATCCATTCTGGCATATCCTCTTTTATGCTTGTTTTTAAATCAACAAGATCTTCTTTCTCGATCAGTTCCTTTTCAAAAAGAAACGTGTAGAATTTTTTTAAACTTGCCGCATTACTTTTTATTTGAGCAGGGCTGGCCCACATTGCTTTTCTGATAAACCAGTATCCCAAAAACATTCCGATCTCAATGGCACCATTCTTGGCTTCCACAGCATCTTCATACAGGAGAAACTCATTTATATAAAAATCAACATTATCAATATGTCTCTTTATTGTTTTTTCCTTTAATTTCGAAGCTTTTAACCAACTCCCAAAATCATTCAATAATTTATCGTTGGTTTTTCGTATTTTCTCACAATCTGCTTCATATTGTGCATAATCGTCCATTTAATCCTCCTTCTTGATAATAAAATGTGATTCCTGCCTCTAAGTACCCGAGCATATATTCCTCAAAATAAAACCCATAAATATAAATGACATATCTCTGCGGAATGCCGAAAAACATATGTGTGGCTACTTAGAATCCTCAAAACAGGATAGATCATGAAAGTGTCGCTGTAGTGCTAAATAGTATTTTTTTATTGAGCTATCCTTGATAATTGCGCAATGGCCAGCAAAGCCGATTTTTTTTGTTTATCAAAT
>CAYSSE010000451.1:0-3388 GCA_964433355.1 uncultured Desulfocicer sp.
AAAAATTACGGCTTTTTAAAAAGCCGCTATCCCTTTAGGGTAGCGGTAGTTTACTAAAGCTACAAGTTCAAATTATTTTTGTAAAGAGTTAATTTGTTTTCTATGCTCATCAAGTTGCGGGCTCCGGTTTTTTGAGAATAATTCTGGCATCCACCACATCCAACCCATTTTCGTAGAGAATCACGGGATTAAGATCCATTTCCTGTATTTCCGGGTAGGCTTCAATAAGTTCGGAACACATGAAAATTATTTTTTTCAACGATTTTTTATCATAGCCCTTTTGGCCCCGGATACCGTCCAGAAGAACAGAGGATCTTGTATCCTTGATCATTTTTTTACAAGAGGTGGGGGAGACGGGCAACACCCAGAAGGTGACATCCTTCATGATTTCCACCATAATGCCCCCAAGCCCGTACATGATCACAGGCCCGAACTGCTCATCAATCTTGGTGCCAATGATCAGCTCAAGACCTTTCTGGGCCATGGGGGTGACAAGAACCCCCCGGATATCTGCACCGGGGCGATAGTTTTCTGCATTTTCAATGATCTCCCGGAATGCTTGTTTCACTTCATTTTCAGATTTCAAGTTTAATTTCACGCCGCAGGCATCACTTTTGTGAAGAATATCCGGTGAAACAATTTTCATCACCACCTTGCCGGGGATTTTATTGGCAATCTCCCAGGCGTCTGTTTCATTTTTCGCCACATGGCCCACGGAGGTGGGGGCACCATGGAGTTTGATTAATTGTTTTGCTTCGTTTTCCAGAAGCACATGGCGATTTTCCCCCAGGGCCTTTGCAATGATTTGCTGTCCGGTTTTTTTGGCCCGGGCATGCCAGTTAAAGACAAAACTTGTGACCGCATGGTAGGATTTTAAATAATTGCCATAGTTGCACAGGCTGGCCACACATTTGCACGAGATATCCAAAGAGTCGTGAACCGGGATATCATAATGTCGCAAAAGATCCAGGGCATGGGACTCATAGGCACTGTACAAAGAGTGTACAATGATGGGCTTTTTCTTTTTTTTCGCCATGGTTCCCAATTGATGGGCAGCGGCCTCTTCTCCAACGGCAAGGCTTTGTTCAAACCGGATACCATAGCCGCCAAAAAGCCCCACAATGAGAAGTCCACCCACATTGGGATCATTTAGAATAATCCGGGCACAATCGGCAAACAGGCTGGGATCTGAATCCGTGCCGCCTGCCACATCCACGGGGTTCACCACCGAGGCTGCCCGGGGCAGGATAGCCCGCAGTTTCTTCTGGGTCTGCTCCGTTAATTCCGGCAGATCAATGCCATAATCCGATAACAGGTCGGCCCCAATAGTGGCATGGCCCCCGCCATCGGCCAGGATGGCAATGGAGTTGTTTTTTATGGGCGGTTGGCTGGCCAGGGTATTTGCCACGGGAAAGAGTTCATCTGAATTTTCAATGACAATAATACCGGCCCGTTCATAGGCCGGTTTTGCCACCTCATTCATCCCAGCCAGGGATCCGGTGTGGGAACCTGCTGATTTTTTTCCGGTGTCGGATCGACCGCTTTTTAATAGAATAATGGGTTTTTCAACGCTTGTTTTGTAGGCTTCCTGGAGAAATTTTCGTCCCTCACTCATGCCCTCAACATACATAAGAATGGCTTTGGTGTCTGGATCATTTCTAAAGAACTCAAGGTATTCATGGAACTTTATATCAGACTCATTGCCCACCCCCACATAGTAGGTGAATCCCTCATGTTTTCTCACGGTGGCTTCGGTGATAAGGGTCAGAGCCATGTTGCCGCTCTGGCACACCAGGGCGATTTTCCCCTGGGGAACATCGGGGATTCCCGCAAGGTTCATGTGGGTTTTAAGGTTGATCATTCCCGAAGTGTTTGGCCCAATTAATCGAACACCGGTCTCCTTGGCCGTCTTCACCATCAGCTCTTCCAGGGCCTTTCCTTTATCACCCAGTTCCCTGAACCCCCCGGCAATGATCACCGCCCCTGAGACCTGTTTCTCACCGCATTGTTTTAAAATATCCGGGATGGTGTGGGCCGGGGTGGTAATTAAGGCCAGATCAATGGGGCCATCAATTTCTGTGATGTCTTTATAACATTTGAGCCCTGCAATCATCTCTTCTTTGGGATTAATGGGATAAATTTCGCCTTCAAATCCTTCTCTCTGGAGGGTTTTGATGGCTTGAAAGCCTCGTTTGGTCTTGTTCTTTGAGGCACCGACAATGGCAACGGATCTGGCATTGAGTACGTTATCAAGCATATTGGAATTTCCTCATTATGAAGGTACTGGGTTTTGGGTGCTGGGTGCTGGGTGCTTACAACGTCAGCTTTTTCAATATTCGTTGTGTCCGTCAGGGCATGGCGGTTTTATCAGAAAATAAAACTTCCGGGCAACCTCAGCAGAGCCCCCCCCGATGGGTAATAGGAACCGGCCAATTGAGCCGTCTAACGGTTCCGGGCCGGGCCCATTGCCCGTCGGGGGGGGGGCGGCATTATTCCAGAATGTTTAGTCTTTTTTTCGCTGCTCAAAATCCGTCAACGACAGCTCTCTTTCTTTGGTGGAAACACAAGCCAGGCAGGCCTCCACCTCGTAGTCCATGAGGGCCTCAAGGCTGGTTTCTCCCTGGGCCATGAGAAAGCCTTTTTTAATAAGTTTCAGGGAAAAGGCAGAATTGGCCACAATCTTTTTGGCCATTTTAAAAGCTTCATCCATTAAATTTTCAAGATCAACAGCCTGGTTGACAAGACCGATTCTGGCGGCCTCTTCACCGGTGATGTTTTCGGCGGTGAACAAAAGCTCCCGGGCCTTTCCAGGTCCCACCAGATCCTGAACCAGACGGAAAGCTCCCCCGGTCACCGAAGAGGTCACCCTTGCCTCGGGTGATCCTATAAGGGCGTCTTTGGCTGCAATGCGGATATCACAGGCCAGGGCAAGTTCGTACCCCGACCCCAATGCGTACCCGTTAATGGCGGCAATGGTGGGTTTTTCAAACCGGATGATTTTCCGAGATGCCTCTTGAAGGGATTCGAGATAGATCCTGTAATCTTCAATGCTTCTGTCCCGGGAGTCCTTAAGATCCGCTCCGGTGGAAAAGGCCCGGCCTTCCCCGGTAAGGATCAGGGCCTTGACCTCTTTATCTTGTTGCACCGTTTCAAGCACCTCCAGCATTTCCAGCCAGAGTTGACGATTCATGGCATTGAGTACCCGGGGTCTGTTTAGTTTTATGACGCCGATGTTTTCTTTTTTCTCATAAATAATACATTGATGAGTCATGGATTTACCTTTTTCAAAAGGGTTTTTGGAGCTGATATCAGTAAAAAGAGGCCAGGTTTGCGTTAGTGGCACTTTTGCTTAGGGGGACAGATTTTCAAATCTGTCCCCGCCTCCGCT
>CAYSSE010000452.1:0-3379 GCA_964433355.1 uncultured Desulfocicer sp.
TCATATTTTTTCATCTTCTTTAACAGGGCAGGGTGGGAAATTCCCAGGGTAAGGGCGGCCTTTCTCACGGTTCCCATTTTTTCCAGGGCTTGCTTGACGATTTTTTTTTCAAGATCCGCCACCTGCTCCCGTATGGGGCGAATGGTGTGGCCGTTCACACTGACCATGGGCTGATCCCCTGGCTGGTTCATTTCGTGGCTGAAAAGAATACTGTCTTTGTCAATGGTCTCTCCGGTACTTAAAAAAGCGGCCCGTTCAATGACATTTTTTAATTCCCGGACATTCCCCGGCCAGTCGTGGAGAAGCAGTTTGTCCAGCGCGTTGGGGGTGATCAGAGCCATTTTCTTTTTCAGCTTGATCAACAGTTGAAATAAAAAATGTTCCGCCAGGATGGGGATGTCGCTGACCCGCTGGCGCAGGGGAGGGATGTGAATGGGCAGTACATTGATGCGATAGTATAGATCTTCCCGAAAGGCATTTTTTTCAACGAGTTTAACCAAATTTTTGTTGGTGGCAGTAATGATACGGGTGTTGATGGGGATTTCCGTTGCCCCTCCAATGGGTCTCACCGCCTTTTCCTGGAGAAGTCTCAATAGTTTGGCCTGGGATCCCAATGGCATTTCCGCAATTTCATCCAGAAATACCGTACCCTGGGCCGCCTTTTCAAACAGTCCTTTTTTTCCTTTTTTCTTACCGCCGGTGAAACTGCCCCCCAGGTATCCAAATAGTTCACTCTCCAGCAGATGTTCCGGCAATGCGGCGCAATTGATGGGGATATAGGGCCCCTGGCAATTGGATGCGGTGTGGATGGCCTGGGCAAAGAGTTCCTTGCCGGTGCCGCTTGCTCCCTGTATGGCAACGGTGACATCTGTGGCTGCAATCTTCTGGGCAAAGGCAATGGCCTCTTGTATGGTGGGGTGATCACCTATGATGTCACTGAAAGAGGTGTGCCCGGGTTCAGACAATGTCTGGGCAAGCTTTTTAATTTCCCACATGTCCTTGGCAATTTCCACCGCCCCCACAATGTGATCCGAAGAGTCCCGAATGGGTTTACATGTGGATATATACTGATACCGGCGCCCCCCCGGGGTGATGATACTTTGCTTTACATTATCAAGGGTGATGCCTTCCAGGGATTGAAGTATGGCATATTCCGGCAGATCCAGTTGCTGGATACTTTTCCCCAGCACCTTGTCCGCCATGCAGTTAAATACCTGGCAGGCCACCTCATTGATGGTGGTAATCCGCCCCTCCCTGTCAATGGAAATAACCCCGTCCCGCATGTTGTCCAACACCACGCGGAAACGGTTTGCCCGTTCTTCCTGGGGTAGAATATTTATGAATAGGGCTTCTTTTAAATTTTTTATTTCCGCCATCAATCTCAGGATTTCTTGCTTTGCCAGGGGCGTTTCCCGGTTTTCGATTTCCATGTATACATGGGCCTCTCTGGAACTTCTGACCACATCCATGGAAATGATATTAAATTTATGACTGGCAAGCAGGGTTGATATGTCCGCCACGATGCCGATGCGTTCTTTAAACTTGAGTTTCAGTTTGAAAATCAAATTTCATATTCCTTTAACCATTTTTGGTGGGGATTAAAAGGTGGCGCAGCCAGCCAATCAAGGTATTCCCTTTGAGCAGGGCCTGCTCTTGGAGATCCAGGTTCATGGAAATGGTGTCTGTGTCGCCAAATCGATCTTTGCGGGTGGTGATTTTTTTGTCAGGATCAAGGGATTTGATGATTTTTGCCGGATTCCCCGCAGCAATGACATTGGCAGGGATATCCCCTGTGACCACGCTGCCCGCCCCGATGATGCTGTTTTCTCCAATACTAACCCCCTTGCACACAATGGCACTGTCTCCGATCCACACATTGGGGGCAAGAATTACAGGATGGGCCGTGGCTGGCGGCAGGCTCCGGTCATAAATGCCATGCCAGTCCGAGTCCGTGATATAGGCGTTGCTGGCAATCATGCAGTTGTCTCCAATGACAATACTTTGGGCCGCGCTGATCCTGACCCCCGGGGAGATGAGTACATGATCACCAATAGTGATGCCGGGAACCTCTTTTTTGTCTGTCCACACGGTGAGCCGGGTTTTTTTATCCGATGATGCCAGAAGTGTAATGTTATCCCCAATGGTTACAGGTTCGCCAAAAATCTCTACATGCCAGGGTTTTACCACAAAGGCATTGGCACCCAGATGTTGCATCTGGGGTTCCAGAAAATGGCTGAGGTGAAATTTTAAGATGCCAAACCAGATCTTTTTGATAAAATAGGGGCGATGATCCCGTCTCATGGCATTGTTTCCCCGGCACACTCTTTAAAGATAAAGCCCTCCCAGGCATCATGGGCAAAGAGCCGGGCCGCTGGGGTCAGCCCATAAAGGGCATCCGCTGCCATGAGAACCACCCCATTGGTCCAGGAAATTTTCTCTTCGGGCCAGATGACCATGTCCGGAAAAGTATACCCACACCAGAAGGTGCCATCCTCGTAGGTGCGTTCCTGTATCCAGGAAAATACGATGCGGGCAAGCTTGACATTGCCCATGGCAGACAGGGCAAGCACCAATTCCGATGTTTCAGCCATGGTGACCCAGGGCCGATCCGACACACACCGAACGCCTTGTCCTTCAATGATATATTTTTTCCAATATTTTTCAATGCGCCGGGTGGCTGCCTCTCCGGTGAGTGCCCCAGATAAAATGGGATAGAACCAATACATGGAAAATCGAGATTTACTGATATTATAGAGAGATATGTCTTCTTTAAGGGATCGTCCCAGTTTATAAAAAGCCGTTTCCCACAGGGAGCGTTTTTTGTTGAGCAGTCGGGCAATGGTCAGGGCACATTTCAAACTCATATAAATGGAGCTGCACCCGGTTAAAAGAGCCATGGGATCAATGTTGCCCTAGGGGCTTTTTGCCCAGTAGATCTCGCCGCTGTTCGTCTGGAGGCTGATGCTGAAATCAATGGCCTTTTCCATGCAGGGCCACATGGTTTTAAGAAAAGAGGTATCCCGGGTGGTGATCCAGGTGTGCAACAGCCCCGTTGCAATGTAAGCTGTCATGTTGGTTTCCATGGTTCGATCTTCGGGAATCCCTTTTATATAAGATGAATACCAGGACCCGTTGCTGTTCTGGTTTTTGGCCATCCACCCAAAGGCCCGTTTTGAGGCGTCGTAAAAACCGCCGATGTTTAACCCCATGGCGGATTCCACAAGATCCCAGGGATCTGTCTTTCCATCAATGTGCCAGGGGATTTCTCCGGATTGATATTGAAGCTGGCTGATGAACCGTGCCACTGAGTCTATGTTCATAGATAGGCTTGGGCGTGGGTGGCGGTTTTTTAAATCCATTTAACTCTCCCATTGGATTT
>CAYSSE010000453.1:0-3376 GCA_964433355.1 uncultured Desulfocicer sp.
TTAAGTCCCTGGCGCCACATGAGCATTTCAGGTTTTATTTTTCCGATTTTAATATTGTGGATGATTTTATCCTGTCCCAGGGGACCCAGCTGTTTTCCCTTAACGGCAAGGTAATAGATAATTCCCAAGGGCTGATCCGGGATGGGGGGCGGTGTGGCCACAGGAGATGGGGGGGCAGCGTTCTTTTGTCCGGGCATCATGGCCTGACCCATCTGGTTGGCCATGGCAAATCCCATGCCCATGCCTACACCGGCGGATGCATCTCCCCCGGGATTCTCTGCTGCGGCTGCCATGGCATTGGCAGACTGAAATTTGAAATAGTCATCCAGGTTTCCCACAATGCCCATGCTACTTTTTTTATCCAGGGCCTCCTCAACGCTCACAGGCAAGGAGATGTTTTCCACCAATAATTTTGTAATATCCAGGCCATATTCAAGGAATTCCGGGGCAATGATGCGGGTGAGGATGGCTGACAGCTCATCATAACTGGCAGTCAGATCCAGCACCGGGATTTTCTTTTCACCCAAAAGGTCGGAAAATCGGGAGACAATCAGATTACGTAGCTGTTCCACAACGCCATCCAGGGAAAAATGCCCCTGGGTACCGGTGATCTCCTTGATGAATCGTCCTGGATCAATTATTTTCACCACATAGGTGCCAAAGGATCTGAGACGTACCGGCCCGAATTCCGGATCTCTTAAAATAACAGGATTCTTGGTGCCCCATTTTAGATTGGGGAAATTCTGGAGGCTGACAAAGTAGACTTCAGCTTTAAAAGGACTGTGAAACCCATATTTCCATCCCATCAGAGTGGAGAGTATGGGCAGGTTCCGGGTGGTCAGGCTGTATTGCCCCGAAGAAAAAACATCTGCCACCTTCCCCTGATTAACAAACACTGCTGCCTGGGACTGCCTCACCACCAGTTGGGCATTGTATTTAATTTCATTATCATACCGTAAAAATCGGTGAACCATGGTGTCTGGCGTGTCGTCGGTCCACTCGATGATATCAATGAATTCGCCTTTTACCTTTTCCCATAATGTCACGGTTTACCCCCTGGCTTGCTCTGTTTTGGTAATGGAATGGATCTTGATTTTTTATCATAATGCATTTCGGGCTATGAACTCAAATTATTTTTTTCTTGACACCTGTATCTGCGCAGAAATACAAATAGTGTCAAAATCAACGCCATTCACGGCATTAAAGGGGTATTTGTGTGAAGACCATTCAAGTTGAAGGGGCCAACGGTATTTCGAAAATACATGTGGGAGAGTACCTGAAAAATGCGGGGCAGTACCTGCCCCAGGGAAAAGTGATTGTGATCACTGATCACAATGTAAAGGCAGCTTGGGAACAGGATTTTCCCCAGGTTCCAGTAATTACCATTGCCACGGGAGAGGGCATTAAAACCCTTGTCACCGTGGAGAAAATATATAGGGAACTCATTGATTTTGGGGCGGATCGCTCCACTTTTATACTGGGTATTGGTGGTGGCATTGTTTGTGATATCACGGGGTTTGTTGCCTCCACCTACATGCGGGGGCTTAAATTCGGCTTTGTTTCCACCACGCTTCTTTCCCAGGTGGATGCCAGTGTGGGGGGCAAAAACGGGGTTAATCTTGATGCCTATAAGAATATGGTGGGGGTGTTTTGTCAGCCGGAATTTGTTATCTGCGACACCGCACTTTTAAAAACCCTGCCCCCTGAAGAGGTTTCCAATGGCTTTGGGGAGATCGTCAAGCACGCCCTTATTGCCGATGCAGCCATGCTGGATTATATTGAAGAAAATTGTGAAAAAGCCTTGGCCTTGGATCACGATGTCATCAACCGGCTGGTGATTGATTCTGTAAAGCTCAAGGCCGGTGTGGTTCAGCGGGACGAACGGGAGGCCGGGGAGCGTAAAAAACTTAATTTTGGCCACACCCTTGCCCATGCCCTGGAAAAAATAACCGGCATGGGCCATGGGCGGGCTGTGGGGGTGGGCATGGTTGCCGCTGCTGAATTTTCCCGGAAAAAGGGCCTTTTAACCCTGGAAGAGTGCCAGCGAATTTCCCGGGTACTCACCCGGCTGGATCTGCCCATTGTTTGTGCGGTTGATGCAAAACAGGCGCTGGATGCCATGACCCGGGATAAGAAAAAAGAAAATGATACCATCAGCTTTGTTTTTTTAAACGGTATTGGAAATGCCCTTGTGGAGAAAATCAGCATGGAAGCCCTGGCAGAATTGTTGTGATTATAATGGATTATTATCATAAAAAATTTCAATCTTATTTCGACGACACGGTTCATGTGGATTCAACGCCTTTCCTGGACCCTGTGGTAAAATATCTGCCCCCCGGGGGGGAGGTATGGGATGTGGGCTGTGGATCAGGCAGGGATCTTTTATGGCTTAAACAAAGAGGTTTTAAGGCTGTGGGGCTGGAGCGCTCCCAGGGGCTTGCCCGGCTGGCTGCGGCGCATTCAGGGTGTCAGGTGATACAGGGGGATTTTAATACCTTTGACTTTTCCGGGCTGGCCGTGGATGCCATACTTTTAACCGGTGCCCTTGTCCATGTTTCCTGGGAGGAGTTGTCCCCTCTTTTGACCAATATTATAACTGGCCTGAAACCAGGAGGAATACTGTTTCTTTCCTTGAAACAGGGCAATGGTATCCGGGAGGATAAAAAAGGCAGACGGTTTTACCTGTGGCAGGACGCTGCCCTGGAATCTATATTCCACCAGATTTGCCTTAAAATATTGAATACTTCAAAAACCCATTCTCTCCTGGCAACGGGAGAAACGTGGATTGCCCATGTGTTAAGGAAAAAAATGTAATCCCCGGGGATTTTTTATCAATAATACCCATAATGGAAGCCTGACCCTTTCTTCATATCTATCTGCATAAAAAAAACTGATCATCAAATGATAGGAGAACTTTATTGCCATTTGTCCCCAATTCTGATAGCAAAGACAGTGGAATTTATATCTAAATGTTGCATTACATTAATTTATAGGAGGAGTCCCGTGATCGGTTTTAAAAAAATGGTTGCACTGTCTGTCTTTGCATTGGTTCTGTGCCCTGCCTGGTATGGTGTCAACGCTGATGAAACCAAGAAAGCAATCACAACGGAAGATGAAAAAATAAGTTATTCCCTGGGGTACAATATCGGCCAGAATCTTAAACGGGATTTTGATGTCAATGTGGCGTCTTTTTTCCAGGGGTTTAAAGAAAGCCAGGGAGAAGGGGAGTCCACTCTGACCCAGGAAGAAATGAAAGAGGCCATGACTGTTTTTCAAAATAAAATGCGGGAGAAACAGATGGCACAAATGAAAGTCGCTGCCCAGGACAACAAAGCAAAGGGAGAGGCCTACCTTGCTGCCAATAAAGGGAAAGAGG
>CAYSSE010000454.1:0-3374 GCA_964433355.1 uncultured Desulfocicer sp.
TTCATATAACACCCATGCCCTATCGGGCACAACGAATATAGAAAATGGCTGTATGCCGCATATTTAGGCATCTACGCTTAGGGACAAGTTTTTAAATCTGTCTCCATCTCTGCAAAACCTGTCCCAGCCTCCGAAATGAAAAAGTTATTTCGGGCTCATTCCGAACTTGGAAAAGCCAGAACCAAAAACTTTTTTTATTCTCTTGTCAAAATAACACTAAAATAAGAACTAAGAACTTAGCGCCCTTTGGGCGGGCTTTTTACAACCCGTTGATTTAACACTTCATAAAATGGAAATTCCTATACTATAAATTTAAAAGGAACACCCAATGCGAACATCTCCAAAATATACGCCACGCTTGAGCATTTGTAAAGTTCTGCTTCATGTTGAATTTCAAAGAAGAAAGCCTGTCAATGGGCATGCCACCTGACACCTAAAATTGCATTCATGGTTTTAAGCCCTGTCTCCACAATGAAAAAGTTATTTCAAACTCTTCCTAAGTTTGGAATCATATCAATATCCAGCCTAATAAGGCTTACAAATTTCATGCTCCATATTTATTCCTTGATAAAAATCACAGCAACGATTAGATTTATAACATGACATGCCAAAATCTGGATTGATGATAAATACTCATTTTGCATTTAATATAGTTGGGAAGGGAGTCATAAAAGTCAACTTCAAAAACCTGTCATCAAAGAAATATCATCCAGACGAATGTCATTTTTAAGTAAATCGTACCTATTCAGAATAGATAGGGGTTTGCATCATTTTGATAAAAAAACAACAATTTGAGGAGTGTACCATGAAAAAAATGCGATTAACTGTTTTGCTGATTCTTTCTCTTTTTATCGTATCCTGCGCGGGAACCACAAACCAGGAGAGTAAAACCAAAGAAGGGGTTCTTGTGGGGGCTGGCGTTGGGGCCATCCTGGGCCAGGTCATTGGGGGAAATACCCAAGGGACATTGGTTGGTGCAGGCATTGGAGCGGCACTGGGTGGCGTTGCCGGGAATCAGATTGGAGCTTACATGGATCGCCAGGAGGCTGCCCTGAGAAATGTAATGGCTACATCAGAAGCAGCCAGCGTGACAAGATCCCAGAACGTTCTGACAGCAACATTTAAGTCCAATTCATTCTTTGCCACCAACTCATCCACATTAATGCCCGGGGCTTACTCAGAGCTTGATCGGGTGGCCAAAGTTCTCAGGGACTATCCCCAGACCAGAATCCGCGTAGAAGGGCACACCGACACCAAGGGGGCAGCAGCATACAACATGACGCTTTCTGAGAAAAGGGCACAGGCCGTTGCCGATGCCCTGATCCAGCGCAATGTTGATCCCTCACGGATGCAGATCATGGGATTTGGGGAATCTCAACCCGTCTCCTCCAGTGATGCAGATAACAGAAGGGTCAACATCGTTATCATCCCTGTATAGCCCACGTTTCGATCATTTTTATTATAAGTACCCGAGCATATATTCCTCAAAATAAAAAATATAAATATCAAGGGTATATCTCTGGGGAATGCCGAAAAACATATGTGTGGGTACTTACCATTGATATTTATAGGTTTTACTTTGAGGAGTATAAGGATAGCTAAGCCATTACTTTAAAACAGGTCAGGAGATTGTAAAATTTTTTTTGCAATCTCCTCCTGTTCATCCAGCACCTCATTGAGAATATCCATGTCCGTCATGGGATTCATGATCACCGCCCGCAACACCACCTGCCCTTCCATGTCCCCGGGTTCCCGCCGGATGCGGGTTCTTGACACAAAACTCTTACCGGCTTCCCGCTGTTCCCTCTGGGCCATGATATTGAGTTGATCCACCCCATCTTCCAGTTTTTTTCTCTCCATGGGAGATGCCAGGATCATCCGCGCTTTGATCTTGGGGGGCAAGATTCTGTAGGTCAAGATGTTAAGCTCTGGCTCTGTGACTATTTCAAACAACTCCCGGGCATGAATGGCCTGACTGAAACATTGGGCCGTTTCAATACCATGATCCACCATCAATCCGTACCCACGGGTTCCCATGATTTTTAGGGAACTGTCCAAGATCAAGGAATTGGCCTCCCTGGAGCCTTCCAGGGTTTTAATTCCAAGATCCACACTACCCTCTCTGTTCACGTAGTTGGCATGGTAGGCAATGGCATCCATGGCCAGAGGATCTCTAAAATAAACCATGCCACAGGTCATGGGCATAAAAAACTGCTTATGTCCATCAATGCTCACAGAGTCTCCCCGTTCAATGCCCTTTAATTTGTGGGCATATCTCTCGGACAGCATCACCGGCCCCCCCCAGGCAGCGTCCACATGAAAATGGAGCCCATTATCCTCACACACATTGGCAATGTCATCCAAGGGATCCACAATCCCTGTTTCCGTGGCACCGGCAATTCCCACCACGGCAAGAATACCGGTTCTACCATTTTTCTTAAGATCAATAACGGTTTGATTTAGCGTTAAGGCATTCAAACGGTGCTGGGCATCCACATCAACGGGAATCACATTATTATGCCCGATGCCAAGAATCCCCCCCGCCTTTTTCAGGGAAAAATGTCCCCGGGGAGAGGCCAGAATAACGGCCCGATCCAGAGAATAGGCGTTGAGTGCCCCTGCGATACCCTGGGATTCCACGCCGTCAAATCCGTCAAAGGGTTTAAGCAACAGATTCCTTGCCACCCAAAGAGCTGTAAGATTTGCCGTTGTTCCACCGGTTGTAAAAGACCCCAGTGTAGTATCGGTACTCTGAACATGGGTTTGATAAAATACTTCGGTATTTTTATAAATTAAACGGTGAATTTTTGCCAGAACCTGTCTTTCCAGCACAGACAGCACTTTAGAAGTTTCAAGTTTGATCACATTCTGATTCAAAGCCGCCACAATAGCCTTTAAATGAACCATAAAAAAAGGAATGGCCGCTGTCATATGCCCCACAAAATAGGGAGATGCCACATTAACAGCCCGGGGGGCAATACCCTCGATAATATCTGAAATAACATCGGCCAATTTTTTTTCAGGATGGGGGTTTATCACGGTTTCTTTGTAAAGATCCGTCAATGCCTTCAAACTGATGGCTTCGGTAATTCCCACATTTTTGTTTAAAAAATCATGGAGGCCAAAAAGAATTTGCTCCATATATTTGATCAGAGTCTCACGGGAGGCATCATCTTCAGGCCTTATAAAAATCCGTTGCAATGACTCCCAGTCCGCCACCAGATCTTTCTTTGTCTGTTGTGTTTCCATACTTTTTGTACACTCAAATCAAAAATTAAAAATCAATGTCAGTCTTTAACGCTTGCCGGTTCTAAAAATTATCTGATTATAACGGATTTGGGGGTTGGCATCGGTAGCCCCTTAAAGATGCTGAA
>CAYSSE010000455.1:0-3373 GCA_964433355.1 uncultured Desulfocicer sp.
TGAGCGGACAAGAGAACCGCCCCAAAATAACAACCCGGGAGATGATTCAAAAAGATATTGAATCACTCAGGAAAAAAGCGGATCAATTAAAACAGTCACTGATGGTTTTGACCAATACCATCATTCTTAAAAAAAGAGAGCTCCAGCAACTGGCTGCCCGAATTACCGCTCAACAGGACTGGATTGAACAGCTGGACGTTGCTACCCAGAAAAGTCTTGAGGACATGGCAGATGCACGACAGGCGATTTCCGACATTGATGTCAAGGTGCAGTTGGCCATGGAAAAAGAACAGCAGTTTCAGGCAATGATGGAAAAGGCTGAAAAGTCCCTGGTGGATCGGCAAATGGCGCTTTCCAGGATAGAGGGTCTTGTTGATAAGGGGCGGGCAGCCCTGGACGCAATGGGTGCCGATTTGAAAGATGCAAAACAAACATTAAACCGGCTTGATTCTGCACAGAATAAATTGAATGCCCATAAGGGGTTCAAGTCTTCTGAGACAGAAAAAGAAAAACCGGAGAAAAAACAGGAGCCATCTAAAGTTGCCGAGACGACCCCTGAAACGAAAATCGCTCAAGAGGGCACTTCAACGAAATTAGATGACAAAGAGGGATTTACCCTTGGATTTGATTCCAATGGGGTTTTATTGCAACTTTTGCAACAGGGGGGTAAAGTTAGACTGCATATGCTTTCCGGAGGCAAGTGGTGGCAATTGAAGGTTAGCGCTTCAGGGCGGGTTTCATTTTTATCATCGCCTTCTCCTGAAAAAATATATGAGATGGATATCCGAACCGTACCCGATAAAATAATAAGGGCAGGCAAACTTGTTGTGGCGGCCTTCGGCACCGGAGATGTGAGTTATGGCGTAGAATTGTCTTCGGATATTTCAAACCGAATAAGTCGTCTAATGAAGGACCAAAAAGGCGGAGACCTTGTCATCCTTGAAAACGGGGAGGTTTCCCTTGAATAACAGGGCCTTTACAAAACGGTAAATACGGTTATGGGGGCTACCGCCATAAAGCGGGATACTTTCGAGGGCATGACGCAATGATGACGTAATTATGAAATTTTATGACGCAGTTAACGTGCTGTTTTTAAACAATATGTTGACTGCAATCCTGGAAGAAAAATGGATTGCCATAATAATGACAATTATAACTGTCCCGCCTTATGGCGGTAGCCGGTTATGGGTGTACCCTCTTAGCTCTTTTAAGGACGGGGGCTTGAGTGGGCTTATTCTCCGGTTTAATCTGAAAAGGGGATACGCTATTGGTATCTGCTGTTTTTTAATTTGTTTGGATCCCCGGTAAAGGAGATCAATATGAGATGGATGACCTGCATAACTATTGTTATTTTGGTGTTTGGACCCCTGTTTTTACACAGCGGCGCCCATGGAGCGAGGATGAAAATCCAGAAACTGGATTATGGGGCCACTTGGAAAGCATATCTGAACAATGATACAAATCTTGAACCCGCGAAGATATATCCCTATGAGCATTGTTTCAGGCAGGCAGCCCAAAAATATGATGTCCCCTTGACGCTGCTGTTGGCCCTTGCACGGGGAGAATCGGATTTCAACCCCCGGGCCAAATCCTCGGCGTCGTGTTATGGTATCATGCAGATCCAGTGGCCCGGAACTGCCGGTGATCTGGGGTTTAATTCCATTAAAGAGTTGTACGATCCCTGCAAAAATATCAGGGCGGGTGCCAGATACATTAAAATGCTCATGGACCGTTATGATGGGGACGTTCACCTTGCCGTTGCGGCTTATAATTATGGACCGGGTCGTATTTCCAAAGGGGCGCTATCAAGCGACATTCCCCAAGGGGCCAACTGGTATAGTGGATATGTGTATCATCATCTTCAACAGGTGTTGAAGGGGGCCATGCCAGGTGAGGCGGAAAATTTACGAATAACTTTGGCTTCAAATACAGAAAATAGATCAAAAAAAGAAGCACGCATTCCCAAAAAAACAAGTAAAAAAGCAGAGACAAAATTTAAAAAAACGGCGAAAACCAAAAGAACGAAATACAAGCCGGGCAATAAACTTCCGGTTATTCTTTTCCATAATCCATTGCTTGCAAGAAATTTTTTTAATTTTTTTGAAGAAAATGCGCCGGAGGTTCGCCTGGACTGGTTTAGAACCTCATTGGGTGAAACATATATTGTTTTGTTGTTTGATACACAAAGGGAAAAAAGAAGCAGTATTGAGCGTATGAAAAAATTGGGGTATTATCTGGACGTAAACCAAACGTTTCAGTAGAGTAAGAAGGCTCGATCACAACACCCTCCACCCCGGTCAGTTGGTGGTACCAGGGGGGCTGGCCTGTTTTATTTGCGTGTGATCTACCCAAGGCCGGAATCCCCAACGATAATGCCAATAACACAAGTCGGAGCCCTAAGTGGATGACCAAGTGGAGGAAGTTGGAAGGAAGCTCTTGATGAAACTATATTAAATGGAGTTTATCATGTTGAAAAAAATGATAGTTACGGTTTTTATCTCTTGTCTGGTGGTCTCTGGGTGCGCCACTGTCCCCAAACATAGCAACAGCCATGTGGAAAAAAAGATGAGCCTGGAAGAGTGGGTGGAATATGTGGCGGTGCCCTACTTAATCAGAGAGCTGGGGGACAATCCTCGTTTCAAGGGAGAACCCTTTCTTCTGGTGGGCATGGACAGGGATAATGTTGAGGCACAAATTGATGCCTTAACTTCCCAGCTTCGTGAAGAGATGATCGACGGGCTTCTTACAAAACCCGGCATTGGTCTGGTGTGGCGTCCGTCCACCAAGCCGTGGGAGCACCATACCAGCCTGAAAGAGGTGGCATGCAATGAATCCATGAAAGAGAAATACTATGTGGGCATTGATACCTCCATTTCAAGTGTCAATGGAAAGCTCAATGTCAAGATCAGGGCCTTGGACATTGCTGAAAAAAGGTGGGTGACAGGCTTTGGAATTTCATGGCAGGGAAAGCCCTCTGCCATGCACAAAAAGGCCCTTGAAGAGAGACGTCCCGATGAATATCTGCTGGGGCTTCGCCCCCTTCCCTTTAACGAGCGACAGGCGGATCTTCTGGCTGCCTATCTTTCAAGGAATCTGAGCTGTCTTTTCAACACCATGGAGCGGGATGAAGCCATTGTGTATGTAAAAAAAGAGAATCCCGGGAATATACGCTATTTTGAAAATGCCTTTGGACTGGTGGCCAACTACCTTGCCCGGTACAGAGAGGTGATGGTCACCGATGATCCTG
This sequence comes from uncultured Desulfocicer sp., assembly GCA_964433355.1. GTDB lineage: Bacteria > Desulfobacterota > Desulfobacteria > Desulfobacterales > Desulfobacteraceae > Desulfocicer. Next base: position 3,248 of record CAYSSE010000455.1, read on the forward strand.
CCAAGGCCAACATAACGATTCTGGCCAAGGTGCATCCGGTGCACAGCCAGCTCTTCCAGGTGTGGGTGAGTGCTAAATATAAAAAGGATCAAAAGTATGTGCCGGGTAGAGAAACGGAAGCCTATG
>CAYSSE010000456.1:0-3356 GCA_964433355.1 uncultured Desulfocicer sp.
ACGGTGAGCGGTTGTTTCTTTTTGGCCATTTCAGTTCCTTAAATCACTTATTTAACGAGAGCACTCTCCAGCATCCGGTTGAATTCTTCTTTAATTTTTTCTTTAAAATCTTCTTGCATGCGGAACACATCGGTAAACTCAGCAAATGCCCAGCGCCCATATGTTTTAAGGTTATTTACACCAGGCACCCAGTAAGTGTCCATGGTGGATTTTTTTTCCTTGGCGTCTTCCCCCCGGTATCCCTTGATTTCAACTACCAGGTTGAGGGGGTCAGCGGCACCCTTACCGTCATCCACCTGGACAATGAAGTCGGGCCGGTAGATACGCGTTTCCGAAGCGTACCGATAGGGAACCTCAAACCCCAGATTATGGTTTTTTACGTATGACAATACCCTGGAATGGTCTTCGGACACGCGGCAGAACTCAGCCTCCCAGTCACTGTCAAGGATAACCCAGTTAAGCTGGCAGCGCCGGCTGTCGGTTTCGTAACGATCGGTTTTGGTGGTGGTGAAGTTCACATATTGTGTGGACCCTGTCGGGTTGTATGGATCGAGCACAGCCTTGATGGGGCGGTTGCCCTGTTCGGCCCGGGTGATGGCTGCGGTAATCCGTTCACAGGCAATATCTGCCAGGGCCTGGTACATCAAAAGACCGGGGTAGGTATCGCCTTTGCAGACCAGGCAGGTATCCAGCCATTGTTTGGTGAGTCGTTTGAGGTTCCCGAACAGGTGAAGCTTGGGGGCTTCCCCGGGGTCACACCATTTGGTGTACAGCAGCCGTTGGGTGAGATGAAACAGCAGTGATGATTTACGCATGTCCCTGATATGCTCCAGGCTCAGATCCACGCTTTCACCAATAATACCGGAATTTTTGGTGATTGACGGGCCGACAATGGCCGGGGTGAGTTCAAAAACCGACTCCTCATTAAATGATGCAGTCAGACGTTCATCCGGCAGCTCCACCCGGTATCCGGCCACCCGGGGAAACCCTATTTCCAAAGCTTCGCGCTCGGGCAGAACCGCCTTTACCTGGACTGTGGGGCGGGGCGGTTTCGGTTTGATGATGACTGGTTTGGCGGTAAAATCAAAGGGGATTCCGAGGACGTCGGCATATTCGACGTCAAACAACCCTTCTTCATTTAAATTATAGGACTGGCGGCGCAGGGCACGTCCGATCACCTGCTCACACAGTAGCTGGGTTCCGAAAGCCCGAACCCCAAGGACATGGGTCACAGTGTTGGCATCCCAGCCTTCGGTCAGCATGGATACCGAAACCACACAACGGACGGATTCCCCAAGAGCTCCGGGTTTTCCGATGGTGTTCATGACCTCACGCAGCAGGGTAGCGTCGTCGATGTTTTTCCCCGCCATGAGCTGATTGGCCAGATCCCCGCCACGCTCCATGGCTTCCCGTTTAAACCGTTCAATTTCATCGGCGGCCAGTGCTCTGAAATTCTTATCAAGGGCATCGCCGGATTCCAGCTGTTCGCTGTCGATCAACAGGGTGTTGGGGCGGGCCAGCGGGTTATCATGTTCATCAAAGTTGCGGAACAGTTCCAGCCGGCCGTTGACCACATTGGAACTGCCATCTTCATGTTCACGGACAAACCCGGAAATATAATCGTAGACCAGTTTGGATGTGGACGTATTGTTGCAGACCACAATAAAGCATGGCGGCACGTTGAGATCTTCTTTTTTCCAAAGTTGGTAAGTTTTCGCGTAATGGCCGTAAAGTGCCTGCAGGGCCGTTTGCAATTCCACAGGAATGCTTAAGGGATCAAGGGGTTTGCTTTTGCCTCTGCCCTTTTTAGGCATTTTTTTGCCAATGTGTTTCCATAATTCCCTGAACATGGGAACCTCATTTCCAGGGATATTTTCAGACACTGGAACCCGGGGAAGCTTGACAATGCCGCATTCGATGGCATCCATCAAAGAAAAGTCACTCATGGTCCACGGGAACAAAGTCCCCTCAATGTAACCGGAGCCACTGAGGAAAAAGGGTGTGGCGGAAAGATCAAAGGCACGGCTCAATTTTAATTTCCGGTTAACTGCCTCAAGACCGCTGATCCAAAGTCTTGCTGCTTCCTTGTTTTTTTCAGCTTGTTTTCTTTCATCCCCTTTCAGTTTTTCTCCGGGATTTTCATCCGGTTTCTCCCGGTAGCAGTGATGGGCCTCGTCATTGATCGCTATAATATTTTTCAATCCCATCAGTTCGGGCAAAACACGCTGCAGCATCTGGCCTTCGGTTTCCAGAGTTTCAACTGGTGGTTTTCCACGGCCCTGGAGTAGACGTCTCCCGCCTTTTGAAATTCCCATGCGTTCACGCAGTTTGAATGCGTGGTAGTTGGTAATGACAATCTTGACCTTGTTGAGATCGGACAGCATATCCACGGGCACCACCTCGCGATTTTTATAATAGCTGTCCGGGTCATTGGGCATCAAAACGCGTAAGCGATCACGGATGGTGATACCTGGCGCAACAATCAGAAATCCACGGGTAAATTTCTTGCTGTTGGGATTTCGAACGGCATTGATGGTCTGCCAGGCAATGAGCATTGCCATCACCGTTGTTTTTCCGGCTCCGGTTGCAAGTTTCAGTGCCAGACGGTTCAGTCCCGGATTGGCTTCACTGTTAGCATTACCCAATTCCTTGAGGAAACTTTTTTCTAATTTTCCCATCTGTGGAGCCACTTCGGTCAGCCAGATGGCAGTTTCTACTGCCTCCACCTGACAGAAAAACGGTCGGATACCTGAAAATTTATGATGCCGCCAGAACTGAAGCAGGCGGGCGGTTTCCGGTGAGACTCGCCATTCGTTGGCATTGGGTATTTTACGCCACTTGTTTACTTCCCTGCGAACGGCATTGATCAATGCCGTATGGTCATATTTTTGTTTTTCTGAGGATAGCTCGTGGGGAAATAATTCAGCCTGTTCAGCCTGACCCTTCCGCTTACGCGGTTTCGGAATAGGCGTCACAAAGGATGCGTCACGTCTTTTATTTATGATTTTCTGCGTTGGCTGTCCTGTTTGATCCAATTCCCAATGTCTGCTCGGATAGTCATAGGGTGAGTTCAGTATGGGCTTTTCAAAAAATGGATTGGACATAAAATCTCCCGGATGATTGTGTGATGAAAAATTTGCTTATGCAAGGAAAGTGTTTAAATGATGCTGTTCTTTCAATCATTACAAAGCAAATTTTCAGGCTTCTTATGTCAGAAAGTATCAATTAACTCTAAATTTTTAATTATTAAAATCAGGTAAACAGTCTCTAAATTCCCTTTGAATCATGGGCATCAGCCCTCTCTTTGAAATGTCATTATCTAAAATTATCAAAAACATTGCAGCCATAAGAGAAAC
>CAYSSE010000457.1:0-3349 GCA_964433355.1 uncultured Desulfocicer sp.
AACTAAAGGATCAGGGAGTTCTTGCTGGTTTTTTATGAACCGCCAGGCAGATAAGGAACAAAAAGGAGATAATATAAATGGATTACAAATCGCCAAGGCGGCATGAAAAAAGCCCTTTGTTTCCCCGTTTTTTCTTTGACACCAGGGATCATGATTTGATTAAAATTGTCAATGATCTTTATGACAGCCCGCTATCTCTGGGGTATACCCAAAAACTTTATTACCCCTTTTTTCATCCCTTGGGAATTAAGGAGTTGGCAGAGTCTAAAGGGCTTCGTATTGCCTACTCCGTGGTGCATTTGCTCAATTCTCTGGAACGGAGAGATGAGGAGAACCGCATCCAGGCATTAAAGGGGTTACGAGCTGAGATCATTGACACCAGCACAGGTCCCATGCCGCTGAACTCTGCCCGGGTGTTGCTACAGTTAATGAAAGAGATGGTAAGGGCCAGGGGGCACTATGGCCGTCAATTGGAACTGGCCCATGATTTTCGGAAAACAGCATCGGGCAAACCCGGCTTGATTCGTCGGCAGCTTCAGAAATATCATCTGCTGGAAATGCCCGAAGAGTGGAATCAGCTCACCTTTGACGACCATGTCCATGATGCCAACAGCAAAGGCCGTAAAACCCCCACACATCTTATTATGGACGCCTGGATCAAAGGTATCCGGAGACTGCGGGTGATCTATTATCAGTATTTGGAGCCACGATTTGTGGCAGAGCTTGTGGAAGCCGCAGAGATCATGGGCATTGAGACGCGCATCGGCATTGAATTCAGTGCCCGGTACAGGGATCGATATGTTTCGTTGATCTGGGTCTCAAGGGGCTTTATGGATTCCCAATCTTTTTTATGTTTTCTGGCCGAACCCCATGTCATGGAATTCATGGAAAAGGGCAGGGAGGTGATGCAATATCAGCAGAAATATGTGTTGCAATTATTGGAGGCATTTAACCTTGACCATCGACAAAGATTTGTGGCGGAAACCGGTATTGAAATATCCCCCCTGGATCGTGATCGTTTTCTGGCATTTGTCTCACCGGGGCAGGCATCCATCCTCCACCTGGGGGAATATGTTTACCATCTTTGCGTAAAGGCGGTTGCCAAACGGTTTTCCCAGGAATCAGTCCCAGCAGGGGAACCCCTGCCTGCACCGGACACCGATGCCATTGAAGAGGGGACAACTTCCTGCCAAGTCATCAACGCCACCACCTCCCAAGTCATAAACGCCACCACCTCTTTGGAACAGCTGGATTCATCCATGAAAAAAGGGGCCATATCTTGTTCCGATGTGCTGGAGAATCTCACCACCACCAGCATTGTGGCTCATTACTTTTCAGCAGAACACTACCCCGACATTCTCTGTCCCTGGATTCCCTGCGATGGAGAAGACGTTCCCGAGCGATTGACCCTTTCTGTGGAACAGTTGATGGCCCAGATTGCAAAGCTTCATTATAGCTTTAAAATTACACTGACCCTTAGCAATCTTAAGGTGGAGGATGTGCTGGAACTGCTCTATGATGGAGGAGGGCTCATCACCCGTTTGGAAATATTAAACCTCAAAGATTATGCAGCGGGGCACCATGATCATATTCCCCCCATCAATGAGCTGCAACAGGCCATTAATGATGGCAGTCTCATTCGTCTTAAGCGAGTGGTTCGGAATGTAATCCATCGCATGGAACAGGAAAATTACAAAGATGAGGCCAACCGCCGGGAGAAGCTTGTTAACATTCTCCATGACCTTGCCACATTTAAAAATCTTTATAAGGGGGTTCCCTTGAAATCACGTATTGGCAGTGATTCCACGGGTCGCTCTTTGCTGGCCTATGGCATGGGCGTTGGTATTGTGGATTCCCTTCCTCTCAGGGCCCGCAGGGAAATTCACAGGAGTGCCTCTTCCCGTCTGATTCTCCCGTTGCACATCAAAACCTATCCCAGTGTGACCTCCATTCCGGTGAGCCATACCAGCGGGGTCACGGCCCGGGTACGGGATCTGTTGAGTGCCCTTCCAGGGCTGGAGTATCTGGGGGCAAAAAAGGTGAAAAGATGGATTTTGGAGGAGTACTCCACCACCATGAAAAGTCCGGGGAATATTGTGACCCTTGGGGGAGGACGTCAACATGTCCAACAGGAACTTGCCCTGGCCCTTTCTTTACCCCTGCATGAAAAACAAGACAAACCCCCCCGAAAATCCTGGGCCAACCTTAACACGGGGGTGAAAAACAGTCTTAAGGTTCTCATTGGATTTATTCCGGCCTTTGCCACTTTTGCTCTGACCAAAGACTGGTGGGTTCTGGCCTATTTTGGCGCTTTTATCTGGTTTGGTATCACCGGGTTGAGAAACATTGTCCAGGCTGTTCTGGGGGGTGGGGGGATCATTCGTTCCCCTTTGTTGCGGTGGAACGATTATGTCAGCTGGGAGCGAATCACGGATTCTTTGCTGTTTACGGGGTTTTCCGTCCCTTTATTGGATTATTTTATTAAGACCTTGTTGTTGGATCATGGGTTTGGGATTACGGTTTCAAGCAATCCCACGGCCCTTTATGCCATCATGGCCACGGCCAACGGTATCTATCTTGCCAGTCATAATGCCTTTAGAGGGTTTCCCCGATCCTCCATCATTGGCAACCTGTTTCGAAGTCTTTTTTCCATTCCCATTGCCATTCTTTTCAGTGCCGTAACGGGGGGTATTCTCAATGGTATGGGAGTGGCCGGTGTTGAAAATATTCTTCAAAAATGGGCTGCGGTTATTTCCAAAGCGGCGTCTGATCTGGTGGCAGCATTGATCGAGGGGCCTGCGGATCGTGTCCAGAACATTGCCCTGCGGACCCGGGATTATCGGCGTAAATTTACTGAAATCCTGGAGGCCTATTCCAGGTTGGAACTGCTTTTTCCTGATGTTGACGAACTTTCTTTGCTGGAGGGGCCTGAAAAATTGCTTAACAGCAAGAATGCTGAAGTGCGGGATCTCATGGCTGTGCTTATTATTAATGCCTTGGATATGCTTTATTTTTGGATGTACCAGCCCCGGGCACGCACCACCCTCAGGGAGATGATGGGCCGGTTCACCCCTGAAGAGCGAAAAATTATTTTGCTGTCCCAGAAATTGTTGGAGCATGAGCAGCATGTGAGCAGAATGTTTGTGGATGGGGTCCTTGGCAGGAAATTTTCTCGGCCCCTGTCTTTTTATCTCATGCGGTATGAGGAGTATCTCCATGATCTGAAAAATCAGGTAAACAAGCATGTCGTTTAACGTCGATTATCAAGCAAAATGTTAGGGTGCTGCATTTTCTTATAACGGGCATGTCCTGTAGGACACAACGAATATTGGGTCGTAGACGCGGAGCC
>CAYSSE010000458.1:0-3348 GCA_964433355.1 uncultured Desulfocicer sp.
CGCAATGATTACCTCTTTGATAATTCGCAATTTTCGTATTTTTAAGGAAATTAAAATTGATGGATTAAAACGGGTAAACCTGTTTGTGGGTAAAAATAATTCAGGTAAAAGTTGTCTGATTGAGGCGTTGCAGATATATGCAGTGAAAGGAAATCCTCAAAATTTAATTGAAATCATCTCGGCACGGGATGAAGAGTGGGACAGCTCTCTATCTAAAACCAATGAGTTCTCCGTACATAATGCAACCCTTCCCTTTTCCTATCTTTTCCATGGATTTGCTCTTCCCGAAATCGGAGGAGAGGCGATTGAGATCGGAACATTGGAAGATGATTCTCAAACTCTGAAGATTGCATTGAAGGCTTTTCAAATTGTCGAAGACGAAGAGGGAAGGAGAAAACGGACTTCTGTTGAAAAAGAGGATATTTCGGATGATTATGTTGATATCCAGTTTGCTCTGGAAGCGACCCAGGGAAAAGAAAGATGTCACCATATCCCTTTTACTTCTGCTTCAAACCCCATGAGAAACCGCCTGTACCCAGGACACAAAAATTTAAACATCAATCACCAGGTCGTTCCCACAAGCAACCTGACTGATGAAGTATTATCCCAGCTGTGGGACAATATCAACCTTACGGACCTGGAAGATGAAGTGATCTCCTGTCTGAAAATCATTGATCCCAAAATCGAAGGCATCGCCCTGGTTGGAGATTTGAACGGCAAAATTGCAAGAAAATCCAAGCGTATCCCCATCATACGGTACAAAGGGATTAAGGAAAGAATTCCCTTGAAGACCATGGGGGATGGAATGACCCGTCTGTTTCACATTATTCTGGCGCTGGTGAACGTTAAAAATGGGCTCCTGTTGATAGACGAATTTGAAAACGGCTTGCATTGGTCTACTCATCCAACCGTATGGGATACGGTTATCCGACTGGCCAAACAGTTAAATATTCAAATTATTGCTACAACTCACAGCCGGGATTGCATTAAAGGCTTCCATGAAGCATGGGCATCAGATATCTCTTCTGCATCTTTTTACAGACTGGAAGCCGATCCACTGAAAGGTCAAAAGGTTATCCACTATAGCTGTGAAACGCTTTCCGATGCCATTGAGACTTCGGTAGAGGTGCGATGATGAAAAATCCCTGTAAGCACGAGGGGAAAAAAGTATTGCTCGTGAAAGGAAAGAATGATTGCCACGTTGTATTAGCGTTATGCAAATATTTCAAACTCCCCAAAACATTTGGAATCTTTGAGACGGAACTCCAGACTTTTGATGATGAGCTGCGGCACTATGCCGACATGAAGATTTCCCTGGATCTGGATGACGGCGTAAAGGTAAACTATGGGAAATTCGGCAATCTTTTGGACCAGAAAAAAGCGATTACAGGGAAAAAGTAGAAAAACAGGACAAGGGAATACCGATGAAAATTTCAAAAATAAGACTCGAAAACTTCAAGCGTTTCAAAGGCCTTGAAGTCGATTTCGTCAATGGCTTGACCAGAGAACTGTCGGATCGCTTTCTTGTCCTGGGAGACAATGGAAGCGGAAAAACGACCTTGTTACAGGCCATTGCCCTGTGCCTTTCCATGTGCTCCGGCAAAATCCAGAATGTCTCTGAATTTGACTGGCAGGGCTGGGTGCCGGGGCGATATGAAAAGTGGGGGACTCCGTTGATTGAGTTGGACGTCCATTTTACGGATGAGGAGATTCAGGCGACAATAGATGTGGCCCGTAAATGGGTTGAATTGAAAAAGCCCAAATCCCAAATTACCCCCAATGATAATCATAAAATCACCCTTCGGCTCCGGGGTGAGTGGGTGGAAGTAGTTGGAGAGCAGGGGAAAAAATCCAAGTCAACCCTTTTTCAACTGAAAGGACGGCAATACGCCACCCAGTTGATTAAAACATCCCCCTGGGTAAGGGATTATTTTGATAAGCTCCCGGGATTTTTCTGGTTCGATCAGTTCAGGAATCTGGCAACACCTCCTTTTGAGGGGGAAGAGAAAAAAAGTAAGGAACGGGTTTCTTATGATATCGGCGTTTCCCGTTTGAGGCGTTACTTGAATAACTGGAAACTCAGCCAGTTTGTGGGAGAGGATAAAGGGCAAAACTGGCTGTTGGATCTGGAAAATTCATACAAGAAGGTGTTCCCGGGAAGGTCCTTTCACGGCCTTGAGCCCATGCACACGGGGAATGCGCCAACCTCTGAAGATTATTATTTCATGCTGTCCGATGGGAATCGTACCTATGACATTGAAGAGATGTCTGCCGGAGAGCAGTCCATTTTTCCCATGCTGTTTGAATTTGTTAGAATGCAGATCCGAAACAGTGTCGTTCTGATTGACGAGGTCGACCTAAACCTCCACCCGCCGCTGGCCCAGTCCCTTGTTAATGCCCTTCCGTTCATTGGAAAAAATTGCCAGTTCATCATGACCACCCACTCAGAGCCTGTGTCATCCATTGTCAGTCCCGAAGAGATTCATCGCCTCCAAGGGGGTAAATTATGCCTGTAGCACAACTTCTCTGCGAAGGTGGCAATAACAGTCCGGATGTTCGCTTGCTGTCCAAACTGCTTGCAGGATTTTGCGAAGTTAAACCCCAGGGAGCAAAATATGGGATGGGTGAAAGAATCAAGGTACGCCGGGATGCCCTTAGAAATGACAATATTTATGGTATCCTGGATGGCGATTTCATAACGGATTGGGTTTCTCCAACGGGGACTGTTGTCGACTGGACATCCAAGGATCAATCAACCCATTTCGGATGGAGATGGGAACGCAAAGAAATTGAAAATTATTTGATTGATCCTGCGATTGTTGAAAAAGCCCTTGGCAATTCCGCACCGGATATGGAAATGTTTAGCAATGCCCTTAAAGCCGCCCGGGATCAGATATCCGTGTATCAGGCAGCCCGGCTGGCGCTTGCTGCCAGCAGAGTCCCGATTAAAAATATTCCATCCGCTTTTGGCCTGAAAAGAGGAAGGGAGAAACATTTTTTCCCGGAAAATTTTGATAAAGAATCCTGTCTCACCCAAATTAACCTTTTGATGGAGCAATATCAGGAGACACAACAGGTGAAAAAACAGAGTGTTGTTGAAGCTTTCATGAAATATCTTCCCGAGTGTGAAACCGGTGGGTGCAGGAATCTTCATTTTTTGCACGCATTCGCCGGAAAAGATCTTTTCTGGGCAATGGACAAATGGCTCAGTGATAATGGGTTTCAAGGTGCCGGTGCGTTCAGGGAACGCGTACTAATGGGTATGCAAAATTCTATGGACGATATAGCGGAGTGGTTGCAGGAATGGTCGGATTTGAGGCGTAGAATTGAGTCAACAACCCCTACCCT
>CAYSSE010000459.1:0-3329 GCA_964433355.1 uncultured Desulfocicer sp.
ATGGTGAAGGTTTAGCAAATCACACCAGCCTTGAGTCATGCGGCAATTGCAGTAATGCAGTGGCTGAAGCGTTGACAGAGGGAAGCACAGGCGGGCTATTGAGCTCCGAAATCACCAACTTTCGGGTGCCGACCACGTGGTCAGATTGGGAAGGCAACACGAGTTGTAGCGCTATGCGAGCTATAGATCGACCCGGCGGAGTCGAAGAACTTGGCATGTGTGGACATTCTTTACGCGGGAATCGGGAGATCCGTGAGTTTTCCTTCAAGGTAAGAAGGAACGGTCAGTTAAGGAGAAATTCTGTAATGCTGATATGAACGACTCACGGAAGTCGGACAACAACATAGTACCTGAGAAACCAGCGAAGAAAGAGGGTGAAATATCTGCGGAGTAGGTGGATGGAAGGGCGTTGACCGAGGGAAACATCGTGATAACTGCCGCAGTCCGCACACAGAGGCGGAGAGCTGCGTAGATCGGTTTTCAGGGTGTGCGTAGAAAAGCTCAACTTTTGAAGCCAGAGATTTCAGCGTTATTACCCGAGGTAGGAGCCGTATGAGGTAGTACCTCACCTACGGATCTGGTGTGCCACGAGAGCAAGAAGGATTTGCTCGTAACTGTAGGAAAGATGGAGGATGGCCCTCCGGCAACGATTTCCAGGAGTAGTTGCCAAACCACCGTGAGCTGCGTTGATTAAGAGTCCAGGGCTCGTTTGAAGTCAGATGGCTCTTTTATGGCCGCTTTTGTGAACAATGGTACAGTGGCGTGGCAATATTGATATTGATCCTGAAACACTTTATGAGATGAGTAGTAGCCGGGTCTGACCCCGGTGGGGTGATTGGGGGCAGCCTTGCCTTTCAAGCCCTAAAGGCTTATCATACGATATGTGGGAGCCATTAATGAAACGAAGGCAATTGATCAAACATTTGAAAATGAACGGCGCAGTTCTTGTGCGAGAGGGGAGCAGGCACAGTATTTATCGAATTGATCAAAAAAAAGACTCAGGTCCCTCGGCACTCAGAAATTGTGGATGAGCTGGCAAGAAAAATATGTAAAGATCTGGACATTGCATTTGTGAGGTAGATAATGAAATTCAGGGCGGTAATAAAAGAAACGCAGGGGTGGTGGATCGGCTGGTTGGTGGATTTACCAGGAGTAAACGCACAGGAAAGAACCAGGGAGGCGCTGTTGGAGTCCTTGAAAATTGGCGCAAAAGATATGTTTGAAACAGATATCCCATTTGATCCTGTATTTTCCATGGAACAGTTGGATATTCCAGAGCCTGAATGGGCTTAATTATCGGGGGCGGACCCCGGTAGACTTTTGTTTTAGGGGAGGTAAAGTATATTCTTTCTTTCACGGCGGCTTCGCCACCGTGAAACGCGGTGCTGACTGCGTCCAGCACCTTGCCCCGGCGCTCTGTGCCTGAACAGGGTACCAGGATGGGCAGCGAACGCCGATCAGCACTGGAATTATTCAGTTGTTAAGCTTTATGAGTTCCATGTATGTGCGAAGTATCGCATTCATCCGGGTCTGATATCCGGCACCTTGAGATTTAAACCATTCCAGAACATCGGAGTCCAGACGGATAGAAATATTTGGTTTTGTTTTTGGCATTCTCACGGTGCTTTTTGCCCAGAACGCTTCGTCAAGTTCGGGGATATCAGAGCAATCAATGTTATCATCGCCCATGGCATCAATTTTATCCCAGTCGATTTTTTAAGGAAATTTTTTCAGCAGGGTCAGGGGAGTGGTCAGGATGTCTTTTAGGGTATTAAAAATACCTTTTGTCACCTCCACCGGGGAAAGGGCCATGACCTCGGGGTGATACAGGTTGCCTTTTACGGTGATGGGGATGGAAATGAGATCCCCTTGGAACATGGTATTGATGATGGGAAGTTTCTGTATGAGGTCATCAACGGATTTCAAGGGAGAGACAAAGCAAAGAAGATCCATGGTTTTTTCCACCGGATCAATCCAGCCAGTGATGAGTAATGTCATATCCACACCGTTAATCACTCCTTTTTTAATAAAAATTCGGCTTTTTTTGATCTCCCCTTTAAAAATCATAGAGTCATAGGCAAACCCCTGCTGGGCAAGGTCGGGGAGCTTTGCCTTTAACAGGCTGGAGACATTTATAAGGGATAATATTCTGGATAAAAGGGTCATTTGAAAAATTCGGCCATTTTGGGCATAAAGTTCAAAGGGCCCCTGGAATCCTGAGATGATCTGGGTCTCTGGGTTGGCGTTTCCCCGGGACATGGAAAAGAGCTTTGCCTTTAAGGCGTACTTTCCTTCAATGGGATGATGATCTCCCATGAAACACCCAAGGGTTGTGGTAAAATCCAGGTCCTGGGCATCGGTTTCCAGGGTTAACTTAAGTGTTTTTGCCTCTTTTCGAATGACACCCGTAATGGGCAGGCCGCAGCAACTTGATTCCCGTATCGCCACATCTGTACCCGTGGGAAGGGGGAAAACCTCCAACGCAAGGGGAGAAATAAGAAAACGGTTGAACGCAAAGGTACCCACATTGACATGCATGGGGCGGGGAATCATGTCCACATGGGGTATCCGTGCACCATTATCCTCCTTGTTGTCCGTGCCCTTGTTTTTGGTTTCAAGTGCTTGATGGATTCTTGCCGTATTTTTTTTTGTGTTCAGGGCAGCGTTTTCCGGAATGTTGAGATCTGTTTCTGGATGAATATTTTTGTCAGCCTTGATGCTTGTGCAGGCCAAAAGGGTATTCATGTCCAGGTGATCCAGGAACAGGGTGATACCTTTCCCAGAGCCGGAGGCAAGGAAACACTCCCCCTTGTTTTCCGCAAGAGCCAATGCGGCTGCGGTACCACTGTTTGGTGTAAAAAGTTGTCTGATGGTTTCAATGTTTAATTTCCCCTTAAATGTCAGGGGGCTTTCAGGGTGGTATGAAATCTCGACCCGGGACAGGGGGGGATGCTTTATTTCCAGCTTTTCCAGGATTATATTTTTATGATTGCCTGTACTTATACCTGTACCTGTACCTGTACCTGTACCTGTGCCTTTACCTGTACCTTTCATTGCCATGGAGATTCCCCGGGGCAAGGTGGCTTGGCATTGAAATGAAAGGTCTTGATTGGTTTTCCCAAAGGTGGTGTTGGTGAGGGTAATGGGAGTCTGTAAATCCCGGAACAATTGCCGCTGGGGCATGGTAAAGACGTTGGTGTGACTGTTTTCCAACACCAAACTCATATCATGGATGGTGGCCGTGATATTTTTCAATGTGAAGCCATGGGGAAAAATATCAAAGGAAAAGGAGATGTCTGAAATGCCTTTTTCTCCGGGGCCCTGGTCGA
>CAYSSE010000460.1:0-3328 GCA_964433355.1 uncultured Desulfocicer sp.
AATTCCTCCCCTACCCTAAAGGGATAGGGGTTTCCTTGCCACAAAAACATATGAATTACTTGCTGGACACATGCATAATATCCGAACTTATTAAACAAGAGCCAAATCAAAAGGTTATTCAGTGGATATCAAATATCGATGAAGCAAGTTTATTCATCTCTGTCCTCACCATTGGCGAACTACATAAAGGAATAGAAAAATTGCCAGAGAGCAGGAAAAAAAATACGCTTCATAAATGGGTCACTTATGATTTGAGAAGACGATTTAAAAATAGAATAATTAATTTTGATATCCAAACAGCAACAACCTGGGGAAAAATTCAGGCAAAATCTGAACTCTCAGGTAAGACACTACCTGCCATTGATGGGCTTATTGCAGCTACCGGTTTTTTTCATGATCTGGTTGTCGTAACAAGAAATATTAAAGATATGAAAGCCAGTGACGTTGAATTGCTGAATCCCTGGGCTTAGAGACTCTCTCCCGGATCCGCACCGCCGTCTTGATCATCTCCTTTCCCCCGGAACAGCCCGTTTTTTCCGATACCGGTATACACGGCAACCACTTCATTGTTCAACAGGGTGGTTCTCAAGAATTAAGTAAGGTGTCCCCCGATTCACAAAATTCCAGTCTGTCAATCAGACCTTGTCAGACAGTACCCCGTATTTCCATCCTGGACAACCCCGCAACAAATGCCCGAGATAAGGTCATATCCATGGAATGTTCAAACACCCTTCCATCAGGAGTAATCCCCCTGATAACCCCATCGTTTAAAAAACCCTGGAGCAATTTTAAGGAGGAGTCCACACGATGGGAAGGGTCAAGAACCGTCTTTTTTTTCAAAGCCAGAGCCCGGGGTAGCTGCATACCTTGATCCTTTAAAAATTTCATAAAATTCAACACCCTGGCAAGACGCAGCAGGGTCACCGAGGCAAGACGGGTGGTGGTATCCTCAATGGGCAGGGCCGTGGAACGCATCAGGGAGAAATGCCCGGGCAAAAGCCCCCTTTCCTGGCAAATTCCATAATCCACACTGCCTGGTGCCGGATAATAAATGGATAATCCTACAAGGGTTCTGCGGGATGCCAGAAACAACAGGTCTTGTACCGACTGCATTGCATCCTGCCCCGGGGCCCCGGCAATAAGGTAAGACACCGCCTCCAGACCATATTTTTCTGCCAGCACCAGGGCATTCTCATGGGAGGCCCTGACATCTGGCCGTCTAAAAGCCTTGAGCTGGGTGGCCAAAGTGGAGCCCAAGGATAAATTCAAGGTTTTAAAACCTGCCCGTTTCATGGCTTTGACCAGGGCATCATCCAGGGACGGTGGATAAAGCCCGTTCATGGCACGAAGCTCCACATCGCCCTCCCCTGCCATTTCACAAATCCCCTCCAGAAGAGCCATGCACCATTTGCGGTTCAAGGTAAGATTTTCATCCTCAAAATCAAGGAACCCCATGTCATGGTGATCCACGTTGTGCTGGATTTCTGCCAACACCTGTTCCACCGGTCTTAGTCGAAACCGGGCATGGGTGGAAGAAGCCCCCAGTGAACAATAAGTGCAGTTCATGGGGCACCCGCGACCGGCCACAACCACAGCACTGCCCCGGCCCTTTCTTTGATAAAATTTCTGATGAATCAAATCCAGTTGCGGCATGGGCTGGGCCGCAAGATCCGTCATCCAGGCAGGGGGGGACATATGAAGCCCGCCTGAGTTGGTGCGAAAAGTGATGCCTGGCACCTTTGCCAATTGTGCTTCTTGATCAAGTGATAGCTCCTTGATTTCTTTTCCAGGGGGGGTGGAGCCAGATATTTTATCCCAGGTCTCTGCCAGCAGGGGCATGGAGACCTCTCCTTCCCCTGCAAGGACAAAATCAACACTGTCGCAGTCCATCACCTCCCGGGGAAACAAGGTGGGATGATGTCCCCCCAATACAACAGGACAATGGGGATAAAATTTTTTCACCATCCGGGCCGTGTTCAATGCAGTTTCAGCATAGGGGGTAAACAGGGAGGAAATTCCCACCATAAAAGGCGCTCTATCCCGAACAATATTTCCAATATGTTCAAAGCTATATCCATAATGACGATAATGGTGAAAAAGCGAAAATTGTGAGACATCAGGTTCACCATAAAAGGCAGTGAGAAACTCCATCTCCCGGGGGTATGGGATGATAACGGATTTTTTTACGGCCAGGGCATCCACAATCTCCACGGAAAATCCCCTCTGGATAAGACCTGCGGCAATGCTGGCAAGTCCATAGGGAACACTTCGCTTAAAGGTAAAATAAAAATCCTCCACCGGAGGCTGAATCAAAATAATATGCTGCATATAGGCAATCCCAGACCAGTGGACAGGGGGTTGTAAGACGAAATGCCTGAAACAAGCAGATCCTGATCCACCAGAATTTAAAATCAAAGGTAAATTAATCACCCCCATGGCAGATCTGCCTGCCACAGGCCAACGTGGCAGAGACTATCATTGCAGCCCAGGGGTTTCAACATCAAAAAATCAAGGGCCTGCTTATGATTTATGCCATTTAAAATCACGATGTGCGCTCCCTGCTTTTTCATCTTAAAATTGCTCTTTTTGCTCATTTGGCTTTACAGCTATGGATTCAAGCTGATATGCTACTCTATAATAAATGATCGGGTGGCAAAAACCCGTGATGGCATTCAATTATCGGTCTAATCAAAATTGGACTCAAGCCCAAAACTAACGGCGTATTCTATCACAAAGGCTATATCCGCTTTGAAAGGAGGGCCATGGTCAAATTCTAAAAAAATTATTCATTTTTTAACCTGACACGCTTGTTATCAGCGTGCCTCAAATCTACTAACGTCGTAAGTTCAAACAGTGAACTACCGCTACCCTAAAGGGATAGCGGCTTCTTGTGAAGCTGCTATATTCTTGAGGTAGTGGCTTTTAAAAATCTTCGGATTTTAAGAAAGCCTGAGTTTACCAGACTCAGGTAGGAGAAATCCTACCTACGATAGATGGGTTATGACACAAATGGTTGTCGTCCCAGACCAGCACCTAATGTCGTTTATGTTTAAGAAGAGCTGAGGGAAAGCTCGGTGACATAAGCCTTTAAGCCCATTTATCTTTGTCGAGGGAAAGTCGTAACTTCTAATTGGTAATAGATTAGAAACACGCATAACCACCCTTGAGGTGAGTGTTTTAGGTTTGATAGTTCCTACCAAAAACTATCATTTACCGATGGCTTACATCCCCTACCCTAAAGGGATAGGGGTTTTACGCCATTTTTATAAATATTATAAAAGGAGATTCTTATGGAAAACAGTGTATATAAAATTATCGAAGTTGTGGG
>CAYSSE010000461.1:0-3307 GCA_964433355.1 uncultured Desulfocicer sp.
CGGGGTCATCTCCATGTTGGTGGAGGCGTACCGCTTGTCATAGAACAGTTCCTGCCACTGGCGTACCATGCCAAGATACCGGTTGTTCAGAATAACAATTTTAACGGGCAGATCCGCTGCAATGGCGGTCATTAGTTCCTGGCTGTTCATTTGAATACTGCCGTCTCCAGCCACGCACACCACCAGCTTATCAGGGCAGGCAGCCTTGGCCCCAATGGCTGCGGGCAAACCAAACCCCATGACCCCAAGCCCACCAGAGGTGATAAAATGGTTGGGATGGTCAAAATGATAATATTGAGCCGTCCACATCTGATTTTGCCCCACCTCTGTGGTGATGATGGCGCTGGGCCCAGCCAGCTTGTGGAGGGTATCAATGACAAACTGAGGTTTGATCACATCCGGTCCCTGGGTGAACTGCTGGGGAGAGGTGGCCTTCCACTGGGCGATTTGCTCAATCCACTCTTTCCGGCCCGTGGTGCTCCCGTTGATCTGTTTTGGTTCTTCTTTTTCCAGCAACTCATTGAGTAAGGCCAGGCTTATCTTGCAATCCCCCACAATGGGGCAGGTGGCTTCAACGTTTTTATGGATGGAGGTGGGATCAATGTCAATTTGAACAATGGTGGCCCCGGCGGCAAATTTATCGGTTCTACCCGTAACCCGGTCATCAAACCGAACCCCGGCAGAAATCATGAGATCACAATCACTGATGGCCATGTTCGCCCGGTAGGTGCCATGCATACCGGGCATGCCCAGCCACAGGGGATCAGATCCGGGGAAGGCACCCAGGCCCATGAGGGACGCTGTCACCGGTGTCTGGGTCATTTGGGCAAGCGTTGTCAGTTCCGGGGCAGATTTTGAAAGCACCACGCCCCCTCCGGCAAAGATGACGGGCTTTTTTGCCTTTTTAATCAGTTTTACCACCTTGGCCAACTGTTTTTTGTTGGGATCATAGGTGGGCCGATAGGAGCGTAAACTGGCTTTGCCCGGGTCTTTAAATTCAATGGTTGCCGCCATGATATCCTTGGGAAGATCCACAAGAACCGGCCCGGGTCTGCCCGATGTGGCAATGTAAAAGGCGTCATTGATGATTTTGGCCAACTTTTTGATATCTTTCACAAGATAGTTGTGTTTTGTGCAGGGCCGGGTGATGCCTACGATGTCCACTTCCTGGAAGGCGTCATTGCCGATGAGGGCCGTGGGAACCTGGCCTGAGAAAATCACAACGGGGATGGAATCCATGTAGGCAGAGGCAATGCCGGTGACGGTGTTGGTGGCACCGGGACCAGAGGTAACCAATGCCACGCCCACGCCGCCCTTGGCCCGGGCATAGGCATCTGCCATGTGAACCGCTGCCTGCTCATGGCGCACAAGGATGTGACGTAGATCTTTGTGATTTTCCAGTTCATCATAAATATCAATGACAGCACCACCGGGATATCCGAAGATGGTGTCCACGCCCTGGTCTTTTATCATTTTTATCAGGATCTGTGCGCCTGTGAGTTTCATTTTATTGCTCCTTTAAGATGGCACCGTTACCGGCAGAACTGACCTGCCTTGCGTATCTTGCCATGTATCCCTTTTTAATTTTGGGTTCTGGTTTTTTCCATTGGGCGAGCCGTTGGGCGATCTCCGCTTCGGACACCAAAAGTTCAATGGATTTTTCCGGGATATTAATTTTAATCTGATCATTTTCCATCACCGCAGCCAGAACACCGCCCTGCATGGCCTCCGGGGAGATGTGGCCAATGGATGCCCCCTTGGAACCGCCGGAAAATCGACCGTCGGTGATCAATGCCACATCACCGTCCATATCCATGCCGGCAATGGCCGAGGTGGGGGTGAGCATCTCCCGCATACCAGGGCCGCCTGCCGGGCCTTCATAGCGGATGACAATGACATCTCCCTTGTTGATGCTGTTGGACAGGATGGCCTCGGTGGCAGCCTCTTCGGAGTCAAACACCCGGGCCGGACCCTGGTGGGTGAGCATCTCTTTTTTCACTGCCGATTGCTTGACCACACACCCTTCAGGGGCAATGTTGCCAAAGAGAACGGCAAGTCCCCCTTCTTTGTGGTAGGGATCATCAAAGGGCCGGATAACCTCTTTATCTTTTACGGTGACACCCTCAAGATTCTCGGACAGGGATTTACCTGTGGCAGTGATGCAGTCGCCTTGAACCAGGCCGTTCTCCAGCAGGATTTTCATGACGGCCCCGATACCCCCGGCATTGTGAAGATCAACAATGTGGTCTTTGCCCCCGGGGCTCAAAGAACACAAATGGGGGGTGATTTTACTGATTTCATTGATAAGATCAAGCTCAATATTAAGACCTGCCTCATGGGCAATGGCCTTTAAATGAAGCACCGTGTTGGTGGAGCACCCCAGGGCCATGTCCACGGCCAGGGAGTTTCTAAAGGCTTTTTCCGTTAAAATATCCAGGGGTTTAATATCCTGTCGATATAATTCCATCACGGCCATGCCCGCCTGCTTGGCCAGTCGGATTCTTTCGGACATGGGGCCGGGGATGGTGCCGTTGCCGGGCAGCCCCATGCCAATGGCTTCGGTGAGGCAGTTCATGGAGTTTGCCGTGAACATACCTGCACAGGAACCACAGGTGGGGCAGGCGGCATCTTCAATGAGGGTCAGCTCTTCTTCTGCCATTTTGCCGGCACTGACCGCTCCCACGGCTTCAAAAACCGAGATCAGATCTATCTTTTTTGTATGATCCTGGGGGTGTTTACCCGGCAGCATGGCTCCACCACTGATACAAATGGCTGGAATGTTTAATCGGGCGGCTGCCATGAGCATGCCGGGGACAATTTTATCACAATTGGGTACCATGACAATGGCATCAAAGGGGTGGGCCGTGGCAGAGACCTCTATGGAGTCGGCAATGAGTTCCCGGCTGGCCAGGGAGTAATGCATGCCCGCATGATTCATGGCAATGCCGTCACATATCCCAATGGTGGAAAACTCCATGGGAGTGCCCCCGGCCATGCGGATACCGGCCTTTACAGCGTCAACAATGGTGTCAAGGTGCATATGCCCGGGGATCAGTTCATTGGCGGAATTTGCAATGCCCACCAAGGGTCTTTTGATCTCTTCATCGGTGAATCCCACCGCTTTCATCAAACTTCTATGGGGTGCCCGGGCAATGCCTTTTTTTGCGATGTCACTTCTCATTATATGCGCTCTCCTTTAAAACATTCTTGAATCTGTTTTTTGGCCTCTGTTGTGTTCCTGAACCAAATTAAGTTTGATAAAACTAAAAAAAGCCGTTATCAGCATCTGGGCTGATAACGGCTTTTT
>CAYSSE010000462.1:0-3295 GCA_964433355.1 uncultured Desulfocicer sp.
AAAATGCCGCTGGCAGCACAATAAAGGCCCCCATGGCAAGTTTCCAGTCCATGTAGAAAATTACACCCACAAGCCCCATCACTGTAAAAAGATCCCGCAGCAGCCCTGCCACGGCCGTGGACACCATGCCTTTAACAATATTCACATCATTGGTGATTCTGGACATGAGGGTACCGGTCTTTTCCTGGTGAAAAAAGGCCAGGGGCAGATCCATAATACGATCATAAAGCATATTTCTCAGGGTCTTGATAATTTGCTGACCCACATAATTCATCCAGTACTGCTGACCATAGGTGGCACTGCCCTTAAGCAAAAAAATTACAATGGCTGCACAGGGAAGCAGCAGCAGCCGGGAGCGATCCTTGTTCACAAAAATATCATCCAGCATGGGCTTTACCAAATAGGCCGACGCAGAGGTGGCAGCGGCCACAATCACCATGCACCCCATGGCCAAAGCAAGTTTTCGCCAATGGCTGAGAACAAGCCCCGACAGCACACGTTCCCGGGGAAATGTTGTGTTTTTATTTAAATATTTCATAAGCCTGATATTATGGAATGGAATAAGAACTGTTGTCAATATTAAAAAAATATGAGACAAGGATGGCATGGGACATCAGGGGATACTAAATCGGGGTCTTGGCATCTATGGTCTGGCGTGGAAACTGGCACTGCCATGGCTGAAAAAAAACAAACGACTCCGCCGGGGATTTCACCAGCGCATTGCCGTTGATCACCTGACATCGGCAGACATCTGGATACAGGCGGCATCAGCGGGGGAAGCCTATCTGGCCTGTGCCCTGATCCAGGCCATGGTTCCCCATGCGCCTTTGACTGTACTTGTCACCACCACCACAACCCAGGGTATGGAACTCCTTAAAAAAGGCACCTCTTCCCCGGACATTAATCCCCATATCCGAGTGACACTCTCCTTTTTTCCCTTTGATGACCCCGCCCTCATGGATGCAGCAGTGATAAGAGTTTGTCCCAACACCATGGTTTTATTGGAAACAGAGTTATGGCCGGGCCTTCTTTCCAGCCTGAAAAAACAGCATATTCCCATTATCATGATCAATGCCAGACTTTCGGAAAAAAGTGTTTCCCGGTATCTAAAAACACCATGGTTATGGCGAACACTGGCTCCGGACACCATTTTGGCCATTTCCCCGGAAGATGCAAAAAGGTTCCGATGCATTTTTCCCCACACCCCCATTGACATCATGCCCAACATTAAATTTGACATGGTGATACCAGAAAAAACAACGCCCCCCCCTGCTGCTCCCCTGCCCGGAAATCCCTTTCCCCCAAAAACATCTGTGACCCTGCTGGCCTCCATCCGCATGGAAGAGGAACAAGAGGTGGCCTATATCCTTGATCAGATTCTTCGTCGATACCCCCACCAGGTGGTGGGACTGATTCCCCGGCACATGCACCGTATTCCCTTTTGGCAGCAGATTTTAACCGATCTTGGACGGCCCTGGCAACTTCGATCCACCATCACAGCCCCTGTGCCGCCTGGCACCACCATTGTATGGGATACCTTTGGCGAACTTAAAGCCGCCTACTCCCATGCCACAGCCGCCTTTGTGGGGGGAAGTCTCAAACCATTAGGGGGGCAAAACTTCATGGAACCTGTCATGTGCGGAGTCCCCACAGTGACAGGTCCCTACCTTGACAATTTTAACTGGGTGGGACAGGGACTGTTCACCGCTGGTGTGGTGACCCGGGCCAGAAACCGTGAACAGGTGATCCACCACCTGTGCCGGATTATTGATACCCCCCCCCAACGACAAAAAACCGCAGCCGCTGGTCTTGGTTATATCCGCCGTTACCAGGGTGGAACCGCCATGGCCGTGAATACCATCCTAAAAACCCTCAATTCAGTGAAAAATCATGAATAAAAAAGATTCAGCACCCCGGAAAAAAATCATCCGAAAACGGGCGGGCGAACACAAACGCTACGCCTCGGGATTTCTCTATCAACAAAACGCCAGGTACTTTGCCCAGATTTCAGAAGGGCTCATCGAACTTGGTGCAAAAGAACTCACAGAACTTGGCGCAAAGGACATTGAAACCGACCAGCGAGGCATCTATTTTACAGCGGAAAAATCCGTATTCTACCGCATCAACTATTGCACCCGCCTGGCATCCCGGATACTTGCCCCCCTTGTCACCTTTGCCTGCAATGACGATGAAACATTGTACCGCCAAGTTAAACGCCTTCGGTGGGAACAGCTCATGTCACGCAAGCAAACCTTTGCCGTATCTGCCAATGTGTCGGACAGCGCCATGGATCACTCCCAGTTTGCGGCCCTGAGACTCAAAGACGCCGTGGCAGATTATTTCCGAGAACGGTGTGGCAAACGCCCCAATGTGGATCCCCGGGAACCAGATCTGCTCATCAATCTGCACATACGCCACAACCAGGCCACGGTGAGCGTTGATGCATCAGGGGGCTCTTTGCACAAACGGGGTTACAGAGAAGAGAGTGTGGCCGCCCCCATGCAGGAGACCGTTGCTGCCGCCATCATTAATATGTCCGAATGGAACGGTACCGTGCCCATTTACGACCCCATGTGCGGATCTGGCACCCTTTTATGTGAAGCTCTCATGTCCCAGTGTAAAATCCCGGCCGGGGTTTTCCGAGAACGGTTTGGGTTTCAGCAGTTGCCTGATTTTAACCCGGATTTATGGGCCCAGGTGAAAAAATCAGCAGATAATGCCATTGTTGATATTGCCCCTGGCCTCATCCGGGGCAGTGATATTTCCGAGGTATCGGTGGATGCAGCCCGTACCAATATCATGGGCATGCACCATGGCAACCGGGTCACCGTGGATCAGATGGACTTCAATGATCTTCCCCCCATTGAAAACAGCCTCATTGTGGCCAACCCGCCCTATGGTATTCGTCTGGGCAAAGACCAGGATCTGGAGCTGTTCCACCGCCAACTGGGGGATTTTCTAAAACAAAAATGCAAGGGCTCCACCGCTTATATTTATTTTGGTGACCCTGATTACATCCAGTTCATGGGACTCAAGGCAACCTTTCGCAAACCCATCCGTGCAGGCGGACTTGATGGACGTTTGGCCCGGTATGAACTTTATTAACCAGGTGTTTTCGGAAATAAACGTTTCTATAAGAAAATACAGCATCCTTCATTATGAACTCAAAATTACTTTTGAAAGGTGCCGAAAATAAAGCATCGGAGTGACGACAGCAGAGCCCCCGGCGGCTGGCCTGAACGGAACATTGGGAACCAAAGGGGGAGGATTTTTGCCCTTTTAGGCGTTAAGAAGC
>CAYSSE010000463.1:0-3289 GCA_964433355.1 uncultured Desulfocicer sp.
ACAGGGCCAGTGTGAATACCATCCGGGAGGTCTTTGATTATATCAGCCGGTACAGGGGGAAAACCTTTGTCCTGAAAATTGAAGATAGCCTCATCGGCCATCCCCTGTTTCCCTTGCTCATGAAGGACATCATTCAACTCCATGACATCGGTGTCCAGCTTATCATTGTCACCGGTACCCGGGCCACCATTGCCAGGAATCTTGAGGCTGCCGGCATAGAGAGTTCCTTTGTTAAAGGCATCCGCATTACCCCGGATACCGTTCTGCCCCACATTAAACTTGCCGCCATGGAGGTGGCTCAGACCATTATCTCCCACCTTGCCGCAGGCGGTGCCAACGGCATCATGGGCAACTGGACCAAGGCCCGTTCATTGGGGGTATGTAACGGCATTGATTTCCAATGGACCGGTCAGGTGGAGAAAATAAAATCAGATATTATCCATAAACTACTGGCCCAGGAGTTCATTCCGGTATTGTACAACATCGGTCTTAACGCCAATGGCGACTGCTACAATCTCAACTCCAATCAGATCACCCGGCAGCTATGCCTGGATCTGAACATTGAAAAACTTTTTTTCATCCGCTCCCAGGATGCGTTGCCAACAAAAAAAATGACCCTTCCACCCGGGGCCCAGGTGCATCCCAATGGAAAGATTTTCTCCAACATTGATCTGGGGCATGTGGATTTTATCCTCAATAATAATAAAACCATTGTAAGCCTTGAAAATCAGGAACTGTTGGCCCATGCCAAAGCGGTGATATCCAGGCCCAATGGGGTCAACCGTGTCCACATCATAGACGGAAGAAAAGAAGGGAGGCTCCTTCAGGAGGTTTTTACCAGCGTGGGAGGGGGAACCATGATCTATGGAAACCGCTATGCCCACATCCGCCAGGCCAAATTTGATGATGTAGCCGAAATCATGCACCTCATGGACGGATATGTCCAAAAAGGAAATCTGGTCATGCGCACGAACCTGGACATTAAGAATCAGATTGACAACTACTATATCTATGAAGTGGATCATGCCATATATGGGTGCGGTGCCCTTTACGAACTGGGCCATGGATGGGGAGAAATCGGTGCCATTGCCGTGAATCCGGCCTATAAATCCAAGGGGGTGGGCCGGGGTATCATGCAGTATCTCATCCAGAACGCCCATACAAAGAAATTAAACACCCTTTTTCTGCTCACCACCCAGGCCGCAGATTGGTTTTTTGAATTTGGCTTTATCCAGGGCCGCCCGGAAGATTTGCCGGAACATCGCAAAAATAATTATAATATGAAGCGAAATTCCAGGGTATTACTGCTGGATCTTTAGGGCCTTGATTTTGCTCATATAATGGGCTTTCATGTCGGTTTCAAATTCTTCATTGGAAGTATAGGCCCTGCCAAACACGTCCTGCCACAAAGACTTGTCTTCCATGCACATGTAAAAATACACCGCTTTTGTCCACTCCGTTGAAAACCTGTTATAAACCGTGGAAAACATTTTTCTTTTAAGTTCAAGGGGATAGGACAGTTTCCCCCCGGCATCCACAAGGGGCATCTGCAAAATTTTACTTTTTAATTTTCTCTTGCGCAGTAATTTTATAACGGGTTTGATAAAGGTAAGTGTGCCAAGGGATACCAGTGCGACTTCTTCCGGGCGAAACGTATCCTTTATAAGATCAACCAGTTTGCAATAATCCGCCTCCCATCCCCTGTACTCCACAATGGGGTGAAGATGAAATCCCACAAGAATGCCCATGTCAGAAATGGCCCGGGCCGCATCAAGTCTTTTTTGGAGCCCAGCCGTGTGATGTTCCTCGGCTTCTATGATTTTATCTGTATTAAGAGACCAGGTTACCAATACATTGGCTGGCACATCCTTATTGCGAAAGTAACCAATGGCATTGGATTTTGTTTTAAGTTCCAGTATTACATTTTTATTTTTTTCGGCAAAATCAAAAAGATCGTCAAGCATACCGTCTCTGTTTCCCCACAAAAGCGAATCAGATGACTGGCCGGTTCCAATATGATAAATTTTTTCAGGGTCAAGATTAAGATTGTCCAGCTTGGATCTTAGGTTTCGATGAAGATATATTTTTCCATCGGTGTAAAAGGACTGGATTGAGCAATAACTGCAATCAAAACCGCAATTTTTCACGGCATCCAATGTGAGAAGATTACAGCATCTGGTTCGTTCACTTGCCACAGGACAACTCCCAAGGATGGTGGAGTCATCTGCCTGGCTCACAAACTCAAGTCTGGGTGCGGGGAGTTCTTCAGGAATAAATTTACTATAATCCTTGCTTTCGTTCTTCAACCCCTCCCATTTTTCAATCACCCTTCTGAGCAACTTTTGTCTGAGATTTTTTCCCTTGAGTTTTTCAATTCCCTTTTCATTCCATATGGATGCAAGAAGACCTTCCTGCCACATTTCCAAATCCGTTGATATATCAATGATCTGTTTGATTTCCTGGAAAGAAAAACCAAATTTTTCTGATTTGTCTTTTATAAAGTTTTTGTTATTTGAAGATAATGACGCATAAACAGGGTCATCTCTGAATTGATCTATTTTGTGTTCTGATGGTTTACTCAAAAATATGTACTCCAACTAAATTTGTACTGCCGATAACAGGATTCCCGGGGCGTCATGACCGTCATATGGGTATTGGATATATGAATCAATGGCATCCTTGAAAACTACTTTACACTTTTTTAGGGCATCCCCCATTTGCAGGAGTTTTTTCCCAAAAGACTGTAAAGTATTTCTATGGTCATATGAAGGATGCAGAATCAATGGGTTAAAATTCTGCTGATAAAATCCTCAGCCCGCTCTGTTTGGGGGTTGTCAAAGAAATCAGCGGGTTTGCCGGTCTCAATGATTTTCCCTTCATCCATGAACAGTACGCGGTCGGCCACTTTCCTGGCAAACCCCATCTCATGGGTCACCACACACATGGTCATGCCTTCGGATACCAGGTTCACCATGACATCTAACACCTCACCGATCATTTCGGGATCAAGGGCCGAGGTGGGTTCATCAAAAAGCATGATTTCAGGGGACATGGCAAGCCCCCTTGCAATGGCAACCCGCTGCTGTTGACCACCGGACAACTGGGCTGGATGCGCATCTGCTTTGCCCATGAGCCCCACCTGTTCCAACTTTTGCATGGCAATTTCTTGGGCCTCATCTTTGGCAATGTTTTTCACATTAATGGGTGCCAGCATAATATTTTGCAACACTGTCATATGGGGATACAGGTGAAATTGCTGGAACACAAACCCAATATCAGCCCTTAATTT
>CAYSSE010000464.1:0-3284 GCA_964433355.1 uncultured Desulfocicer sp.
ACCTTGGTGCGAAGTCCGGTACCAATACCCACGGCTCGCTGATTTTTTCTTGAGGGATTGCAGGGGATGACAATTTCACCCTTGGCAACATGGTTGCGGATGAATTCGGGGGAGAGGTGTTCGTTTGTGGCCACCTGGGTCATTTGCTCAGAGATGATCCCGTCTCTGGCGATTTCAAGCTGGGTTTTCATTTGGTCATGTCCTTTTTCTGGTCAATTCCCGGACATTCTCCCGGAACTGACTCTGGTGTCAGCCCTGGGATTTACCATTTCACCTGGGTGGTTCTTTACCGTATCTGGCAGGTCTTCTGACTTACGGATCATTGAAATGGCCTGCGTCTTCCCACAACGATTTTTAATGGCGTTGCAGTGACATGGGTGCAGACATTCTCCCCGTTTACAGCGGCGGGACCGTTCCGGATTTTCACCGGATTCCCTTTTTAAGGCATGGTGCCACCAGATACAGCGTGTTAATTGGGTGGCTAAATTACCACGACACTTGGGGTCTGTCAATGTCAAAAAAAAGGGGGCTGTGATTCTGATTTTGACTCAGAATCCGGGGAGGGCTTGGGTTTGTGGAACGCCAATAATCAAGCCTGACCTCGTTTTCCTAAAATCAGCCTGCAACACTGGGCCATCGAGTTATAAAATTTGCGGTTCTAATTCTACTTTGTTAGATTAGGCTTCAACCTGCTTTTGCAACCTTAAATTTGCTGTTTTCAGCTCTTTTTGACCGTCTTCTTTGGCATTCCACCGGACTGATTAGTGGCCAATTTGGAATTTAACAAAGCAGAAGTAAAGGCGATGTCTATTTGTGCGGAGAATCCTTGAGTTTAAAAAGAAAAGGCAGGCCCATAAGCCCAATCACTGCACAAACTAAATACATGTTTTCAAGTCCGATGAGATCTGCAATGCCACCCACCACCACAATGGCAATGGATCGGGTGATAAAAGAGATCATCATAAAAAGGCCATTGGCAGCAGAAGGGCTTCCCTTTGCCTGTTCCTGGATAATGGCCAGCATCACCGGGGTTGTGGAAAGGATGCAAAAACCGGTGAGGCAGAGCATGACTCCCTTAAGCACTCCGGTGGTAATGATGAACAAAAACAATGTAACCGGTGCCAGCATCACTGCGGCACAAAGGATTTTCTTTCTTCCCATGGTATCACTTAAAATTCCAGCACTTAATACCCCGGCCACCCCAAAGGCTTCGTAAAGGGCAAGGGCACTTCCGGCAAGCCATAGGTTGCCGGTCTGCTGCTCAACAAATACCGGGAGAAAAACCCCCATGGCTGAATGCATGAAGGCCCTGGCCGTGAGTATCCCGGCAAGGGGACTGAGTACATGGCGGATCTCCTTTGTGGTGGCAAACAGGGAGGTTCTTTGGGGAGATCTGTGGGATTCCATGTCCAGGGGGGCAAGTTTGATATAGAGCATCACAGACGTTGCCAGGGCAAATATCATCATGGGATAAAACCCGCTAAGTCCTCCCATAGAAACCACTGCCACAGCAATGATGGGGCCTGCCATCCGTGCGGCTTCCCCACCGGTCATGTAAAAACTCATGCCCCGTCCTTTTTTGTTGCCTGATACCTGGGCAATGACCCCGGGAGCCGGGACGTGGTAAATGGCCACACTGATACCTGCAATAAAGAACATGACCAGAAGCATCCAATACTCGGTTGCCATGCCAATGAGACACATGGGAATGGCGGTCATGCTGGGGGCCAGAATAATGGCCCATCTGGCAAGGCCTTTGCGATCTGCCAGGGCTCCAATAAAAGGATTTAACAGTGCAGGAACCTGCATGATGGTGGATAATAATCCTGCCTGGGACAGGGTGATGGAAAGTTTCTCAATGATGATGGGTAGCACCGGGGCAAGAAAACTTGTGTAAATGTCATGGATAAAATGGGAGAAAGAGAGGAGTAGAACATGCTGGGTTTGAAATTTTTTGTCATGGGATGCCATGGGAGAAAGTCCTTATGATGGGATAAATGCATCCCATAGCTTTGTCCAGATCACACTGTCATGGCCTTGCCTGGACATGCCAGTGTGGTCTGTAAAAAATGTTGTGAGAAAGTGTCAACCTGTGAATAAAGAATGCCATATTTTGAAGGCGGGGACAGATTTGAAAATTTGTCCCCTAAGCGCTAAATGTCATAATAAAGGAAAAATTCATGGGGATGGGGCCGGCTTTTGACCGGTAGCACTTCATGTTCCCGTTTATAGCTTATCCATTTTTCGATGACATCTTTGGTGAAAACCTCCCCCTTGAGGAG
The DNA here is from genome assembly GCA_964433355.1 of uncultured Desulfocicer sp. Lineage (GTDB taxonomy): Bacteria > Desulfobacterota > Desulfobacteria > Desulfobacterales > Desulfobacteraceae > Desulfocicer. The sequence continues at coordinate 2,283 of CAYSSE010000464.1, forward strand.
AAAATCATGGTCTGTTTCCAGGGCATCCAACGCCTCTTCCAGGGAGCCCGGGGCCGATGCCATTTCTGCCAGCTCCTCCGGGGGAAGATCATAGATATTTTTGTCCATGGGATCCCCGGGATCAATTTTATTTTGGATCCCATCCACCATGGCCATGGTCATGGCGGAAAAGGCAAGATATCCATTGCATGAGGGATCTGGGGTTCTGAACTCAATGCGCTTGGCAGCAGGTGCGCTGGAGTACATGGGAATCCGGATGGAAGCGCTGCGGTTCCGGCTGGAGTAGGCCAGATTAATGGGGGCCTCAAAACCAGGTACCAGGCGTTTGTAAGAGTTGGTGGTGGGGTTGGTTATGGCACAAAGTGCCTTGCAATGTTTGATGATGCCGCCGATGGCCCACAGCGCTTCCTGGGAAACTCCGGCGTACTTGTTGCCAGCAAACATGGGTTTCCCCTCCTTCCAGATGCTCAGATGGGTGTGCATACCCGTGCCATTGTCATCATAAAGGGGTTTGGGCATGAAGGTGACGGTGTGATCGTATTTCGCGGCAACGTTTTTTAGCACATATTTAAACCAGGCAAGGGTATCTCCCATGTGAAGGAGCGTACTATATTTCAGGTCAATTTCTGATTGCCCCCCTGTGGCCACCTCATGGTGCTGGCACTCTATTTCTATGCCCATATCTTCCAGGGTGAGCATCATTTCTGTTCTCATGTCCTGGTATTTATCTGCAGGGGGCAGGGGAAAGTATCCCTGTTTATGCCGAATTTTATACCCGGTGTTGGGCAACTCTTCCCTGCCTGAATTCCAGATGCCTTCATCGGAATCAATTTCATAGAAGGCAGCATTTTTTTCCGAGGCAAATCGGATGTTATTAAAAATGAAAAATTCCGGCTCCGGCCCCACAAAAATGGTGTCGCCAATACCTGTGCTTTTAATGTATTGTTCGGTTTTCCGGGCAATGTAACGGGGGTCTCTGCTGTAGGGTTCTCCGGTGATGGG
>CAYSSE010000465.1:0-1429 GCA_964433355.1 uncultured Desulfocicer sp.
TGAGTGGGGGAGAATGCCAGCGGGTGGCCATTGCCCGGGCACTGGTGGTGCAACCGGCCCTTTTGCTTGCCGATGAACCCACGGGGAATCTGGATACCGGCACCGGTGAACAGGTGGCGGACCTGCTCTTTGACCTGGTGACCTCGTCGGGCATGACCCTCATCGTTGTGACCCACAACATGGCCCTGGCCAAACGGTGCCAGCGGTGCCTCGAACTGAAAAAGGGAAGGTTACAATGAACCTCTGGGTACGCCTGGCATTTAAAGAGCTGCTGCGAAACAGCCGGTTTTCCCTGTTTTTTGTGCTCAATCTCTCCATTGGATTGGTGGGGTTCATTGCGCTCAATGCCTTTAACTACTCCATTGATGCCCACCTCAAAGACAACCTCAAAGAAATTCTCACGGCGGATTTGGCCGTCTATTCTTCCAGACCCCTGAATAAAACCGAAGAACGAGTCATTGATGAAATTTTAGGCCCCCAACGGCAGGTGTCCCAGCAGATTACTTTTTTCAGCATGATATCGGGCAAAGAAATTTCCCGACTGGCCCGTATTGTGGCCATTGACGATGCGTTTCCCCTGTACGGCCGCATTTTGTTTGAAAATGGCCCTGACGTTTTACACAATTCCACGGATAAAGGGAATACTCTTCGTCCACAGCCTCCGCCCCCCCTCAACAGCCCCACGCCCCCCCCCAGTGCCTGGATCAGCCGAGATCTGGCCCTGGTACTCAATATAAAAAAAGGGGACACCATTGGCATCGGCACACAGGAATTCAAGGCAGATGCCATTGTAACCGCCACCCCGGCCGGGGCTGTCACCTCGGTGGAACTGGCCCCGGTGATCCACATTGGCATTTCCAAATTAAAAGAAACAGGGCTCATGGGGTTTGGCAGTCGCATCCGCTATACCCGCTATTACCGACTGCCCCCCGGGGTTGATATCGCCCAGGCAACCCAACGCCTGCGCACTGAATTTTCCGCCCTGTTTGATGGAGAACCCCAGATCAATGTGTATAACAGCCAGGATGTAAACCAGAATCTGGGAAGGGTGTTCGGTTATTTCACCGGTTACCTGGGCCTTGTGGCCATTGTGGCGCTGTTCCTTGCCGGCATTGGCACGGCCTATCTGTTCCGGGGATATCTCAATGGTCGATTAAAAGAAATGGCCATTCTCATGGGCCTTGGGGCCAGCCGCATGCAGACCTACCGCCTGCTGTTGTGCCAAGTGATGATTTTGGGGCTTGGGGCCACGCTGTTGTCGGTACTCCTCTCCGTTTTTGTGTTGCCGCTGTTTCCCGAAGTCATGAAGGGACTGATTCCCTCCAATTTCACCCCCATTATCAATGCCGGAAGCCTGGGATTGGCAATTTTTCTGGGCACCCTTGGCAGTATTATTTTTTGTCTGCCCGTGTTTGTGCGCATCCACGAT
>CAYSSE010000465.1:1529-3269 GCA_964433355.1 uncultured Desulfocicer sp.
GGGCACCCTTGGCAGTATTATTTTTTGTCTGCCCGTGTTTGTGCGCATCCACGATGTTAATCCGGTGGTACTGCTCCAGGGCTTCCACACATCCCAGGCTCCGGCCATGGCCATTTCTTCCAGGAAAATCTGGAAAATCATACCATTTCCAAGTCGCAAGCAACGACGTCAGCTCATCAGTTTTGTTCCCGGCGGGCTTGTCTTCTGGGGACTTGCCATGGCCCAGACCCGTTCCTTTGAGCGGGGGACCCTCTTTTTGGCAGGATTCTTTTGTGTTTTTGGCATCATGGCCCTCATTGGCCGGGGACTGCTGATCCTGGTCAAAAGGGTTTCCCACACCCACCGAGTCATTCCTAAAATCGCGTTAAGAAATCTTTTCCGCCACAAACATGCCTCGGTGTCTTGTTTTGTCACCATTGCCATGGGAGCCTTTCTCATCAATGTCATTCCCCAGGTGAAAAACGGCATCCAGGATGAAATCAGCCGTCCCCAGGGTCTCACCGTGCCTGGATTTTTTTTGTTTGATATTCAACCGGAACAATTATCCCCGCTCAAGGCCTTCCTGGACAAAAGAAAATTCAAACTCACCAATGCCTCCCCCCTGGTACAGGGAAGGATCAACACGGTGAACGGTGCGGGATTTTATGAGCGGATGGAGGAGAAAAAAACAGGCTTACTCGGTAAATTTCAAGGCAAACAAAAAAGAAACACCGGTCTCCGGGGAGAATTCCGGCGAAGAACCTTTACCTTTTCCTGGCGGGAAACCCTGGATGCCTCGGAAAGCATGGTTAAAGGCAAGGCATTGAGTAACACCCCCTGGGACTTTGAAAGTAACCAACCCTTTGAAGTTTCTCTGGAAGAAGGATTTGCCCAGCGATCTCACCTTAAAATCGGGGATATCATGGGATTTGATATCCAGGGAATTCCTTTGGAAGGACGGGTGGTAAACCTTCGCAAGGTGAGATGGAACAGTTTTCAGCCCAATTTTTTCATCCTCTTTCAAAAAGGGGTATTGGATGAAGCCCCCCGAACCTTTCTGGCATCCATTCCCCAGATGCCAGGCCCCGAAAAAATGCCCCTGCAAAATGCCATCATACAGCAATTTCCCAATATTTCCGTGCTGGATGTCAACCAGAGCGTGGCCCAGCTACTGGACATCACCCAACGCTTAACCCTTTCCATCAATTTCATGGCCTGGCTTGCCATACTGGCGGGCTTGGTGGTACTTTTCTCCATTGTACGTCACGAAACCCAGACCCGGGCCTGGGAAATCAATCTTTTAAAGGTTCTGGGGGCGGGATTTTCGGACATCCGGCGGATCATTTTATTTGAATTCGGGCTTCTGGGAACCACGGCAGCCCTATTTGGCATTGTCCTAAGCCTTGGGGTCTCCTATGGGATCTCCTGGTTCTTTTTTGGAAGGCTCTGGGTCTTTCACTTTGGGTACAGCCTCTTTTCCCTGGGGGCTATCTCTTTAATTTCCATGGCAACGGCTCTTGTGGCCACCGGCCAGGTGATCCGTCAGAAACCCGTAACATTATTGAAATCATTATAACTGCCACGGGCAGACCGTATTCTGGCCTCGGCCTGCCACAACGAAGCATGAAAATCCGTTATGTTTGCCAGGACTTTCTTATAAAACATACATGGCTGTAAGACCAGCCACAACGACTATTGAAAATGGCATCATGCCGCCCCCCCCGACGGGCAATGGGCCCGGCCGGAACCGTAGACGGCACA
>CAYSSE010000466.1:0-3265 GCA_964433355.1 uncultured Desulfocicer sp.
AGGATCATGCAAAACAATGAGATACGCCAGCATCTTCATGGTGCCATCAGAAACAAACCTGGAAAGAACCGGCCTTTCAAAAGGGGCATCTTTGATCTGCAACAGCAGACGTCCATCGGGCCCAGGGTTACCTGTTTTAATGCCCGGTAATTTTTAATTTTCAGAGATTCTATCCGTGGAACACCAGGACTTCTGGTGATTTGATTGTCCACTGTCATCAGATTTTCCTTTTTTCTGGCCAGTAATACTCCCGTTAGCATTAATTTTTAAGATCTTCTAATTTTTGAATTAGCATAATTTTTTCTTTTTCTTTTGATTTTATTTTTCTCTTGCAACTGTTTATTTCTTTTGTGGCTTTCTTTATTTGAAACTCGATTTCTTGCTTTTTAAAAAATTTATCACCACGTAATTCAATTACTAAAGCTATTACTTCTTGTCGTAGCAATTTATAATATGGGTTTCCATGGGCATAATTCTCTTTATATTGTAATTTACCCAATTTTATAGCATCAAAGATTTCATGTTTTTCAAGACCATATTCTTTGCACGCATTATTATGACTTAATGTTTCTCCTATTTGAGTCCATAAACCTTGTGACATAGTGTTAATTCTCCGTTTGTTTTATAAAAAGTAGGCAAAAAAGCCCCTGGGTTTTTAGCTCAGGGGTTGTTGACGTCCTCGTGTCGTCTTGAGGTTTAAATCTCATCATTACCACTCCAAAGATTCCACTTCATACCCATCATTATTACCATCAGTGTCAGAAAGAGCCTCACCATCAACAAAGATCTGCTCCTCTTCAGACAAATCCCCAGAAGGAAAATTATAAACCTCCTTGGGAATATAAACCTTACCGCCATCCGACCCGTCATGCTCATCCACCAGATCCAGCACCGTAATCAACTCCCGTAAAAACTGCCGAGGGATGACCCCCACGTCGCCTTTAAGCCCCTGGGAAAATGGGGACAGACCACGTTTTTCTTCTTCATCACTGACCAAAACATCCCGCATTGTACGGCAAAGAGCATACCCCAGAAAAAGTGGCGTTATTCCGCCCCATTTGGGTACCTTTCCTGCGGTTGCCGGAAGCACCCGCACACATTTCTTTTTCCATTCAATGCGTTGAATCAACCATGCGCTGCCAGCAAGATAAAAGGCGGAACTTTCTTCCAACAGCTTTTCAAGAAAATTCCATTGCACCGTCCCGATGATATCCCCGGACAGGCCCACCACCTCAAACTCCAGCGGTGAGCTAAAAACCGAATAGATCTCCATGAAATTTTTTCGCCCAAAGGCTTTTTCCGCTTCCAGGCCCATGGAGTAAACTCTGCCATCATCATGCAGAAAATCTTCACTTAACAAAAAACCCACAAATTGATTAAATTTATCCCGGCTTATCCCGGAAAAACAATGGGCACAATGGAGTTGATCCCACACCATGTCCGGGGTGATGGCTCCCCTTTCAAGACACATGGCCATGATCTGATGCAGCAGGATATGCCATACCGTTTGATGGGTCTTCACATTTTCCACCCACCGGGTCCTGGCCAGCTCCACAATGGCAATGGCCTGGAGCAGTCTGGATTCTTTTTCAATGAAAAAGGTGGTGTTGTATACAGTTCCTGACCGTCTGCCGGTGCGGCCCATCCGTTGAAGAAATGAGGATACCGTTGCCGGGCAATCCACCTGTAGCACCTTGTCCAGATCCCCCACATCAATGCCCAGCTCCATGGTGGAGGTACACACAATACAGGCCTCATGGCCCTTGTGAAACTCGTGTTCCGACATTTCCCGCTCTTCCCGGCTCAGGGAAGAATGATGCACATAAACAGGGGCTCCCGATGTTTTTATGCCACTGGCGATCTTTTCCGCCAGCCAGCGGCTTTCGCAGAACAGAAGACTTTTTATTCCCCGGGCCGATTGCATGACCTGATTGATCAACTGACCGGGTTCATTGGGCATCTTTATTTCAACCTGTTTTTTACCAGCCTTTTTTGGGGGATCAACAAGGGATTGCGGATTTTTAGAACTGCCCTGGAGCCATTCCATTATTTGATGTGGATTTCCCACCGTGGCAGACAACCCGATGCGCTGAAAATCATTGGTACAATAGGCCCTTATGCGCTCCAGAACCGATATGAGATGATTGCCCCGATCGCAGGCAGCCAGGGCATGGATTTCATCCACAATGACATATTTCAGATATTTAAACAGCCGGGCAGTTGGGACTCTGGCGGAAACCAGCATCACCTCAAGGGATTCGGGTGTGGTGATTAGAATCTCACAGGGCTCCTTTAAAAATTTATGTTTCACAGCCGCAGTGACATCCCCATGCCACTTGAACGCCCCCAAACCCACCATGGCAGCATACTCCCCCAGGCGGTCTTCCTGGTTATTGATCAACGCCCGGGTGGGGCAGATGTAAAGCACCCGTAATCCTGGTTCCTGAAGGGTTAAACATCCCGAAAGCACCGGAAATATGGAAGCCTCTGTTTTTCCGCCTGCGGTGGGGGCAAGGACAATGCAATTATTTCCATCCAGAATGGCCTCAGAAGCCATTTCCTGAACAGGTCGCAGATGGCTCCAGCCAAGGCGATGCACAATTTTTTCCTGCAACAACGGGTCAAATCGGGCGAATGCACTCATTTATAACTCCAATGATTTCAGGATTATTTATCCCTCTTTCCGGCGGCCCCATGCATGACGCAGGCCGTACTGATTGCATGGAATTTGAAGAAGTATTTCTTTTTCGAGCATCACATACATCTGTTAAATATCTATGATAATCATCCCCCAGTTTTAAGCGGACTTTCATTCAGGCTTGTTTTTTTTAGGCAATATTTTTAAATTTCCGAATGATGTTTTAACTACTCCATACTTGGGTTTAAAGCCAGGCCCCATTTCGATATCAATAAGCTCATGCGGGCAAAGGGGAATAAGGCCATATTTTTGTCCTATTTTGTGAAGGAGCTCTCTATCAGAGAAATTAGATATTGAGTACCCAATTTCAACTCCATTTAGTAGATCATCACGTAAGGACCAATTCTCCGGATTTGGATATGAAGGATTATCCAAGTCTTTTATCTCTTGAATAAATGATAATAGAAGTGATGTATTCTTTGGGTCGTTCATAAAGACTCCTTATGCCATTTTCTATGATAAATCGGAGGGGAGAGATTTTCCTCAAATAATTTTATCTTTATTTTTTTATGTAATCAATCATTCGATTTGCTTCATCAAACGTTTGGATCAAAGGTTCCAGGTCAA
>CAYSSE010000467.1:0-3254 GCA_964433355.1 uncultured Desulfocicer sp.
AACAAGTAATTATCCAATTTTTTTCTGTATAACTCCCAAAATAACCAAATGAAAATTTAAATATTGAGTCAGCCTATAGGGAATTGCAGTTTTTTGAAATTTAGAAAGAATTTCTCAAAAATCCTAAATGACGGGCCTGTCAATAAAAAGTTTATATCTTTATAAGCGGTATACCAATACATAATCTTTTTGACAAGTCTTAATAAATTTTGTATGTAACTATTTATAAGTATAATTCTTAATAATAGAGGTTATTAAATAGGAGTAGTTCATGATGATCCAGATTCCTCCCAACATTTTAAATAAATACAGATATATATTGACTCAAAAAGCGATACCTGTAAATAAACAGCCCTATTTAATTAAATGGTTCCGATACTATTGGGATTTTTGTATGAAATACAATTACAACAAAGATAACCCCAAAAGTTTACCCCACTTTATTAAAAAACTTGAGTCCAAAAAACAGACTAAATTTAAACTGATACAAGCATCAGATGCAATCCGCATCTTTTATGAAATGAACGGAGACTCTTTTCCTGCTTTTGGGAATGGGGATAATAATAGAGAAAACAACGCTACTCCATTAAATGAGACGGTAAAAACGTATTTCAATGAACCATCTCCAAATAAACTTGACACTCAATTATCCCAAACCGTTTCCATGAAAGAAAAATGGGAACAGGCATTGACTTCATTGACCAATGAAATTAAAGTCCGTCATTATTCCCCAAGAACACTCAAGTCATACAGGGGCTGGACACTTAAATTTCAGAAGTTTATCTGTTTTAAAAATCCTGATTTTCTTGATACTGAAGATGTAAAACTATTTTTAACTCACCTGGCTGTGGAAAAGAAAGTGGCAGCATCTTCCCAGAATCTGGCGTTCAACTCACTGCTGTTTTTCTACCGCCATGTACTTGGAAAAGAATTTGGAAAAGTGGATGGTGTGGTTCGTGCAAAAAAACGCCCATATATTCCAGTGGTGCTCTCCAGGGAGGAAGTGCATCGTATCCTTTTAAATTTACCTTACCCCTATGATTTGGTGGTGGGGCTATTGTATGGATGCGGGCTTCGGATGTTTGAGTGCCTTAATCTCAGGGTCAATAATTTTAATTTCGATGCCGGTATTCTCACCATCCATGATGGTAAAGGAAAAAAAGATCGAACGGTTCCCATTTCTGAAAAATTGGCCCCTCAGCTTAAATCTCACATGGATCGGGTTTACCATTTACATCAAATGGATCTTGGGAGTGGTTATGACGGGGCTTTCATGTTTGACAGCATTGAAAAAAAGTATAAAAATGCCGGTAAGCAATTCATTTGGCAATGGTTTTTTCCTGGAAAGAATTTAACCAAAACAAAAGATGGCCAGGAGATAAGACGATATCATTTGCATGAAACGCATGTCCAGAAAGCCCTACGAGATGCTGTAACAAGGGCACGGTTGACAAAAAGGGCCACGGCCCATACCTTTCGTCATAGTTTTGCAAGTCATCTGCTGGAATCAGGATATGATATTCGAACCATCCAGGAACTTCTGGGGCACAGCGATGTGCGCACCACCATGATCTATACCCATACGGTGAAAGCAAAGCCCCGTAAGGAGATCAAAAGTCCCCTGGATCTATGGTGATTTTGAGTGGAGGGGAAGGGCGAGTATTTTTATCACTGGTTTTTTACAGATTTATCAACATGGAATTTTGGGAGACCATCAAACCGGATCATTGATCTTAAGGAGGGACCATGGAAAAATTTGATAATCGAAGAACCTTTTTAAAAAAAAGTGTTACCCTGTCAACCCTTGCCGCCGGTACCCTGATATTCGGCGGTATTGACCGACTGTGGGGGCAAAATGAACCAACGGTACTTCCCGACCTTGTGGCGGTGAAGGACGGCGAACCTGGTCCCATGTTTGATGCTGCCATTGCAGGGTTCGGGGGAATAGGGCACTTTGTAAAGCCCGGAGACACCGTTGTGATAAAGCCCAACATCGGCTGGAACCGGGAAGCGGAATCCGGTGCCAACACCCATCCCGGGCTGGTGAAGCGCATTGTGGCCCATTGCTTGGATGCCGGGGTAAAAAAGGTGTACGTGTTTGACCATGCCGTGGACAACGGCCCCAAATGTTATGAAAATAGCGGAATTGCCTTTGCCGTGAAATCGGCCGGGGGCACCATGGTGCCTGCCACCCATGAGAAGTATTATCAAAAGGTGGACATTTCCCAGGGGAAAAAACTTAAATCTACCAAGATCCATGAGTTGATTCTGGCATCGGATGTGTATATCAATGTACCGGTTTTAAAGCACCATGGATCATCGGGCTTGAGCCTTGCCATGAAGAATCAGATGGGGGTGGTGTGGAACAGGGGTACCTATCATTTTAAGGGCCTTCACCAGTGTATTGCCGATTTCTGCCATGTGAGAAAACCCGATTTAAATGTCATGGACGGCTATCGCATCACCCTTCGTAATGGCCCCAGCCGGGCGGGAAAAGATGATGTGGTGGTTCGCAAAACCCTGTTGCTCTCCACGGATATCGTGGCCATTGACGCGGCAGCGGCAAGGATGTTTGGTAAAGATCCCAAAGAGATCAACCATATTTTGTATGCGCACACCGCTGGTATCGGCACCATGGATCTTTCCAAACTCAATATTCAGAAAATTTCTTTAAAGGGATAAAAAACAAAAAACAATCTTGGGGGCAACCGGGTGAAAGTTAAAAAAGGCGCTGTGCGGGCACTGGTGGCAGGCATCATGATGGTTTTGTTTCTGGTTCTCTTCCTGGATGTTCATCCGCCGTTCACCGGTTTTCTGGGGCAGAGCATGGCATGGATTCAATTTTTTCCGGCCATGGTCAGCGCCATTTCAGGTACATTTAAAGGTGTTATTGCTTTTCTGGTGCTGGTGTTGCTCTGCCTTCTCTTTGGCCGGATTTACTGTGCGGTGCTTTGTCCCCTTGGGATCTTTCAAGATATCATGATCTTTTTTTCCCGCCGCCGGGGGAAGCAGGGTCGTAAGGAAAAATTAACAACAGCTACGGTCGGAACCCGGGTTGAAAACAAAACCCTAAAAAATCAATTACTTACCACGGTCTCTTCGGTTACCACATCCTCTTCAGGGACCTATCCCTTTTTGTGGTACGCCATCCTGATTTTTACCACAACGCTTTTGCTTTCAGGCTCACTTTTTCTCGTTAATATTCTTGACCCATTCTCCATTTTCGGACGTTTTGCCAGCCAGATCTTTCTGCC
>CAYSSE010000468.1:0-3247 GCA_964433355.1 uncultured Desulfocicer sp.
TGAAGATGATGACGCAATCGATTTCTAATGTGTTTGAAACCGCTTTTTTTCAATCTGTAGATATTCAGGCCTTAAAAAAATCCACGAAAATCGAATCCTTCTTATCCGGGAAATTAACAGGTGCGTGCCTGGCGTTTACGGGGAAGCTTGAAGGAGTGATTTACCTTGTGGCACCGAAAGCATGGGTAAAGGATCTTACAGCAGATTTTTTGGGTATTGATGCGCTGTCTGTCACCGATGCCCAGGAGCAGGATACCATCAAAGAAGCCGTCAATATGATTACCGGTCACATGTTTTCTTTTTTTGACAAAAATGGGGAAATTCACCTTGGAATTCCAAAGATGATCAGCAACGTGGCCCTGGGCCAAGAAGAGTTGTTGAAAATCAAAGGAGATGTTCTTCAGGTTATGACGGATAAGAACACTCTGGCAATGGTGACAGCCCTTGGGGCATGATGTTGAAACGCATCAGTAGGTTAATTTTATTTCATAATATGATAAGGGTAAATAATGGAGCCAAAGTTCGAAACGGAGATCAAGGGAATTGTATCGGGTAAATTGTCAGAAAATGAAATAGAACAACTGACGTTTTTTTTTAAGCAGGCAGTTTCCCATGCCTTGGATCAGGATGATGATGATTTCTATAAATCAATGACCTCGGAAATGACTGGCAATGTCAAAGACCTTGCCTTGGTATTGGTTGATTTTAGAAAGGATTTTAAGTTAAAAATTCGCCCACACATCGAAGATATTGCAATAAAATATATTCCCCAGACGGCGGATCAGCTGGAAGGAATCATCGAAACCACAGAGCAGGCAGCCAATACCATCATGGACAACCTGGACCGCATGGGCCTTTTATTAGGAGAGAATAAAAAATTTTATTCTGCCCTTAAAAAAGGAAATATCTATGTTCCAGATTCTTCTGGTGAAGAAAAAATGCATCTAAATGAAGATATTATGGCACAGCTCATGCCTGCTGTTGCGTCCATGGAATCCAATATTGAAGAGAATGTGGCATTAATTTCAGACACCTTTACCCAAATGAGTTTTCAGGATTTAACAGGACAGCGACTTCAGAAAATCATTACGCTTGTGAGTGAGATTGAAAAGAAAATAACTAATATGATGATCTCTTTTGGGCTTAAATTAAAGGTAAAGGAGGAAAATCCCACCATCTCTTCTGATGAATTACAAAAAATGGTGGATGAAAAAGCCCAGGCGCTTGCGGGTCCACAGAAACAAGGGGGCGGGCTGGATCAGTGCAACATTGATGATCTGCTGGACGATCTTTTTTAAAATATAATAACTACCTGGATAATAGCGAGAGTGTATGGCGACAAATGGACAATTAATCCCCGGTGAGCTGAATGGTTATCAGAAAGCAGCCATTCTTCTTTTGAGTGCAGGAGAAGGATTCTCCACCTATTTTTTTCAAAATCTGGACAAAGAAAGTATAAAAAAAATTGGACAATGTATGTCTGATATCTCTTATCTTTCCAGTGATGTGGTGGATGCTGTCGTAAATGAATTTTTGTCGTCTTTTGACAATAACCAGCATTTACTGGTTTCAGGAAAGGATTTTTTTACCAAAAGCGCAAAAGGGACATTGGGGGAAGAGGAACCGATGAAAGAAAAAACGGTTCCCTTTGAGATGCTGCTAAAACTGTCACCGGAGAATCTAAACGATGCCGTCAAGGGAGAACACCCCCAGACCATTGCTTTGATTTTATCCTATCTTCCGGAAAGTAATGCAGCAGATGTACTCAAATTGCTACCCGAAGATGTCAAGGTGGAAGTGGCATACCGTCTAACGGATCTTGGAGATGTGTCCACAGAGTTTATTGATGAGCTTGATCAGACCATGAAAAATAGCTTAGCTTCCACCGGAACCAGTTCCCGTCAATTTGATGGTATCGAGGCATTGGCATCAATTTTAAATCAGGTGGATGGAAAAACGGAAGAAAACATCATGTCTTTTCTGGAAAAACAGGATTCTGACCTGGCGCTGTCAATTAAACAAAAAATGTTTGTCTTTGAAGACTTTCTTGATTTTGATGATAAAAATTTCAGGGAAATATTGCAAAATGTGGACAGTCAACTTTTATTAAAAGGTCTTAAGGCGGCTTCCGATGAACTCAAGGAGAAGGTGTTCCAAAATTTATCCCAACGGGCAGCAGAAATGATGCGGGAAGATATGGAGGTCATGGGCCCGGTTCGTTTAAGTGAGGTGGAAGAAGCGCAACTGGAGGTACTTGCGGTCGCCAAACAAATGGAATCCGAAGGTCGACTCGTTTTCCCAGGAAAAGGTAAGGATGATGTCCTGGTCTGATCAACATTCAAAGATTGTTAAAAATGCCCATTTGCTTAAAAAATTTGAATTCAGTGTCTTTGACCCTGATGAGAAATTTGATGTCTCCGAAAAATCAGAAGGGCCGGAAGATGAGGAGCTCTTTGTGGAACTTGGCCCCTCTGGAGGGGATGTTGGAACATTTGTTCCCTTGGAAAACAAACCAGAAAGTATTGAGAAAATACCTGCTTTAGTATCTGACTCCCACCAGGATGAGTTGGAGAAAAACAAAGACAAGACAGAGCCTCTGACACCAGAAGCCATTGAGATTGTTCGTAAGGCCCGGGAAGATATGGCTCGCCTGAAAGAGGAATCGTGTAGCAACTGCACCCTTATGGAGAAAGAAGCCTGGGAAAAAGGGTTTAAAGAGGGTGACATTGCAGGGCAGGAGGCCGGAGAGAAAAAAATGCTTCCGCTATTGACACAGATGAATACACTGCTGGAAGAAGTTGCCGGTTTAAAAAGTTTGCTTTTGAATCAATATGAACGGGAGTTGCTGGATCTTATTTTTTCAGTGTCAAAAAAAATTATCCATTGCGAAATCTCCCTGGATCAGCGGGTAATTCAGGAGACGGTACTTCATACACTTCAACTGGCTTCGGAAAAAGAGCACTTGATTCTCCGCCTTAACCCAGAGGACGTTCATTTGATTGAAAAGCTGCAAACCTTATCGGTGGACCCATCCGGGAAATTAACGGCTGTTTCACTCCATTCAGACGTCTCGGTTTCCAGGGGAGGATGTCATCTGGAAACCCCCCATGGAGATATTGACGCCTCCATTGAAACCCGTCTTAAAAAAGTATATGAAAGTCTGGTCCGAGGATTTCAAGAAGATGGAAGCGATTAATATCTCATGGGATAAGTATCATCAGGCACTGAAGAATTGCCGTACGGTTCA
>CAYSSE010000469.1:0-3243 GCA_964433355.1 uncultured Desulfocicer sp.
TAACAATGGCAGTTCTTTTTGGGGTCTCTGTCATTGATCTTCTCCTTTAAGGTTGATGGTCTCGTAAAAAGTCCAAATCTCAATTTTAAACCACACCATGTGCTGCTTGAAGTGGACTTCAGAACGATATGATGTGGTTAAAAAATCATAGGCCGACTTTTTACAGGTTCATCAAGGTTAGCTTTTTTTATGGGGTGGATGGGGTCACAGCAGTGACCTGATACTTTGATCCAGGGGCCCAAACCGAAACATAAGTGCTGCTTCCATCAAGATTATCCAGGCGAAAGTAAAGACCGTGACTTTCTTCGGCCAGGATGGTGCCGCCGAAATCCTTTACGGCCTGCAAATAGTTATGGCGGATTTGAACACCGGAAAGCGCCTCGTCTTTTTTCCCCTTCTCGTTCAGCACTTGATAATACTGTCGGAATCCCGTGCCAATGATGGTTTGTTTCTGAACTCGTCCAGCAGAATCCCTCATGTAAATCTGCAATTTGTACTGAGCATTTTTTTTATCATATCCGGTGGCTTCACTGCCGGGATAGGGTTTGATGAGAGACATGACATCGCGCATCTGACCACCCGATAGTTTTTTCAGTTCCACTCTCCGGTTTGCAGATCTGCCGGCCTCGGTTTCATTTTCGCCCACAGGGTTTCCTTCTCCGTAACCCTTTGCTTTCAACCGTGACGGGTCGATGCCGGCCTTAGTGAGCCAATCTCTCACACTGGAGGCTCGGTCTTGGGAGAGCTTTTCATTGTCTGCCGCCTGACCTACATTGTCGGTGTGACCACCCACTTCCATAACCAAATCCGGATAGTCAGTCAAGAGCTTAAAAGCTGCCTGGAGCGCCTCGTTTGATTCCGCCCGAAGGCTTGCTTTGGCCGTGTCGAAAAAGATGCCCTCAAGGGTTAGCACACCCAGGGCGTCGAGCCGTGCCATCATGGTGTCGACGTCGAAAACCAACACTTGCTCCATGGCTTTTTCTTGGATGATTTTGATGGTGTATTTACCATCCTGGGGCCAGAGGGTGGCCCATAAGTGGCCAGCTACCTCATCCTCAAGATGGAAAACCAGCTGGCGGTCTTCTCCAGAAAGAACTTTTCCATTGGAAGCTATAACCGCCGCTCTCATGGTTTCATTGATATCAGCGGGGCTGACCCAATCCCGGGGCCGGCCTGGAATGTCTTTCATTTTTACTATTTTTTTCCAATAGCGTCCTTCAGCAGTTTTGTTAACCCACTGGCCGTCAATTTTGTATTTCAGCTTTAAGGTGTTAAAGTCGTTGTAGATAAAACTGGTGCATTGGGATTGCGGATAGTCACTAATCAACGGCGGTTCAGGGGAGCCGCTTTGAGCATCTGATTTTCGTGTTGCAAATATCCCATCACCAAAAATCACTTGGCTGTGCAAGGATGTGGGCCGAAGAATTTTCAGGGCATACTTACCCCCCTGGGCATGAAATTTCACATACACAGGGACTTCGGGAAAGTCGTAGCGAAAGTGGAGGTCATTGACACCGGGTTTTGACAATATAACCCCGTGTTCCTTGGCCATCTCCATATAATATGTCTTGATGGTTTGGTTTTCCTCGGGACAGGTGATCCACATCTCCCAACGATTGCCGTCCACTTTCAAATTTTTTTTTCCATCCAGGGCTGGATTGAGAGTGAGAGACAGGTGATTATAGAGACTGTAATCCATTGATCGAATGGTCGCATCAGGATAAAGGGGAATTGGGGAATGGGGAATTTCATTAGCAACAACTCCGGCCGGGAACAACCCAACCAGAAAAAAGAACATCAAACAGAACCATAAGTTTTTCAGCATCATCATCCCCTTCAGCGCAAGCCATCTGTTTACGTGGTCCATACAATTTTCAGTCAGGTTTCACAAGTATCAAAAATGGATTTCCATTGGCCTTTGGCTCCTGGCAGCTTAGGATTTCTCCTTATGAAGCCCAATTCCACTCTTTATAAAGGATCAAACATGAATATAGATAAGAGCTTGCTTTTAGTCAATACAAGATATGAGCCAGAAACAGTATCAGTATAGTTCCCCAACACTACTTAATCCGGCAGGATGCCCATGAAACCTTGGCCGGCTTTGCTCTGGCACAGTTTGCAGGCGCCGATTCACTCATCGCCCAGATGGGTATTTATGTCAGTCAAGGCCACGGACAGTTTGTGAAAAGCCTTGCGGAAGTGATGAGCATGTTTCCCTTTTGATTGGGATGACCATCCTTACACTTTGTGTCGTGATTCAGGCAAAGAGAAACACCTCTTTAATAAGATCGGCGGCATATAAGTACCCATGCATATGTTTTTCGGTATTCCACAGAGATATACCGTTGATATTTATGGATTTTATTTTGAGGAATATATACTCGGGTACTTACACCCATATATGGCCCCGTCCATGGACTGATCTATGGCACATAACGTTGCAGTGAGGCGCCACGCCAACAGCCTCCCGGAAAACGCCTCCCGTTCACGCAGTCGGTTCTACAGGCCTGTTAGCCGAACAGTATGTCGTCTTTTTTTATTGTATTGATATATCTTTTGGCAACTCATTTTTTAAATGTAAAGAGGAGGCTTCAGCCCTATCTTTGGCATTTACAAAAACCACTTTACCGTTTTTCCAAATTGGGATTTTCAGATTCTTACTGGCGAGCCTCATCCAGCACTTTTCGAACCGTTTTTGCCAACTCAGCCCTATCCAACGGTTTGAAGACCAACGCCTTTATACCGATTTTAGCGGCTGTCTGGGCAGAAATTCTTTTGCTATATCCAGTACAAACAATAACAGGTGTGTCTTGACGAATTTTCATCAGTTCAACCGCAAGCTTGTCACCGGTTAGTCCCGGCATGGTCATATCTGTGAAAACCAGATCAAAGGCATAAGCATTTGATTGAAACAGATTGAGCGCTTTTTTACTGCTGGTCATAATAGTGACAGAATATCCCAATTTTTCAAGATGTTGGCTCCCTATGTTGGCGATTGCGGCTTCGTCATCAATAAAAAGGATTCTTTCAGAGCCGATGGGCAGATCTTCTTTTGTATATGGCGGATTGGTTTGATTCACTTTCGTAGTCGGCAGGTAAATCGAAAATACAGATCCCTGTCCCAATTCACTGGAAACCTTAATGATGCCATCATATTTTTCAACAATGCCGTGAACCAGAGCCAGTCCCAGTCCCAGTCCCGTGCCTTCTCCGGGCCCTTTGTTGGTGTAATAGGGATCAAAT
>CAYSSE010000470.1:0-3242 GCA_964433355.1 uncultured Desulfocicer sp.
AAAAGTCCAGGATCAATGGGTAAGGCTTTTCCATCCGGGGCATGAGGACGGTGGAGGGATATTCAGATATTATCAAGTTTCAACACCTTTTTTGTTTGGTATCCTTAAAATTCAAATTGCTTTTGTTTTTGTAAATATTCGGCCAATACCCCATATTCATCTATGAGTGTACCCTTTTTAGATTAACCCGGGGAAAATAGCCTGAAAAACCCTTCTCAATACCTCGTCTCTAACCCCTTTCTAAGAGTTGGTAGGAAGAAAATATTGCAAAAAGGGTACACTCTTCATCTATTTGGGCCTGCTCACATAACATTAGTATGCTACGCAGTCCCAAATAGGCGAATATGGGGCACTGCCCAAACATTTACATTACCAAACCGAATATTTACTTTGTTTTTGTATGCGGTTCAGGTGATGATGTTTATTAATTTTTAAGAGTAACGTTACTGTGGTGCGATATTAACGTATTGGTAACGATAATACCGCCTGTATGAATATTAAAATTTAATTTATTTGCTTTAAATGAGTGTTGAGTCTCCTTGATTTTATTCGTTTTTTCCCATTAATTGGGTGACTTTTATCGTGTAGTGAGGTAATGATCAAAATGTGGTATTTCTTTTGCATATATCCTTTCCAGGAATACTAATGCATTTTTCTGTTAAAAAATAAAGGAGACATCGTATGAAAAAGGGAGAAAATCTTGTCATTGTAGGATGTGGTGGTGTGGGCGCACCCGCTGCCATGCTTTCCAGAAAATTGATGCCAGAGGTGAACATCACCCTGATCCGGGCGGAAGACCGATTCATTGTTCGCTGAGCGTTACCCCACGTCGTGGCCGGTCTGGTCACAGGAGAGTCCATTGTTAATCCCGATACCATGTTCACAAACAACAATATTAACGTGATCATTGATCGTGTTGAAACGGTGAACCGGGAAGATAAAACCGTATCTTTGAGTGATGGAAAGAAAATTGCCTATGATAAGCTTATCCTTTCCACGGGGTCTTCCCCATTTTTACTACCCATCCCCGGCAATGATCTGGAAGGGGTCTTTACCCTCAGAGCCCTTGTTGATGCGGAAAAAGTCCGGGCATATATAGACACAAAGGCCCCGAAAAAAGCATTGTTCATTGGTGCCGGTTTCTTAAATCTTGAAGTGGCAACGCTTTTAAAAAAATCCAATCCGGATTTTTACGAGATGACTGTGGTGGAAGTGCTGGATCATCCATTAGGGCTGATGCTGGATACTGAAATGGCAGGTACGGTTCAGACCTATCTTGAAGAAAAGGGTCTGACCATGTGCATGGGCGAAAAGGTCATTGAAATTTTTGGCACAGATGGACATGTCAGTGGGGTGAAGTTTGAGTCCGGAAAAACCGTGGAGACCGACATGGTTTTCATGAACGTTGGCTCCAGGCCCAATCTGGAACTTGCCACGGCCGCAGGTCTTGAGATGGGACAATTTGGCATAAAGGCCAATGAATTCATGGAAACATCAGACCCCGACGTGTTTGCCGGGGGAGACTGCATTGACAATTTTCATTTTATCACCAAAGCATCCACCCCCATTCAGCTCAGGGGACCTGCCGTGATCCAGGGACGTCTCATTGCCAAACGTCTGGCTGGATTTGATCTTCCTTTCCCAGGACTTCTGGGTAACAGTGCGGTGAAATTGTTTGAAAAGAATATTTCCGCCACGGGATTCACCGAGGAGATGGCAGCGCAGAATGGGTTTACCCCGGTGTGTGCCACGGTGGATTCGGTGAGTAAGCACAGCATGATCCCCGGGGTTCTTCCCTGGACCCTTAAATTGGTGTTTGACAAGGCGTCCCAGAAATTACTGGGGGGGCAGATCATCAGTGACGCTGAAGGACCGGTAAAGGAGATTGACACCATCAATGCCTTGATACTGGGTGAAAAGAAGATTGCCGATCTGGTGATGCTGATGTGTGCTGGAAACCCCGATTGCGCATCAGAACCCAGCAAAGAACCCATCACCATTGCGGCGGAACAGGCCCTTCAAAAAGCACGTAAATAAAAGAATCAAGCATCTTTCATGTGAAGCGTTAACACTTGTTAGAACATAATTTCTATTTTTCAGAAATGATGAACAAGTGTCAACGCTTCTTCAGTAGTTATTCATGTCCCGGGCAAACGCATCAAAATCACGATCATACAAAAATTGTGAAATCACCTTTCCCAGACAGTCCGCCGTATCCACACGGTAAACCCCCCGATCATCTTTTCCCGCAGCTTTTTTTGCATTGGCCACAACAGTTTGCAATGCCTCAACGGTGATGTCAAGATTGACCTGAACCGTTATCATCTCCCGGTCGTCGTTCATTGGGTCTTTTCCTTTGTTTTTCTATTGTCGGCGGTATAGTGTCGTTTCAATGCCTCTTGCACGGTACCAGCGGCCAGAAAGGCACAATGCTGGTCATCTTCGGGAACATCTCCAAGTTTTGAGAGAATGAGTTCCCCGGTGATGTCGGCAAGTTCCTCTGCCCGTTTTCCCAGGCTCAACTCTGCGGCAAAGGAGCCGCACACATTGCTGGAACCACACCCATCAGTTATGTAGGAGGCTTCTGACACTATTTCGTTGTCGAATTTAAGATAGATGTCCATGGAATCCCCGCAGGCTCCAACGGTGTGGGCATGGACATCACAGTGGGTGAGTTTTCCTCTGAATCTGGGATTTTGCCATCGATGAAATCCCTTGTCACCCAACACGTCCCTTGCTTCATCAAATATTTTTTCCTGGAGGTCATCCAGAAATTGATCCAGTTTGTCTGCCATCTCTATGTTTCCTGATTGTTCGGGTTGATTTTTGATATGAAATTCTGTTCGAAATACTGAAATGATTAGAATTTAAAATTTAATTGTGGCAGGCGGTTACTGCCATGTATGTTTATATAGGGTGGCAACGCACATATTGGGTCTCCTTTATTTATGAGTTATAACTCTTAAGTCGTTCTATAAAGTAGACCAAAATGAAAAAAAAGCAATAATAATCCGTAAAAAGTGGAAGTACACTCTCTTTTTTTGTGATAGGTCTTATAAGATATCGCTCAAAATTGTTTTGCATTTTTTGAAGGCATTTTCCATTGTCAGGGGCTTTTTCCCAAAAAAATGTAAAACGCTTTTGAGGTCATATGAGGGATGCCTATTTCAAGGGGTGGTTTTGTTGACGCTGGGGGGAAGTATGGCATTTTCCGGATATTTTCCTGTCACCTGGGAATAAAA
>CAYSSE010000471.1:0-3232 GCA_964433355.1 uncultured Desulfocicer sp.
CCGTCAAACGGTCATCCTTGCAGTGTTACCTGAATATCATCAATAGCGGACGTAATAAACCCAGCTTCGCAGATTGAAAAATAGTACATCCACTTTCGGTAAAAGATATCGTCAAACCCCATGACAAGGATATCCTCCCAGCGTTCAGCAAACCTTTTTCGCCAGCGTGACAGTGTTGTGGCATAATGAGGACCCATATGATAAATATCGGTGACAGTGAAATCTGTATGGTCGTGAAGGGTTTGTTCAAGGATGTTAAGACATGGCAGATGACCGCCCGGGAAAATATGTTTTTGTATCCAGTCCCTCTCTTTACAGTACTGATCATACCGTTCGTCTGCAATGGTGATGGCCTGAAAAACCATTTTACCGCCAGGTTTTAAGAGCGCTTTACATTGCCTGAAATACTGACCTAAAAACTGGGCTCCCACCGCCTCAATCATCTCTATGGAAACAATACGGTCAAAGTTTCCTTTGGTGTGTCTGTAATCTTGAAGAAGAATCGTGATCTGATCCTCTAACCCCTCCTCTTTGACCCTTTGATGGGCCCGTTCGTATTGCGCTTTGGAAACAGTGATACCGGTTACACGACATCCGGTCTGTTTTGCGGCAAAGACGGCAAAGCCTCCCCAGCCACAGCCGATTTCAAGCAGGTGGTGCTCAGGTCCTATATCCGCCTGTTTGAGAATGCGGTTCATTTTATTCGCCTGGGCGACTTCCAGGGTGTCATCGTTTTGAAGAAAAAGACCACAGGAATACAGCATTTTTTGATCCAAAAAAAGCGCATACATTTCATTGCTTAAATCATAGTGGGCGGCAATGTTCCCGGGTGTGTTTTCAATGGTATTTTTGCGTTGGTCATGGGCCAGTTTTTCCTGAATCCGTGTCAGGATGGATAACACAAGGTTCCCGTCGGCGAATCGGTCTCTGTTTTCAATGAGCCGTATTAATGCACCTACCAGATCAGGACTGTCCCATTCACCGGCCATATAGGCTTCACCCAATCCGATTTCACCGTCAAAAACGATCCGTGGAAAAAAAGAAAAATCCTTTATGTGGATGATGCCATTCTTGACTGGGTCGGCCCGGCCGATGGTCATGGTTTCTTTGGTGGGCAATTGCCATTCAAGACTTCCTGTATCCATTTTTTTTAACACAGAAAAGAGCAGCCGTTTGCTGATGGATTCCAAAATATTGGGGGTCTGCCTGGGCATTGTGATGGGGCTCCTGGGTACGGGTTTCTCATTAAATTTCAGTTTTTTATGAAAAAACAGCTTGAACGCATGGGAATAAATCCGGGGGACGCTCAAATGGGGAGCAACGGGGTGCTTGGCCAAGGTTTTTAAATGATTGCGGCCTGTGAACGGAATGGCATCTGCACGCAATACCGCCTCCATCACTTTTGTTTGGTCGCGAATAAGTTCAATCCTGATATGTATCTGGTTTTCCGGAGCTGAAAAATAAAACCGGTAATACCCTTCAATTTTATTAAATGGAGACACATGAAATGCTTTTGTTGCGTGATAGCTTGCCAGAAAGTCAGGGGAGGTATTGGTGTTTTGTGTCAATACATAGGGGTGACGTTCACCAAACGTATTGTTCACTTCAGCGATGATAGCGGCCAGTTGGTTGTTCGCTGAAAAGCAATAATGAAAATTGACTGGATTGAAAACATAGTTGAAATATCTGGCAGAGGTGATCATTAACACAGAAGTTATTGATTCGTTAACATTATGCTGGGCGAGTAATTGTTCAATTTTTTGTTTGATCGGCATGTCACCCGGTTGCAGATAATCTTTGTCATGAATGGATGTTATTCCCATTTTGTTGTATCCAAACAGAGGATATCTGAGACCCAGATGCGGCAGTTCCTCCAGATCAAAGCCATACATATAGATTGGGTATGACAACTGATGTGTTATCGGGACGTAACGTCGGTGTTCAATGGTACCCGTATAAATCAAGGAATTCATAGAGACACTCCAAACTGTTTACCCACCGCAAGCGCGGAATTCACACCGTCTTCGTGGAAACCATACCCAAAATAACTGCCGCAAAAAAATGTGTTCTGGTTTTCGTTTAATGATGGCAGTTCTTTCTGGGAGTTGAATGCCTCAAAAGAATATTGTGGGTGGGTATAGTTCATCTCTTTGATAATATGAGCTTTAGGGATTGAGCGTTGTGGGTTAAGTGTCACAAAATAAGAATTCTGGGTATCAAGCTTCTGAAGCCGGGTCATATCATAGGTGACCGTCACCGGTGCAGTTGAATCGTCTGGGTTATAACGGGTATAATTCCAGCTGGCCCAGGCGCGTTTGTTTGGCGGCATCAGGTCTTTGTCAGTATGTAAAAAAGTCTTATTATCGGAATAGGACCAGACTCCCAGCAACCGTTGTTCATTTTTACTGGGTTTATCCAGCAGCTTCAGTGCCTGATCTGCGTGGGTGGCAATGATAACCGCATCAAAGGATTGTGGTTCGCGATTTTCGAAATGGATTTCAGGCTTTGACTCCTGCCGTGAAATGGATACTATTTTTGACGATTTTATTGTTTTACCTTTAAAAGAGTTTAAAAAGGCATTCACATAGGTATGGCTGCCGTTTTTGACAAAATACCATGGGGGGTGTCCCGTCACAGATAGAAGGCCATGATTCTCATAAAATTGGGCAAATGTGTGGATGGGGAATTTACCCATCTGAAAGTCTGAACCAGACCAGATAGCCGCAGCCATGGGAATGATAAACTGGTCAATCACTTCGCGATGGAGTCCTTTTCTTTCTACATATTCTGTCAGGGTGATATCTTCAAGGTGGCCCTCAATATAGGCCGTGCGAAGAATGCTAAGAAACCGAACCATCTCGTACACAAACCTGAGATATTTGGGTTTAAAAATGTTTCGTCGCTGGGCAAATATGCTGTTCAGGTTATTACTGGCATAGTAAAGTCCTGTTTTTTGATAATAATAGCTGAATGACATGTCCGTCCGGCATTTTTCAACGCCGAGT
Source organism: uncultured Desulfocicer sp. (assembly GCA_964433355.1). GTDB lineage: Bacteria > Desulfobacterota > Desulfobacteria > Desulfobacterales > Desulfobacteraceae > Desulfocicer. Next base: position 3,006 of record CAYSSE010000471.1, read on the forward strand.
TGATTCAAGAAGGCAATGAAATTGGGGTATGTTCGTTCATTTAACACAATAAAGCCGGTATCCACAGGGGTTCCTTTGTCTGGCCCCTCAGGAATCATAACCGTATGGGTGTGACCGCCAAAATAATCATTTTTTTCAAAAAGGGTTACATTATGGCGGTGTTGAAGCAGATATGCGCTACAGATTCCGGAAATACCGGAACCCACTACGGCAATATCCAAATTTTT
>CAYSSE010000472.1:0-3225 GCA_964433355.1 uncultured Desulfocicer sp.
GGAAAAAACTGGGATGCTGAACGTAACCAGTGGTTGAAAAAAACAAAGGCCTTTTTGATATAATTAAAAAATGGATCAGCCCACTTGAGGTAAAAGGATATTTAATACATTTGTCAATTCTCAAAAACGTGAATCAAAAAGTAGCTTACTTGCCAATCACAAAAAAAATCGGAAAGTCTTTATGTTTATAAAATTAAAAGCAAATAATATTTACTTTATCTTTTTTATTGATTTGGTACTTTTCTGTTTATAGAAGATATTGAGGGAGATCAATGAGAACACACGTCTTAAATATAAGGTTGTGGGTTTTATCGATGACAATCTACATAAAAAAGGACGTGCCATACATGGTGTCCCGGTTCTTGGTTTTCTGGTTGATCTTCATAATATTGTTGATAAATATGAGGTTAAAGAGGTGATAATTGCTGTGCCTTCTGCCACCGGGCCAGAGATGAGGGGTATTCTTGATACGTGCAAAGCATGTGATGTCAATTTTAAAACCATGCCTGGGTATGGAGAACTCATTGACGGAAAGGTGAGTCTTAAAACCCTTAGGGATGTCAGGTATAAGGATCTTCTCAGGCGGGAGGCAGTGGAGCTTGATAATGACAGGATATCAGGCTATTTGACGGAAAAATGTGTGCTGGTTACAGGTGCCGGAGGTAGTATCGGAAGTGAGCTCTGACGTCAGATCATTAAATTCAATCCGGCAAAAATTATTCTGCTGGACTCTTCCGAGCCCGGGCTTTACAGTGTTCAGATGGAGTTGAAGCACCGTGCCGGTTATCAGCGTTACGAGACTGTGCTGGGGCTTGTGCAGGATGAGGCTCTAATGGACAGGGTGTTTAGAAAACACAGGCCCCATGTGATTTTCCACGCAGCAGCTTATAAACATGTACCCATGCTGGAACGAAATCCCTGGCAGGCGGTGCAGAACAACATCCGTGGCTGTCAGGTTGTGGTGGAAAAGGCAGTGGAGTATAAAGTGGATCGCTTTGTTCTGGTTTCCACGGATAAGGCTGTGCGACCCACAAATATCATGGGCACCAGTAAACGGATCTGTGAGTTAATTGTTCGAAGCTATTTCAGCAGTGATACCCGTATTATGTCTGTGAGGTTCGGCAATGTTGTGGGCTCTTCCGGATCTGTGATTCCTCTGTTCCGGGATCAGATCGAGCGGGGCGGGCCTGTTACAGTAACTCACCCTGAAGTGACCCGTTTTTTTATGACCATACCCGAGGCTTCACAGCTAATTCTCCAGGCTGGTGCCCAGGGGGAGGGCGGTGAAACCTTTGTGCTTGAGATGGGCACACCCATAAAGATTGTTGACATGGCACGGGATCTTATTCGTCTCTCGGGTCTGGAACCTGACAAAGATATTGAAATTCGTTTCACCGGACTTCGTCAGGGGGAGAAGTTATATGAGGAGTTGATCACAGAGGATGAAGGGGTCATTCCCACAACACACGATCAGATCATGGTTCTTAAAGCTAATGGGAACTGGGACTCTCTGGGTAGTCAGGAGGCTTTCAGAGCAAGATTGCTTGGGAATCTTGAGGAGCTCTATAATGTGGGTTCCTGCCATGATGTCTGTGCCATTAGGGCCAATATGACAAAGATAGTTCCTGAGTTCAACGTGCAGGATAGTCTTTGTGTGTTGTAGGCTTTGTTTTTATTGAGGGTCTGACCCCGATAAGTTGTTGTTTTTATGTGTAATGTTGTCGAACAATATGGGTAAATAAGGGCTTAGCGGGTACTTTTTGATGCCTAAAAGGGGCTTTTAAGCAAAGGCGTAGTGGGGTCAGGCCTGCGTTGTTGTCGTCCCTGGGGGGTAAAGTATCTTCTTTTTGTACGGCGGCTGCGCCACCGTGAATCGCAGTGCTGACTGCGTCAGCACCTTGTCCCGGCGCTCCGCGCCTAAACAGGGTGCTGGGCTGGATACCCCACGCAGATCAGCACTGCGATTATTCAGTTGTTAAAAACCTGGTCCTCTGAACCAGGTTTTTTGTTTTATCATTTCAATTGGCTTGATAAAGCGCAATATCAGGGCTATCATATATCCATAACATTTGTTGAAGACAGGGAGAGTCTTATGGGAAAAAAAGAACTGAGCGCATTTATAGCTTCAAAGAAAAAAGAAGCAAATAAGGTTGATTGGAATAAAAGGAAAAACGAATGGTTAATTCATCTGAATAGCCTGTATTCCGATATAGTGTTATGGCTCGAAGATTATCAGGGTAATGGAGATATTTTATTCAACTATGAGCCAATAGAATTGAATGAAGAGCATATTGGTATTTATGAATGTAACCGAATGAAGGTCAGAATAACCAGTGAAGAAATTTTACTGGAACCTGTTGGGACATTGCTTATTGGAGCCAAGGGCCGTGTGGATGTGAAAGGCAAAAATGGTACTGTCAAGCTGGTCCTTGTACCTGAAAAGTCAGCTGGCCCTAAAATTAAGGTTATAATTTCCGCAAAGGAGCAAAAAGAAAAAAATCAGAAGAAGAAAGAAGGGGATGAAAATTTGATATGGAAAATTGCGACTCCTCCACCGGTAATAACCTATACAGATCTTGATGGCGATTCTTTTTCTGATGCTTTGCTTGAGGTGATTGGAGGGTGAGTCAGGATGTTTTCCAGACAAAATCAAGAATTGGATCAGATTTTCACCTATTATACTACCTCACGTGATTCTCTCAAATGGTATCTTGATGGCATCATTAATAACGAAGTCGTGGATTCTCTCTATATTGGCTATACCAAGCAAGAATTGAGAGATGCCTTTCTCGGGTATATTGATGAACTGGAAAAAAATATTATTTTTAGTATTCTCAGTTCCCTGGAAGCACGTTTTCAGATTGACTATCAGAACAGAGTTAAGAAAAGATATAAAGATAATTTATCAAAAGAATTCAAAAAATTATCTAAGAACAAAAAGAATGTATCCCTTGAACATGACATTTTATCATTGTGGAAGCAAGAATATCCGGAGTATAAAGAGATTGTTTCTGATTATATCGGTGCGCTTAAGTATCGCCACTGGCTGGCTCATGGACGCTATTGGGAGGCGAAAACGGGGGGACGGAATGATCTTTCCGAAATGACTACGATTGCATATCGTATTTATGAAAATTTGTCTTTTTATGGTTAGAGTCATAACGCGGGGTCAGGCCTGCGTTGTTGTCGTCCCTGGGGGATAAACTATGTTTGGTTCACCTGGAA
>CAYSSE010000473.1:0-3222 GCA_964433355.1 uncultured Desulfocicer sp.
CGGAAACCCCTTTATTTTCCAGGAAAAAAATCCTGGCCTTTGCCGTGGGTGATCCTTCAAAAGCCTTTGGAAAAGCCTACCAGATCTTTGATAAAAATCGAGAAATTGCCCGACTCCCGGGACCCCCTTATTTTTTCATGGATCGGGTAATAAAAACCGATCATCCTGCCTGGCACATGGAACCGGGCGGTTGGATTGAGGCAGAGTTTGACATGCCCGAAGATGGCTGGTACTTCAAGGCGGCCAGATCAGAAACCCTTCCATTCTCTATTCTCCTTGAAATCGCCCTTCAGCCCTGTGGCTGGCTTGCCGCCTATGTTGGCTCTGCCCTGCACAGCGAGGAGAGGCTTTATTTCAGGAATCTGGGGGGGAAGGTCACATTGCTGTCACCCGTTCATAAAACCATGGGAACCCTGACCATGAGAAGTCGTATCACCGGGGTATCCAAGGCCGGGGGGCTGATCATCCAGGACTTTGATCTGGAAGTGCTCCACAAGGGTAATATGCTTTACCAGGGCCACACCAATTTTGGTTTTTTCACCCGGGCATCCCTTTCCAACCAGACCGGAATCAAAAATTCGCCCTTTGTCCTTGAATTGACTAATAAACAAATAAATGCCGCCTCTTTGGAGCGATTTACTGATACGGCTCCTTTAACACCCGAGGATACCAGCATAGATTCCCCTGGGGAAATGCCAGCAAAAGCATTAAGAATGATTGATTCTGTGGATATCTTTCTTCCAAAGGGGGGAAAATATAAAAAAGGGTATCTCAGGGCTGAAAAAATCGTAGATCCAACGGAATGGTTTTTCAAGGCTCATTTTCACCAGGATCCGGTTTGCCCGGGCTCTTTGGGGGTGGAGTCTTTCTTACAGGCCATGCAGTACTTTGCATTTAAAACATGGAAAATTGACCCAGAAAAATTCCAGGTGACCATGCCTTCCCACACCCACAAATGGATATACCGGGGTCAGATCACCCCGGCGGGGAAACAAATTGAACTCCAGGTTCATATTAAGGAAACAAACAAAGAGACAATGACCGTCAAGGCAGATGGAATCCTTCTGGTGGATGGTCTGTGCATCTACCAGATGGAAGATTTTATTATCCGCCTGGAACCCCGATGAATCATTAAAAATAAAAAATTGTATTATACCGCCTCCGAGGACTGCCCTGACCGGAACGGAAACGTCGGGGGGTATTTTTGCCCTTCAATGCTCTAAAAAAGTGTAAAGTAATTTTGAAGGATGCCGGCATATGAAGTCATTGTTGTGATTTTGTAAAAAATTGGCAAAAAAGCACCACCCTATTTCTTCCAGGATTGAAATTCCGACAATTTCAGGCGATATCGTGCCACACTGCCCTCGTGCAGATGCAGTAAGGCCTCCTGCACCATTTTTTCAAAAACCTTTCTGTCATGTTCAGGTACCAATTGTTCTGCCAGGTGCTGAAGATGCTCCTGGGATATAGATAGATGATTCCGGACGATTGTCTGAACTGCCTGGATCAACATCTCCCGGTATTTAATACGCAATGGGTCCGGCTCTTTCATGGTTTTGGTGATGGCAAGATATCGCTGGCAGGAGCGCTCATAGGCCCAGACAAATAGATCCAGAAGCAGATCTGTCTGATTGAACTCATAGACACCCAAGGTACCTTCCACATAATCCTTTTCCGGAACATCCATGAAAGACAGGGGACACAAATTATGTCGAACAAATGGAATGTTCGCCCCCAGGCGGGAAACACGCTTGTTCACATCCTCAAAAGGCTGAAGATAGGGCAACTGCACCATTACAAAGAAGGATTGTTCAAAGGGATCTGGTATGGCAGCTGCCTTTTGCAACAAGAGCCGAAAGCAATCTTCCAGCACCTGGGGAATGGCCGTGGGATGATAAACAGAACCGGTAATATCCACCGGCCTTCTGCGCAATCGTCCACACGCATTCTCATCATGGAGGAGATTGTCCGATAAAATGGCGTGAAGATTGTAAAAAGTAAACGGATTGAACCCGACTTGCTCTGCTTCCTGGATCAGCATTTCAATGGCCCCTTTGTGATTGAGAATCATCTGGGTTTCCATCATTTCTTTTCCCGGGGCGATCTGTCCGAACTCGATGAGGTTCCGGGTATCAAGACGATTATAGGTGTTGCCTTCCAGCCGTGATGATGCCCAGGACAGATCAATCAAAAGGCGGTTAAGGATGTCCTGGGCATAGGTGCCTGCGGGGCGTTCATTTGCAGGGGTTCGCCCCATCTCATTCAGTTGGGCACGCAGTGATGCGGGGATATAGAATGTTACCCCCGGCTCGTAATCTTCCAAAAAGGAACGATTATATCCCACAGGTTGACGTTGCATCACAGGTTGCCGTACCAGATCCCGAAGGATGGCTCCATCCGTTGAAACCGGAATATGAAACTGTTTTTCAACAGCCTCGAACACACTTTGTTTTTTGGACTTCTCAATGGAAGATGAGCAGGCAGTTGTGTTATAAACCAGTGAAATGCTTTGACCCTTGCTGATAATTCTTTTGTCCTTCAGGAGTCTCTTTAAACGACGCTGCAGGGTTCGTCTATTCATGCCGGGTAAGAGGTTAATCAGATTTCTCTCAATTTCGGAAATCCCAATGCCCTTTGGATAATTTGAGATCACTCCAGCGATCATGTCTAACTCTTGGTCAGGTACGACACGCGGCATAAGAGGCTCCTTTTGGGGTCCAGCAAATTTTATCCATAAGTACCCGGGCATATATTTTCCAAAATAAAATCCATAAATATCAATAATATATGGCTGTGAAATACCGAAAAACATATGTGTGGGTACTTATGCATAGTGTGACACTATAAGTAGATTAATAGTGTCATTCATCAAAGAAACACAACCTTATTGTGTCACCCTTTAGTGTTGCGCGTCAATAGAAAACAATCTATTCAGGCCCCAATCATTCAGCCAGGTACTGAACACCATCGGTTCGACCATTTTTTTATAACAAATTGAATTTATTGATATAAAAAAATAATAAATAAAAAACCTGAATAAAATTCTATTTAGATTACAGTATGTTATGATGGCTATCGAACCGAGGGTGAACATGCTCCTATCCTGAACATTCAGATATAATTCAAAGCGATTGACCAGAGTGGAAATGCAAGCCTGCCCGAAAAACAAAAAAGGCCCTGATCATTATTTAATAATGATCAGGGCCTTTATAAAGAATTAAT
>CAYSSE010000474.1:0-3216 GCA_964433355.1 uncultured Desulfocicer sp.
GAAATTTATCAAAATATAAGGAGAATTTACCATGAAAGAAGTTGTAATCGTATCTGCCTGTAGAACCGCCATCGGGGCCTTTGGTGGCACCCTGAAAGATCTTAGCGGTGCCCATCTGGCCAGCATCACCATGAAAGAGGCCATCAAAAGGGCCAATATTGATCCAGCCATCATTGACGATGTTCGATATGGCTGCTGCATTGAATCCGCCGATACCCTGAACACAGCCCGGGTGGCAGCCCTTCTGGCAGGCATTCCAGATACCGTCACAGCAGTCACGGTGAACCGGGTGTGCATCTCGGGCATGGAAGCCGCCATTTCAGGTATGGCCATGATCCAGGCAGGCATGGCAGATGTCATTCTGGCCGGAGGCACCGAACATATGTCCAGTGTCCCCTATTCTGTGCCAGCGGCCCGGTGGGGATGCAGGCTCCAGGATCAAAAATTTGTGGATAACATGATTCATGCGCTGCACTGCGGTTCCCACGTCATCCCCCACCCGGAGGACGGCCCTGTGGATGAAACAAAAGCGCCTTTGAGCATGTTCGTGGGTAAGCCCTATATCATGGGCCACACCACGGAGTTCATCGCCCAGCACCTGGGAATCACCAGAGAAGAGATGGATGAGGTGGCCTTAAGAAGCCACAATGCCGCCGAAAAAGCCACCCTTGAAGGTCGGTTTAAAGAAGAGATCGTTCCCGTGGAAGTCCCCCGAAAACGAAAAGATCCTCTGATATTTGATAAGGATGAGCATTTCCGGCCTGGCATGACCATGGAAAAACTTACCGCCCTGCCCCCGGCCTTTATTCCCAAAATCGGTAAGGTCACCGCAGGCAACTCCAGTGGAATTAATGACGGTTCCACTGGCATGGTTATCATGTCCGCAGACAAAGCAAAGGAGCTGGGGCTCACTCCCCTGGCCCGCATCAAGGCTGTGGGAAGGGGGGCATGTCATCCCTCTGTCATGGGATTATCTCCGGTGCCAGCCGTTAGAAGCCTTTTAAAAAACAGTGGGCTGAGTCTTGATGATTTTGAACTCCTGGAAGTGAATGAAGCCTTTGCCGGTCAATATCTTGGATGTGAAAAAGAGCTGGGGCTGAACCGGGAGATTACCAACATCAATGGATCGGGCATTGGTCTGGGTCATCCTGTGGGCTCCACCGGGGCCCGCATCATGACCACGCTGATTTATGGTATGAAACACCAGGGAAAATCCCTGGGCCTTGCCACCCTGTGTGGCGGCGGTGGCGTGTCCATGGCTTGTGCCATTGAGATGATATAGATATCCACGCAGGACAACCCGGCATAACCGGGGTGTCCTGCCATGCATTTATGGACGCAAGTTAAAAAGGAGACATCATACCATGCCAGGTACATCAGCACCCCTTTCAAACGCGGACAAGGAGCGATACAACCTCATCAACAAAGAAAATATTGAATTCATCATGGAGCGCAACAACCGCACCAACCGATGGGTCATTGCAGACATGCTCCGGAGAACCGGCTACCATTTTCCGGACAAACCCGCCCTGGTGTTCAACCAGATCACCCGCACCTACAAAGAACTGGAAAAAGAATGTAACCAGGTGGCCAACGCCCTTTCTAACCTTGGCATAAAAAAATATGACCGAGTAGCCATCCTGGCCCACAACACCCACCACCATGTCCTTACCTGGATGGGCAGTGCCAAAATCGGTGCCGTCTACCTTGCCGTGAACTACCTTTTAAAGGGCGATGACATTGCCTACTGCATCAACCATTCGGAAAGCAAGGTTTTTATTGTGGAGGATACCCTGTATCCCCAGGTTAAGGAGGTACTGGATCAAATGCCATCGGTGAAAACACTAATTTGGTCCGACCAGGGGGCCGGAGAACACCCCCCTTCAGACACATTCTTCAATTTTGATGACTGGTACGCTCCCTACCCCGACACCGAACCCGATGTGATCCTGCGCATTGAAGATCCCGTACAGATGACCTACACCAGCGGCACTGAATCCCTTCCCAAGGGAGTGATCATCAGCAACCAGGCCCTCATTGCCGAATACATGGGTGCCATCATAGACGGCAAGTATGAAAGTTCTGATATCAACATCAATGCCCTGCCCATTTACCACTGTGCCCAGCGGGATGTGTTCATGAATCCCATTTTCTGGATAGGGGGCACCAATATATTCATGGCTCCGGACATCGGCATGATTTTAAAAAACATTGCCGAATATAAGGCCACCATGTTCTTTGCCCCGCCCACGGTGTGGATCGGCATGTTGCGTCACCCTGATTTTGACAAATATGATCTTTCAAGTCTGGTGAAATGTTATTATGGTGCCTCCATCATGCCCCGGGAGATATTGAGAGAACTCCTTGAAAAATTTCCCAAAGCCGGAATCTACAACTACTATGGTCAAACAGAGTTGGCCCCCTATCACACCATTTTAAAGGCCGAAGATGCCCTGGAGAAAATCGGTTCCGCTGGCATGGGTGGCCTGCACATGGAATCCAGAATAGAGGACAATGACGGCAACGAAATTGTGGATATCAATGTACCCGGAGAAATATGTGGCCGGGGTCCCCATGCCATGACCATGTATTTTAAGGAAGCGGATAAAACAGAAGCCGCCATGGCAGGGGGCTGGTTCCACTCCGGAGATCTGGGGGTGCTGGACGAGGATCGTTATATCACCGTGGTGGACCGGAAAAAAGATATGATCAAAACCGGTGGGGAAAACGTTGCCTCCCGGGAGGTGGAAGAGGCAGTGTACCTCCATCCAGATGTGGAAGAAGTGGCTGCCGTGGGGGTATATCATCCCAAATGGGTGGAGGCCGTGGTGGCCGTGATCAAACTTCGCGCAGGCAAGACAACCTCCAAAGAAGAGATGATGGCCCATTGCAAAGCCAATCTATCCTCCTTTAAAATCCCAAAACAAATCATCTTTGTGGACGAATTGCCCAAGACCCCCACAGGAAAGATTTTAAAACGGGATATGCGGGATTCTTACAAAGATATTTTTTAAGGAGAAACTTAAAGCATGGGGTAAAAGCCTTGGCAAAGGAGGTGATTGTGGTGGAGGAAGCCCCGGCCTTTGCTGTGAACCGGGTGTTGTGCCCCATGATCAACGAAGCCTTCCTGGTTCTGGGAGAGGGGGTGGCATCGGCAGAGGACATTGATAAGGGGATGGTATTGGGATGTAATCATCCCATCGGCCCCCTGGCGTT
>CAYSSE010000475.1:0-3209 GCA_964433355.1 uncultured Desulfocicer sp.
CAAGGCAGGAAAAAAGTGATTTGAAATTGATGAGAATCCAGCCGGTTATTAAGGAAGCCCTTCATCTTATCCGATCAACCATACCCACCACCATTGATATTAAACAGGATATCCATCCCGATTGTGATCCTGTAAAATCAGATCCTACACAGATTCATCAGATTGTTATGAATCTTGCGACTAATGCCTATCATGCCATGGAAGAGAACGGGGGTGTATTAAACGTCGGGTTGAAACCCGTGGAGTTTGGGAAATATGATGTCATAACCCCTGATATGACACCGGGTTTATATGCCTGCCTTTCTGTGTCAGACACAGGCATTGGAATGGACAAAACTTTGCAAGATAAAATTTTTAATCCCTTTTTCACCACCAAAAAAAAGGGTAAGGGAACCGGGATGGGGCTTTCAGTGGTGCATGGGATTGTCCTCAGCATGAATGGGGTGGTTCAGGTATATAGTGAACCCGGAATAGGAACGCAATTCAAAGTTTATTTTCCAGTGGAGACAGCGCTTATTCAAGGAAAGCATTTTAACCCTACCCAGGAGAAATTGCTCACCGGAACAGAGCACATACTCCTTGTGGATGATGAAGAAGATATTATTACAATGGAAGAACAAATGCTGGAACGTCTGGGATATCAAACCACATCCTGCACTGGCAGTATTGAAGCCCTTGACACATTCAGGTCCGATGCCGATAAATTTGATCTGGTGATCACAGACATGGCAATGCCAAAGATGTCCGGCGACAGACTTGCGGCTGAATTGATAAAAATACGCTCTGATATCCCCATAGTGCTTTGCACGGGATTCAGTGAAATATTGTCCGAAGAAAAGGCTGCATCCTTGGGTATTAAAGGGTTTTTATTAAAACCGATTACCATGGCGGACCTTGCCCAAAAGATACGCCAGGTCCTGGGTTAATTCTGTTTTTATTTTAATGTGCCGATGATCCCCTTGACGGCTGCGGGTATGTCCGCTGGTAAAATAACCACCTTTGAATTCGGAGAGTTGGACACGCTTTTTAAGGCTTCAATGTATTTTTCACCCAGCATATACAGCATGGGAAGCTCCTTGTCCTGGATGGCGGAGGTGACCTTTTCTATGGCCAGTTGACTTGCCTTGGCAAGGACGATCTGGGCCTCACCATCTCGCCGGGACGCTTCCACCCGTCCTTCAGCTTGGAGAATGGCTGCCGACTTATCCCCCTCGGCCCGGGTGACGGTGGCCCGTCTTTTTCGTTCAGCAGCGGCCTGCTCTTCCATGGCCGCCTGCATGGTGGGAGACGGGTTGATGTCCTGGATTTCCACGGTTTTTAAGGCAATGCCCCAGTCGGAAATATCATCTGAGATGGATTCTTTGAGTCGGGTTCGGATTAAATTTCGATTGGAAAGGGCTTCGTCCAGGTCCATCTCCCCCACAATGGAGCGAAGGGAGGTCTGCACCAGGGTTTTAATGGCCACTTCATAATCATCCACCCCGTAAACCGCCTTGTCGGGGAAGAGAATATTGATATAGGCCACGGCATTGGTGATGATCACGGCATTATCTTTGGTAATCACCTCCTGGCTGGGGATATCCATTACAATGTCCTTGGTGATTACCTTATATGCCACCTTATCCATGTAGGGAATGATGATGTTCAGTCCGGGCCCCAGTGTTTTTCTGTATTTTCCCAGACGCTGCACCACATGTTTATTTCCCTGGGGGACGATGCGGACCCCCAGGCTGATGGTGACCATCACCAATATCACGAAAAATACGGCAACAACAAGTCCTGGACCCATGGTAACTCCTCCTGAATATTAAAATAATTATAAAAAATTATGGGCATTCTTCATATGACCTCAAAGGGCGCATTCCCATTTTTCCGGTCGGCGTTTTAAGCCTTTGATATGTAAAGATATAATTTTTAAGCCAATTTATTGCCGACTCAATAAAATCAATAAGTTATAGATGGTACCGGGAAAATGGGAATGCGCCGACCTCAAAAGTACTTTACACTTTTTTTGATCATTCCACATTTGCAGGAGCTTTTTCCAAAAGGCTGTAAACTACTTTTGGTATCATATGAAGGATGCCGACGCTTTAATGATTTTTACAATCAGAGTATTTCCGGAAACATCCACCACCCGGATCCGGTCTCCGACTCGGGCATCTTCATGACAAATAAAGGCCCACTGTTCTGAACCTAACACCGGTGTGGTAAATTTTACCACCCCTCTATTCTTTGTGCCAGCGGGTTTTACCACCAATCCAGATTCCCCCAGAACTGCTTCCAGGGAAAGACCTGCCTTGGTTCGGTCTTCCATTTTTACCTTGAAAACCTTGAACCATAAAACGGTAAAGAGAATGGAGGCCACGGCCCAGAAAAAGAGCTGCAGGGTAAGGGAAAGATGGGGAAGAGCCCACATGGTGGCCGCCACAAGGAATGCCCCCAAGCCAAACCAGATGATGGTGAAATTGGGGATCATTAATTCGGACATGATGAGAATCATGGCAAACACCAGCCAGTACCACGCTTTAATCTGCAACATTTTTAGCCCCTTTTTCGTTGGATAGTACGCTTGTGTTATGGCACTTGTGGAATATTTATGAATTAAATATGATTCAAGGTAAAAAGTCAAGCATCCAACTGGGAAAGCCAGGGCAAACGCATTAAAGTCAGTCATGATTTTTGATTGTAATAAATTCAAGCATTTAAAAAAATAAAATTTTTAAGAAGATCCAAGAATGGGTGCAATTCAATAATTTAGATTTTTGCAAAACAGTGATAATAAAATCACTAATGTATAATTTATATAATTATAACCTACTGATTTTATTAAAGGTATGTTTTTAAAAAATTATTTTTATCATTGAATCCTCTGAAATTTAAATTATTGAATTGCACCTTCCAAAAATTCAATTTTTTTTCATAACTAATTGAGTTTATTGAAATTAAATTTATAGTATAGGAATTTCCATTTTATGAAGTGTTAAATCAACGGGTTGTAAAAAGCCCGCCCAAAGGGCGCTAAGTTCTTAATACGTTTGCCCTGACGGGTAGCCTTAAAAACATTGCTTGTTTTACGTTTATAGGATATAAATTTCGATTTTAAAGTAGCTGATTCAGAGCTGGACTGTTTGAGCAGCTTCTTTAAAATTATGAATAAGTACCCACACATATGTTTTCCGGTATTCCACAGCCATATGTCATTAATATTT
>CAYSSE010000476.1:0-3206 GCA_964433355.1 uncultured Desulfocicer sp.
CTGGATCTGGACACGGAGTTAAAGCAGCTTCAAGTGATGAAAGCCCTTGGTGAAAGCCATCCCATGGACATTGTGTCCACCTTTCTGGGTGCCCATGCCACCCCCCCTGAGTTCAAGGGAAGACCGGATGATTTCATTGATCTTGTCATGGACATGCTCCCTGAAATTGCACAACAGCAACTGGCGGAGTTCTGCGATATTTTCTGTGAAAAGAATGTTTTTTCCGTGGTGCAATCCCGTAAATTGCTTTCAAGGGCCAAAGAGCTTGGGTTCAAGCTCAAGCTCCATGCCGATGAGATTGTGCAGTTAGGCGGGTCCGAGCTTGCCGCTGAACTGGGGGCTATTTCTGCGGATCACCTTCTTCAGGCATCGGATCAGGGCATCGAGGAGATGGCCCGGGCCGGGGTGGTGACAACCCTGCTGCCGGGTACGGCATTCAGCTTAAAGGAAGACTATGCCCGGGGACGGTACATGATTGACCAGGGATGTGCTGTGGCCCTGGCAACGGATTTCAATCCCGGTAGTTGTTTTTCCGAATCCATTCCCCTTATTACTGCCCTTGCCACATTGTACATGAACTTGACTCCTGAAGAGGCCATCACAGCCCTTACTATAAATGGGGCCGCCGCCGTTAACCGTGCCCAAAGCGTTGGAAGCATTGATGTGGGCAAACAGGGAGATCTGGTGATTTTGGAATTTCCCTCCTATCGCTTTATTCCCTATCATGTCGGGGTTAACACCGTTGAAACGGTTATTAAAAGAGGAAAAACGGTTTTTTCAAAAAACCGTTGAGTTTCATTCTGTTTGAAATCTATCCCCTAATTTAAGGGAGAGTTTTTTCTTGCGACTCGATTATGCATAACGACTGAATTCACTGGCGGCGGCACGCCGTCCAGTGAAATGATTTGTTATAAGCAGAAGAATAGAGTAAATCTCTAATATTGCCACTTCATACCCAAACATTTGACCTGAACTTTTTATGAGTTTTTTTAACGTGACGTTGTTTTTTCATAATGAACGCAAACATCTGTGGTTTATCCGTCAGTATGTTTTTGTTAGGTGCCCATTCTGTTATTTCTCTATTTGTTTATGTTTTTCACCTACACGAAAAATTTATCGATTATTATCGATCTCGCCATGGCCCAGTCAGCAACTTATAATCTTGATTTTTACCAGCCACGCAATCCTAAGGCAAGCGCATATTACAGATGGATGTTTTTTGACTGATGGCAGTTTCAGGACAGCACTGGGCTTTATACTGGAAGACCGGGAAAAAAATATCCAGTATGAGGTTTTAAAGATGCTCAAAAAAAAAGGCAAAATAAATGATACTGTTATTGAGAATATGCTTTCCTGGTACCATTCCTGGTTTCATATCTATATCGGTGACAGGATAACGCCTCTGGATAAAACAGATTTTGGCAACCTGCCCCGCTACATTATCCCGGCCTGTTTCTCTCAGGAAAGAATGGTTTATGTTCCGGGTGAAGAATCAACAGGCGGTATTGTCAAAGTCGTTTATACATCGAAATACCGAAAGTCCCGGAAAGTTTTCATGGCTCTGGACTGGCTGGCCAAGCCGGGCACCCATATTCCCAGTCGGTATGAACAGGCTATCCGATACTACGGATGGTATTCAAACAAATCCCGGGGAATGAGGAAAAAAGTCGCTACCGCCATAAAGCGGGACTTTTTGAATCAGTTGATGAGAGTCTTTCAGCTCATAAGCCTATAAACAGAGAGCCCTCGAAGAGCCTTGTTTTTCGGGGTGTCCCGGCTTATGGCGGTAGCCAAATTGAAAACTTCTGACTCCCTTATTACTCAAATAATTCATATCCTTTGATGGAAAAAAAATAACCCTACCCCTATTGAGGGATAAGGCTATTAAAGGGTGGTTAAAAGTCTGTAAAATCGGTGTCGTCGTCAAATGGAATCACCTCGCTGGGCTTGATTTCCTTTGAACCATGGGCCAGCAGTTTGCCTCCTTTCCGGGAAACAGACCGAGGAGCGGGGTTGATGTTTCTCATTTTTATCGATCGGGGGGCCGGTCGGTTAAAACCACCGTTCTGGTTGCGTTTACCGGTAACCACCATGACCAGTTCATCCACATACTCTTTGAGTTGTTCTGCTTGGGCACTCATCTCTTCGGCGGCGGAGGCTGATTCCTCGGCATTGGCCGCATTTTGCTGAACGACCTTGTCCATTTCTGTAATGGCAATGTTTACCTGACTGATGCCATTGGACTGTTCCTGGGAAGCCTGGCTGATTTCAGACACCAGATGGGCCACTTTACCTGTGCTGTCCGCCACTTTTATAAAGGCTTCATTGGTGGTGGATACCAACTGCGAACCGGCATTTACTTTTTTGACGGTTCCTTCGATGAGTTCCGAGGTATCTCTGGCGGCATTGGCGGCCCGCATGGCAAGATTTCTGACTTCGTTGGCCACCACGGCAAAACCGGCACCGGCTTCACCGGCCCGGGCGGCTTCGACTGCGGCGTTCAGGGCCAGGAGATTGGTCTGAAATGCAATCTCATCAATGGTTTTAATGATTTTGGAGGTGTCTTCACTGGCCGTTGAGATCTCTTTCATGGACCGGGTTAACTCCTGCATGGAGGTGTTGGCGGTGGCCACCACGGTACCGGCCTCTTCCATGAGTCCATTGGCAATACCGGCGTTTTCTGCATTGCTTTTGGTCATGGAGGACATCTCTTCCATGGAAGAAGAGGTCTCTTCAATGGACGCAGCCTGTTCCGAGGAGCCTTCTGCCAGGGACTGACTGGCCGAAGAGACCTGGCCCGAAGCCGAGGCCACCTGGTGGGAACCTTCGTTTAGACCTGTAATGATGCGATTCACGGGTCCGGTTATGCTGCGGGTCATGAAGAAAGCCACAAGGATTCCCGCCACCAAAGCGATGATGAGCCCAACAATCATAAGGGTGGAGGCAAGAGAAAGGGCGCTCATGGTCTCTCCGGCAATTTTATTCGTGGCGTTCATTCCCCCATTTACTGTGGCATTACTGGCATCGGCGACGGCTTCTCCTGCGGTGGTTCGCTGAGTTGCCAACTTTTCCCGGGCAATCCAGTTGTCAAGGAAGTCCATCATGGCCTGTCTGTAGGCATCACCGGCGCCTTTTATTTCATCAAGAGTTTTGAGCTCCTGGGCCTGGGAGGTGATTCCTTTCAGTCCGTTTATCTTTTCATTAAT
>CAYSSE010000477.1:0-3203 GCA_964433355.1 uncultured Desulfocicer sp.
ACCGTAAATGATGTGGCCATGTGCGGTGCCATTCCCCAGTATGTCAGTGTGGGGCTGATCCTGGAGGAGGGGTTTTCATCGGCATCCCTGTCAACGATTCTTCAATCCATGGCCCAGGCAGCCCGCAACGCCGGAGTCCAGGTGGTAACCGGAGACACCAAGGTGGTGCCCCGGGGGAAGGCGGATAAGATTTTTATCAATACCTCGGGCTTTGGCATCATTCCACCCGGCATCAATCTATCCGGTCGCAATGCAAGGCCCGGAGACCAGGTGATCATCAGCGGCACCATTGCCGACCATGGGATCACCGTGCTGGGTGCCAGAGAAGGGCTTGGGTTTGATTCCCAGATTCAAACAGACAGTGCCCCTTTAAATCACATGGTCAAGGAAATTCTTGGGGTAGCCCAAGATGTCCATGTACTCCGGGATCCCACCCGGGGAGGCGTGGGCACCACTTTAAACGAAATTGCCAGCCAGTCCAATGTGGGGATTCGAATAAAGGAGCAGGATATCCCTGTGAAGGACGCTGTTCTTGGCATGTGCGAGTTGTTGGGTTTTGATCCCCTTTACATTGCCAATGAGGGAAAACTGCTTGCCATTGTTCCGCCGGAAGATACCGATGCGGTACTTAAGGCCATTAAACAAAGTCCCTTTGGTAAAGATGCGGCAGTGATAGGAGAGATCACGGCCAAAGATCCGGGCCGGGTATTCCTGGAAACCATCATTGGCGGATCCCGTATAGTGGATATGCTGGCAGGGGCTCAACTTCCCCGGATCTGTTGATCTATAGTACGGCTGTGTGTGGGGTAATTTTATTATTAAATCAGATATTTATAATAGTTGATAATGGAAAGAGGGGGGCGTATTTACCTATCTTTTACATCCGGTGAGTGAAAAGGCTTGACTCAGTTCTTAAATGGGTGTAAACGCTGCGGTCTTATCTCTGAAACACTATGTTGGAAGGACTCGCTGCGCTCGCCTTCCAACCAAAAGTTGCAACAGACACGCTTCGCATGCTGAAGCACTTTTGGTTTTTCCAGGGAAATAAATCCCGGTTTACGTGCCGGGAAAGTAACGAATTGGGGACGGTTTTTTTGTGGAGTTATTACCGTCCCTCCTTTGGTATTATTCCATGCCCGTGAATGGGTATTAATTGGAAATTCTCTCCCATGAGTATTGAAAAAAAACAACTGCTCTCATCTGTATTATGGAATCTGTTGCTCTTGACCACGGGCTCCATTATTCTTGCCATTGGCATTAACGCCATTATCATTCCCCACGGCTTTGTCACCGGTGGATTATCTGGCGTGTGTCTGCTGTTCTACTATGCCACCCATCTCCTTTCCACTGGTATCTGGTATTTGATTGTCAATATTCCCTTGTTTCTTTTTGGCTGGGTGAAGATCAGCCGCCGATTTTTCTTTTACAGCCTCTTTGGCATGGTTGCGTTTTCTTTTTCCATGGAGGTTATTTCTTTTGAAATTGCCATCAAAGATCCTTTTCTGGCCATTTTGGCCGGGGGGTCCATCATGGGCATTGGCGGTGGGATTGCCCTGCATTCTCTGGGATCAATGGGGGGATTAGATATTGTCAGTATCATGCTGAACCAGAAGTTCGGTGTTCGCATTGGCAATTTTTTGTTTGGCTTTAACATGCTGCTGTTCCTTTTTAGCTTCAAAATTATGGAAACGGATCTTGTTCTCTATTCCATTGCATTGAGCTATGTCACCTCCCAGGTTCTGGAATATGTGTTGACCATGTTCAACCAGCGTAAGATGATTTTAATTATTTCAGACAGTTACGATGAAATTGCCGATGCCATTAAGCAAAAAATGAACCGAGGGGCCACCTTTATCAACGGTTCCGGCGCTTATTCCGGCAAGGATAAAAAAATTATTTTAACGGTGGTTCATAACTATCAACTCAAACGCCTTGAAGAGGCGGTACTTTTCATTGATCCCCAAGCCTTTATGATCACTGAAAACACCTTTAATGTCCTTGGTAGAGGCTTTTCTAAACCCAAAACCTATTAGCGCTTAAGTGCTGATTTTATACTGATTTTAAGCAAAAAGGGGACAGATTTATTTTTTGCTATGAATGAAAAAAATGTGAAGAAGAAAGCCACATTGTGGTTTTTTCGTTGAAGACGGAGAACCGGTACCGTTAGCACCGACACGAAAGGAATACAGTGGTCAATTTAGTGTCCACCTTGATCGGCGTTTACATCGCACCTTAGCTATTGAGCCAGCACGGGCAGGCGTGTCACTTAATGCACTTGTAGTGCAAAAATTAGCTTCCTAACTAAATAAGAAAAAGGGCCAGAACGGCAGACAGATGCGGTAGGTCAATAAGTTGGAAAAGCGTACCGGAAACTTGTTTAAAGGTCAGTATAAGTCCAGCTTTAATGTGACCAGCGCCGCCAGTAATCCATCCTTTTTTAATATGGTATTGCGAGCTGCGACCAGCCCTTCCCGTCTCACCACACCGCGATGGCTCATACTGTTGCGAATGGTCAAAAGGCGCGCCAACTCACTGCACATAACCGCACAAGTTTGCTTATCCGGCCAGCACTCCTTATCTCCCCCTGGCACAGACGGTGAATAAACTCGCCCAGACTGCCCTTACCGGATTTTGGGCGGCAGATGGAATGCAGTTCATTTTCCAGGGCGCTGAAAAAATGCCTTGCTGTCGGGTTGACCCATGGGTTATGCCTTTTTATGCTCGTTTGATCAAGTCTTTGGCCTATCCCCAGAATAACAGGGGCGAGTTTATCATGATCACAGGGAATGCCGACACCGACACCGTAGGGACAATTAATGAATTGCCCTCCTTACGTGAATTGTCCCTATTTAAATATAACTGTGAAGTCACCAGCTACGCCAGAAGCTTACGGGAAAACGCCTCTCTTTCTCGCAGTTTGGTACACTGACTGGTTATGCAATTTCTATATGTAATTTTTTCCCTACTGCATGAGCTATACGTTCTAAAGACTCTAAAGAAATTGTTGTATTTTCAGGATCTAAGATACGGTCTAATTGAGATCGACTCGTTTGCAGTCTTTTTGCTAAGCCCATTTTTGTAATTTTTGATTTTTTCATAATGTCAGCTAATTGCAAAGCAATTAAACGCTTATGCGCCTTTGCCGAGACTTCTTCAAGAATGCCCTCTTCTTCTAAAAAAACGTCAAAACTACTACCTCTATG
>CAYSSE010000478.1:0-3202 GCA_964433355.1 uncultured Desulfocicer sp.
AGCCAAATGATATCATGCCGCCCCCCCCCGACGGGCAATGGGCCCGGCCCGGAACCGTTAGACGGCTCAATTGGCCGGTTCCTATTACCCATCGGGGGGGGGCTCTGCTGAGGTTGCCCGGACGTTTTATTTTCTAATAAACACCTCATGGTTTGTTTTTGGATTCTCTCTTTACCAGCAACAAGGTATTGCATGTCACGGAAAGACTGCTTAAAAGCATGGCAGTTGCAGCGATGATGGGATTCAAAAAGCCGCTGGCGGCCACCGGGATGCTGATGATGTTATAAACGAACGCAAATATAAGATTTTGTTTGACTTTCCGGTTTACGCGTGTGGCAAGCGATATGAAATCGATGAGCTGGACCGGGGTCTCCTGCATCAGGGTAATGGCGGCAACCCCCTCCCCCGGATTGAGGCCTGAATGAACAGCCATGGCAATATCAGATTGGGCCATGGCCGGCGCATCGTTTACGCCGTCCCCCACCATGGCAATTTTTTTGCCCGCTTGTTTAAGTCTTTTGATAAATTCTGCTTTTTCATGGGGCAGCAATCCGCCATGGGTATGTTCAGCTGGGATCTGCACAAAGGTTCCGGCGGCCAGGGTGGTTTTTTTTGCATCTCCTGAGATCAAAAAACAGGAAAACCCCATTTTATGAATATCTGCAACAAGCGTCTTTACGCCGATTTTCAGTGAATCTCCCAGGTGAACAGCTGCGACAATGGTACCATCTAAAGACAAAAAAACCGTTGATATGATCTGATCCCCTTGCCTGGAAAGGGAAACAAAAGAGGGGTCTGCCTGATGGCTTTTATTCACAAAAGCCATGCTCCCAAAACAATAAGATTTATTCTGAAACCGGCAACTGACACCGTTGGAATGGTAAATGACATCTTCCAAATCAAGCAACGCTATTCGTCGGGTCGTTGCGTAAGCTGATAGGGTGTGGGCGATGTAGTGGTCCGACTCTTGTTCCATGGCATGAATAATTTGCCAGGCCTTTTGTGCCGGAAAACCGTTTGCCGTGTCCATACCCAGCACTTTAAGCCGGCCCGTGGTCAATGTTCCAGTTTTGTCAAAAACGATGGTATCCAGCCCTTCAACGCTTTCAAACGCTTCAAAATCCCTTACCAGGATACCCTTTTTCCCCGCAGCAGACACCCCAGCCACAAGGGCAAGGGGAATGGCAATCCCAAGGGCACAGGGGCAGGAAATGACCATGACGGATATCCCTCGGTTAAAGGCCTCATATGAGCTCAGCCCGTACAGTTCCCAGAAAAAATAGGTCACCACAGACAACCCGATAACCGATGGAACAAAAAATTTTAAGAGGTTCTCAAACCGCTGGGTCTGTGCTGTTTTTTCGGAAAGACTGTTTTCCATGATGGCAAGCATTCTGCCGAGAATTGATTCCTCCCCCACCTTCACGGCTTTTACCTGGATCTTGCCGGAGATAATCCGGGTGCCGCTTTTTACCGTGTCCTGCGGCCGGACATTGGCCGGTTTTGCCTCCCCCGTGATGGAGGACTCGTCAATGACCGCAGTGCCCTGGGTGACAATGCCGTCTGCAGCCAGGATCTCTCCTTCTTCCGCCAGAAACGCGTCCCCCTGGGACAATTGCTTTATGGAAACATACCGCCCCCTGGGAAACTGCTCTGCACAAATTCTGACTTTCTGGGGAACCAGAGAAAAAAAGCCCCACAACCCTTCAGCAATTTTATTTTTGGCGGACTGTTCGAGCATTTTCCCGGTGAGAATCAGCAAAATAAGCATGGAGGCGGCATCAAAATAGAGATGGATGCTTCCCTTGTAAAAATGAAACAGGCTGTAAATATAGGTGGAGAAGGATCCGGTGGATATCAAGGCTTCCATTCCAGGCCATCCGGATGTGATACCCACAAATGCCCGTTTGTGTATGGGATATCCACCGTAAAAAACAACAACGGTGGCCATGATGCATACCGGCCAGGCCAGAAGCTGAACGGAACGAGGTGACAGCTCAATAAAGAATCCCGAATAGATGGCCCAGCTGAGCATCATGACGTTCATGGTTAAAAACAGGGTCACACAAATACGGATAAATTCTTTTCTGTTTTTTTGGGGTGTCTGATCAATATCAGCAGAAGGGTATCCCAGTTTTTCAATGGTGGCATAAATTTTTTCCGGAGAGGTTTTTACGGGATCATACATCACGCTTCCCCGGTCGCTGGAAAAATTACACGAGGCGGTTATCACGCCCTTTGACCGGGTAAGCGTGTTTTCAATTATCCATGCACAGGCCGGACACCACATATTTTGAATCTGGAGATTAAGGGTCAAAAAATTATCGGAATCAATGGGAACCTCCCCATCCGTCCCGGATAAATCGTCGGCAGAGGTTTCAGAAATTCTTTCCCATGATGCCGATGTCTCTATAGACGTGTCCGGGACAATACCTGCGGCAACACATTGTTTGTACAGGTCAGTATCCTTGAAGTCTTTTGTATCTTTGTACTGATCTGATTCCATGAGCATGGCATGGACCATTTTGCAGCCCTGGCAGCAGAATATCTCTTTTGACGTAGCTTTAGAAACCTTAACAGTCAGGCCACAAAGGGTGCACGGAACTTGTATTTTCATTAGTTGATCAGCGGGCGGTTTGCTGTATGTGTCGGATATACTGGATAACCGCATTCCGGCTTTCAACAGACATGGAACTTGCCAGGGCAGGCGCTTTTTTGCCGCCATAGCTGATAAAGGCAAACAAGTCCCTATCACTCATGGCGACGGTTTTCTCGCCAGCCAGATCTGTGGGCAGGGGGGAAAAACTCTGCCCCACAGTGCCAAGCCCGTCCATGTTGGGACCGTGACAATGGGAACAGAAGGCTTGGTAATCCTTTTCACCCTTTGCCACCATGGCTTGGGCGGGTTCAATGGGTGTCAGGATAAAATCGGTTTTCAGCAGTTCCCTGATCAGGGTCTCACTTTTTTTGTCGGCAATGGTTCGTTTGTCCATTATAAGTTCCGGCTCCTCATGGGGCCGGACTACCGGGGTTTGATACATTCTCCCAGCTTTCAGGTTTGAATCATACAGGGTAATGACCGTATAAACCCCTGTCAAAACCAGCGACACAAATACACCAAGAAACAACACTTTTTTCATTTAGTTGGTCTCCTTGCCGCTGACATGCTGGCCCAGGGGATTTTTCTCATATACCGCATAGG
>CAYSSE010000479.1:0-3189 GCA_964433355.1 uncultured Desulfocicer sp.
ATTCACCCTTTTCTTTTCTTTGAGCGGAAAACAAACGGCCCCGTCTTTTCCAGTGCAAATTTAGCCATCTCTCTTACCCCTCTGGATGAACTGTTCAGAAGGGCCGCCATGTGGGGGACGTACCGGTCATCCGCCAGGCAGGAAAGCAGATTGAGGGTCTTCCCCTTCAAAAAATCATCCTGACTCTGGAGAAGGGACACGTAGGATTCATATTCGTCGGGGATGTTTTCTGTCTGGGAAAACGGTTTGTGATCGGACGTGATGCCAACGGTTTCAATCACCGGCATGAGAACCTGTTTGAGATTAATATCGAGTACGTTGTCCAGAAATTCCATGGCACTCATCCGGATTTCAAGGTCCTCACTCCGGATGCCTTTGTATGCTTTAAACATCTCCGTTGGGGGATACTTTAGCCCCAGGAGGCGAAAAAGTCTTTCAAGACTGGCGTCCAAACGGATTTCCAGCCCACGGATTAATTGTTGTCTGGCTTTTGCAATTTTTGAATGTCTGTTCTGTCGTTCCGTATCCGAATCTATCTGTTTTTGTGCATACAGTATCCGGAGCATATCCAGGTAATCCTCGGCTTCAGTTTTTATTTTGGAAATGATATGTGCTTTATCGAACAACAGGTGACTGGATTTGATTCGCAGTCGGTTCATGGCCCTGATCACTTCATACCGGAGACCGGGATTCGGCTGCATCAGATGCCGGGAAAGAATGTCCACTGCCTTTTGACTTCCGGAAGCGGTGATCACTTCAGGCAGATGCTTTCTAACATTATCCGCCAGATAATTATTTGAAAGACACGCCTCTAAATGATCCAGAATAGCATCTCCATAACTGACCAGGGCATCTGACGCAGCATTTTTCAGGACAGTTCTTTGTCCGAGAAATGAGAGCAAAATTCTGATAAAATCTGGATGCCCGGTCAGTCCTGCTCCTTTAATGGCAGAGATTACAACTTCAGGATCAGGATCATCCATCAGGATATACAGATAGGGGTACAGAGCATAAATGTCTGAGGTGCTGATAGCCTGGGCACAGATTTTTTTTGTAAATGCCGCCTCTCCCGGGTCAGCCAGTGACTGGGTTCCGATTAACACCGTTTTAATCAAATCGTCGGGAGCAAATATTTCCCTGAGAGCCCTGTTCTTTCTGACTTCCCTTACAAGGCACAGGAGCGCTGCTCCCCGGATCTGATAGTCAGCATTTTCCAGAAACTCTTTGAGATAAAGGGGGGGCTCGGTGGTATGGTGAAACAGATACCGGACAGCCTCGGTCCTGAGAGAGAGGCTCTCTGAGTAAACCAGTTCACGGGCCTTGTTTATTACCTTTATTTTTTTGGAAAAATATAACTGCTGCAGAGCCCCTGTCTGAATATCCGGATTTGCATGGCTCAGAAGCCTGACAAAAGAATCGGAAAGCTTTTCACTGTGAAATTCTGAAATTATTTTCAGCATACTCAGAATCTCGTCTTCGTCCGATCCGTCGAGTGAACGAATAATTCTTTCGATCACATGTGCATGATTCGGAATCAGCCCCATGGATTTTTCCCTTGTATCAGAGCCAGGATCAAGCTTTTCCATGAAGGATCGGAGATATTCTTTTTTAACCCGATGGATCAGGGCAACCCAGAAAAAGACCATAAAAAAGAGAATTAAGCTGATATGACCAGGGGCTATATCCAGAA
Organism: uncultured Desulfocicer sp.; assembly: GCA_964433355.1. Lineage (GTDB taxonomy): Bacteria > Desulfobacterota > Desulfobacteria > Desulfobacterales > Desulfobacteraceae > Desulfocicer. The sequence goes on from CAYSSE010000479.1 coordinate 1,691, forward strand.
CATAAATAAGAAAAACGAGCAAAAGGCCCCCGATGCCGCCTGCTGCACTGTCGACAAAAATGTCGAGAAAAGCCTTGGCCTGACTTTTGATTTTGAGGGGAATCGGTAGAAACAAGAGTTCCATACTTGATTTATTCAGTGAATTTTTAAAGCAACCTTCACTCAGCTTCACCATGACCGCTGACCAGAGGGCCGGGTGGATTAAGGTCGCCAGCGCTCCGATGCATACCGCTGATGGAAGAAAAAACAAGGAGGATCCGACACCGAAATATTCCAATGCTTTTCGGGTGAAAAACATTTGTATCAAAAGAGAGATAAAGCTGAGATTGGACATCCAGAAACCCAGAAAAGCCGCCAGTTCATCCTTATCCGTGATGACGGAAGAAACAATGACATTGAACTGGTAATCCACAAGCCGGGATACGATAACACTGACAGCCAAAACCAATGCCATAAGCTTCAGGTGCCTGGACGTGATGATTTGTGAAAAAGAAGAGTTGCTGCTGCTCGCTTTAAGCATCCCCCTGCCTGCCTGTGATTCCAGTTCGGGCTGGCCATAGGTTTTCCACATTTTTCCCATAATCAGGACGCAGGCAAAAAGGCAGACAATGGAGATAAGAATCAGATTATGGCTCCCGAAACGAGAGGCCAGAAGGGTCGTGACATACCCACCCGTTATCCCCCCGATGATTGCGCCGGCACCGATGGGTCCGAACAATCGTTTTGCTTCTCTGCCGTTGAAAAACAGGCCAGCTGCCAGCCAGAACTGAGAGGCACAGATAAGGGCGACAAGACCGACCCAGACAAAAAACAGGTATAGAAAGAATCCCTTCAGCCATTGAAAATGAATAAAGAGCCAAAAGGCCAGCAACAGAAAAATTGCTGTGCCAAGCGTTGCTCGCATAATCTTGTCAAGGGATTTTTTCTTGAGCATTGCCGAATAGTATGATGAAAAAGTTGCCGCAAAAACTGCCGTCAAAATATAGGCAAACGGAAGCTGCTGGGCACTGAACTGAGTCAGAAATAAGGCGGTACTGACGGGTTTAACGATCATCAGGGACGTAATCAAAAGCATCAGGTAGAAAAACATCCACACGGTTCTGTGAATTTCTCCCTCCCTGATATCAAAAAATTTTTTCAATAAGAAAAATAGTGGCTGCTGCCATCCCGTGGTGTGTTTTTTTGGATTCATTGTGGCTGTACGTCTGGGTTAAGCATTCGATTTCCCGTGGTGTTTTTAATTGTCTTTTGATTTTTCAGATTCCCGGTTCAAGGCGTTAATCTTGAGAACGGATTCAAGTTCCGGAATCAGCTTTCTGAGGATGGTTTCTCCATTTTTACTGTCAACCAACGCAACGGCAATATACCGTCGCCATTCAGGTCCCCATACCAGAACCGAGTCGGAATGCCATGTCCGCCAGGTTCCGGACTTGCGGAACAGAAGGGCCCCTGGCACAATTTTTTTTAATGTGTTTACAAATTTATGATCTATTTTCGGG
>CAYSSE010000480.1:0-3188 GCA_964433355.1 uncultured Desulfocicer sp.
GAAATCTCCCGGGCCGCATTGCGGTTCAATGCAAAAACCAAAAGCCCTGAAGTCGGTTTATCCAGCCGATGAGCAGGAAAAACCCGCTGGCCGATCTGTTCCCTTGTCATTTGCAAGGCAAACCGAGTCTCATGCCTGTCCATGGCACTTTTATGAACCAGTAGTCCTGCTGGTTTATTCACGACAACAAGATCCTTGTCCTGGTAGATAATTTCAAGCCTTTCTGGGCCGAGTTCTTCCAAATTATTATACGTTTTCAAAGCAGTCGCTTCCTTATTTAATTGGCAGATCCAGTTAAAATTTGAACACTTCACATAAAATGTGCTATGGAATAGAGACAAACAGATAAAAATATCAGGGATGATTTCCATGGCATCAAATGTCAACGCCCCTGATGATCCTTCATGAAATCTAATTAATTTCAGGGACACCTTTTTCAACCATTTGGAAAGTGGGCATCGAGTGAATATTTTGGAAAAAAACAGCTATAAAATTGACAACGACGTATTAACCATCCGATCCCTATGCGGTGAATACAGTTTTAAAGTAGAGGACTCCGGTTCCACAGACAATATTCATCACATTGCCCAAATGATGGTCTCTGAATTGGTGAAAGCGGAGGAATCCATAGGCAAGGTAGGCGTATCGGTTAATCCCCATGTCCTCGTGTTACTTGCCAACCTTAACCTGAGCAAAAAATATGTTGAGATGAGAGATCGGCTGGAGACATTGACACAGACCCTGGAAAAAAAAACCAGAAGCCTTGGTGATGTGAAGCCAAAGGGGCACATGGGGCAACAGGTATCCCAGGGGTCAACCCCAAACACACCCTCCCCCACACAACCAAAACCTCCGGAGACAAAAACGCCTTTGGCATCTGACCCTGCCGGAAATTATCAACGAGCAAACACCTCTTTATCAAATCCCATTTTAAGCAAATATCATGGTTCTTCTCCGGGATCTGAAAAAACGAATATTCCCAGCCCCTCAATGACAAATATACCTGAACCCTCAAAGGCACCCGAACCCTCAAAAGCACCTGGGCCCGTAAAAATACCAGACCCAATGGAAACACGTGAACCCGTAGAAACACCTCCACAGCCCAAATCATCAAAAACAGATCCGCCCCCCCTGCCGACAAAAGAAGCAGGGCAAAAGCCACAGGCTCCCCCCATGTCCAAGGCCCATGGGATACAGCAGGCCGCACCGCCATCTGTTCAAAAGACAGTGTACACGGCACCTGATTTTCCCGGCATCTCTTCCACTGAAGTGTTAAACAACTCACTTCCTGTGTATCCCCCCCCGGAAGCACAGGATGCGGTTCCAGAAGTCATAAATACTGTCCCATGTGTGGAGGTGGCAGCAACAGCCCCCATGAATGAAATCCCTGATGCGGCAATGACTGCACCAGCTCCTGAAAAGAAGGTTCCGGATACGACCATAACGACCCCGATCCCCGCAAATGAGATCCCGGATGCGGCAATGACCAAGCCAAACCCCACAAACGAGATCCAGGATGTGGCAATGACCAAGCCAAACCCAAACCCCACAAACGAAATCCAGGGTGTGGCAATGACCACGCCAGACCCCATAAATGAAGTCCCTGATGTGGAAATGGTTACCCCAGTCTCCGCAAGCAAGACCCAGACTGTGGAGATGAGGGCTCCAGAAACAGAGAGTATAAATGCCGCAGCCCTGCCAGCCAACAGGGAAACATCATATAAAAATACCGAATCAGACACCCCTCCGGCAAACCTAACAAATCCCCAGAAACAAGAAACCATGGAAGAGACCCCCATATTGAAAACATCTGGGAAAGAAAATATCTCCTGCCATGAACCCCCCGCTACCATGGGCAGTTTCCCTATCCATACGGCAGCTACCTATTCACACATAGAAACAAATAACACCCCGTCAATGGAAAAAAAATCCACGGAAGAGACCTATCAGCTACCCTCCCTGGGATTTTTAAAAAACATCAACAGCAAGACAGAAGTTGACCATGAAAGTATCCGACGGGATGCGGAACTGCTGGAAAAAAAATTAGGCTATTTCGGCATCAAGGGCGAGGTCATGGGGGTATCCCCCGGACCTGTGATCACCACTTTTGAATACAAGCCGGATCCCGGCATTAAAATCAGCAAAATTGTTAATCTTGCCGATGACCTGGCCCTGGCCTTAAGTGCCTACAGCATCCGCATCGTTGCCCCCATACCGGGGAAAGATGTCATGGGCATTGAAATTCCCAATCTCAAAAAAAGCATTGTCCCTTTTATTGACATTGTCAGCTCAGAGGATTTCATCAACTGCCCCTCCAAACTGCCCATATGCCTTGGCAAGGATATTATTGGCAACCCGGTGGTGGTACAGCTTGAAAGTATGCCCCATCTGCTCATTGCCGGGGCCACAGGAACAGGTAAAAGCGTGGGGCTCAACGCCATGATCACCAGCATCCTTTACAAGGCAACCCCGGATGAAGTTAAATTTTTAATGATTGATCCCAAGCGCATTGAGTTGTCTTTGTACAACGATATTCCCCATCTGATCACCCCGGTGATCACAGACATGAAAAAGGCCACCACAGCCCTCCAGTGGATGGTTCGGGAGATGGAACGAAGATATGATCTCCTGGCCAAGTACCAGGTGAGAAATATCGAGCAGTTCAACAATAAGGTTAAAGGCATGGATTCAGCCATAGACGGAGACGATGCACCACCGGAACCGCTTGCCTATATTGTCATTATTATTGATGAACTGGCAGACTTGATGATGACCGCCTCCCGGGATGTGGAACTTTCCCTAACCCGTCTTGCCCAGATGGCCAGGGCTGCAGGTATCCATTTAATCCTGGCCACCCAGCGGCCTTCGGTGGATGTCCTGACAGGTATCATCAAGGCCAATTTCCCCACCCGAATTTCTTTCCAGGTCTCCTCCAAGACAGACTCCCGAACCATCATTGATTCCAATGGGGCTGAGACGTTGCTTGGCATGGGGGACATGCTCTTTGTACCCCCGGGTACCGCCCGGCTCACCCGGGTTCATGGGACTTACCTGTCCGAAAAAGAACTCATTGATGTCACCACATTTCTCAAGGCCCAGCAGGCACCGGATTATCTGTTTGACGTCATCACAGAGCAGCAGGAAGAGCCGGAACAGGACTATCAGAACGATGAATACGATGAAAAATA
>CAYSSE010000481.1:0-3185 GCA_964433355.1 uncultured Desulfocicer sp.
AGACAAATAACTATGTGATCACCGGTGAAACCCACAATTCTCCCTCCAACATGGAAGCCTATGGCGGTGCCATCACCGGTATTGTGGGGGTGTATAGAGATCCCATGGGCACAGGTCTTGGCTCCCGGCTCATCATGGGAAGCTATGGGTTTTGTGTGGGGGATATAGAGTATACCGGGCCTTTAAAAGCAAACTTGCATCCCCGGCGACTGCTTGATGGGGTCATTGAGGGGGTCAAGGACGGTGGTAATAAGAGCGGCGTTCCCACCCCCTTTGGTCAAACAGTGTTTAACCATGGATACATGGGTAAAAGTCTTGTGTTTGTTACGGCCCTTGGCATCATGCCATCAATGGTGGACAAAAAACCCAGCCATGAAAAAACAACGGTTCCCGGTGAATTTATTGTCATGAGCGGTGGTCGGGTGGGTAAAGATGGCATCCATGGGGTGACAGCCTCCTCTGAGGTCTTGTCGGAAAATACCCCGGCAGGCCATGTACAAATTGGAGACCCCTACACCCAGAAAAAAATGCATGACTTTCTCCTGGTGGCCCGGGATGAGGGGCTTTATGGCTTTATCACCGACAATGGCGGTGGCGGACTTTCTTCGTCTGTGGGGGAATCAGCCATGCTCAGCAACGGATGTGAGGTGTGGCTGGACAAGGTGCCTTTAAAATATGACGGCCTTGATATGTGGGAAATCTGGATTTCTGAATCCCAGGAGCGCATGACCATTGCCGTAAAACCGGAAAATCTTGATCGGTTCATGGCATTGTCTCAAGAGCATGAAGTGGAGAGTACCGTCATTGGTGAATACACCAATTCTGGTAAGCTTCACATTAAATATAATGATCAAACCTGTGCCTATGTGGACATGGATCTTCTGGATAAGGGGTTTCCCCGGTGGGAGTTTGATGCCCTGTGGATACCCCCGGCGTTGCGGGGATTAACTGAGCCTGTGTTGTCAGCACCCAAGGATGTGAATTCGCTGATGCGGGCCATGTTGGCCCGGCCCAACATCTGCTCCAAGGAGTGGATCACACGGCAATACGACCATGAGGTTCAGGGGGGCAGCGTTATTAAACCCCTGGTGGGAGTCAATCGCAATATTCCGTCGGATGCCTCGGTGATCCGGCCGGTGCTGACCTCCATGAAGGGGCTTGCCTTTTCCCAGGCCCTGCTGCCATGGTATTCCAAGATTGATGCCTACCACATGATGACCTGCACCATTGATGAGGCCGTACGACGACTCATTGCCGTGGGCGGCACTCTTTCTCATATGGGGGGGGTGGATAATTTCTGCTGGCCCGATATTCAGTATGATCCAATTAAAAATCCCGATGGGAAGTTTAAAGCGGCCCAACTGGTAAGGGCCTGCCGGGCTTTAAAAGACGCTTGCATGGCCTATGGTATCCCCTTGTTGTCCGGTAAGGACAGCATGTATGTGGATGGATACCTCACCGGTGAATTTGGTGAGGCCATTAAGGTGTCGGCCCTGGAAACGGTGCAGTTTTCGGCCACCGGTGTGGTGGATGATGTGACAAAATGTATGACCCTGGCCCCCAAGGTGTCAGGTGATCTTGTCTATGTGCTGGGTGCCACAGCCAATGAGATGGGGGCATCGGAATATTATGAATTATTGGATCAGACGGGGGTTAATGTGCCCCAGGTGAATTTTGACCGATTCAAGGTGATTTACCGGGCCCTGGAAAAAGCCATTGCCAACGGTTTGACTGCGTCTGCCCATGCTGTTGCCCGGGGAGGGCTTGCCACCCATGTGGCGTTGGTGGCCATGGGGGGCGGCTTGGGAGTTGAAATGGATCTTAGCCGGGTGCCGGTGGATCAACGAAATGGCCTTCCTGGAACAGATGCCCTGCTGTTTTCAGAATCTGCTGGCCGGTTCATTGTCACTGTGGCCCCTGAAAATCAAAGCACCTTTGAGAAGATGTTCAAGGGAATGGCCTGTGCCATGGTGGGATATGTCACCGATACCCACACCCGCCTTGTGATCAAAGGGACCGATGGAAAAACTGTTTCTGATCTTTCCCTGGATGAGTTAGAAACCGTCTGGCAAGCCCCCCTGGGAGATATGATATAACGGGAATGTTCTGACGGACACAACGAATATTGGGTCGTAGACGCGGAGCCAAATGGTATTATGCCGCCCCCCCCCGATGGGCAATGGGCCCGGCCGGAACCGTAGACGGCACAATTGGCCGGTTCCTATTACCCATCGGGGGGGGGCTCTGCTGAGGTTGCCCGGAAGTTTTATTTTTTAATAAACGCTTTTCAAATACCCGGCTGATACTTTAGGTTCAATAGCCATCATAACATACTGTAATCTAAATAAATTTCGATTTAAATTTTTTCTTTGTTACTTTTTTTATATCAATAAATTCAATTTGTTATAAAAAAATGCTCGAACCGATGGTGATAGACTGAATAGACATGATTGGGCACTACCTTGGGGGAAATGATATGAAAACGATACATGCGCTTGTTTTAACCGGCTTTGGGCTCAATTGTGACATAGAGACGGCCGCAGCCTTTGAACTGGCCGGTGCTAAAGCCCACCGGGTTCACATTAATGCCCTGGTTTCTGGCAAGGTGGATCTGGACGATTTTCAGATTTTGGCTTTTGGCGGTGGATTTAGCTGGGGCGATGACCATGGAGCCGGTGTGATCCAGGCTCTTAAGCTGAAAAATCACATCGGGGAAAAGCTGCTCTCCTTTGTGGAACAGAAAAAGTTGATCATTGGTATTTGTAATGGGTTCCAGACCTTGGTCAATTTGGGGTTGTTACCGGGGTTTGATGGGAATTATACGGATCGATCTGTTGCCCTTACCTGGAATGATTGCGGTAATTTCCGGGATCAGTGGGTTCATCTGGGTATCAATGACAAAAGTCCCTGTGTATTTACAAGGGGACTTGACGCGGTGATTGATCTGCCCGTGCGCCATGGGGAGGGTAAATTTGTGGCTGATCCTTCGGTGATGGCCCGCCTGGAAGCAAACAATCAGGTGGTGATGCGCTATGCCCTTGGAAATGGAGCCTCTGCCAAGGGAAAATTTCCAGAAAACCCCAATGGCTCCATGGGGGACATTGCAGGTATTTGTGATCCCACGGGCCGTATTTTTGGTCTTATGCCCCATCCTGAGGCGTTTAATCATTTTACCAATCATCCAG
>CAYSSE010000482.1:0-3185 GCA_964433355.1 uncultured Desulfocicer sp.
GTATAATGCCGCCATTATCATGTTAGGTTAGATCTGCCTGTTGCAAAATTCAGAACCATCGGTTCGACCATTTTTCTATAACAGCTTTAATTTATTGATATAAAAAAATAACAAATAAAAAGTCCAAATAAAATTTTATTTGGATTACAGTATGTTATGATGGCTATCGAACCGAGGGTCAGAAGGCGAAGAAATGGCAAAAAAATAGTGATTAAATCCACTGGAGTTCATCAACCTGTGTCTCCCTATAGCCATGTAATTATCACTGAGCTTGGGAAACTCATTTGCATTTCGGACCAGGTTCCGCCCGCTGCCAGTGACTGTACCGTTCGGAAACTTCCCGGCAAGAATACCGCCAGTAAATTATAGACGGCACTTTTTTCACCTCAACCACTGGGGTCAACTCCTGATCTGGGGTAGTAGTCGTTGTTACCTTCAGTCTTTGTTCTATATTAATATTTATAGCCGATCTCCTCTGATAGAGGAATCTTGCTCCTTACAAAAATACCAGTGGCCCTTGCAATTTCTTTCTCGTTTGAATCATACATGATGGATTCCGCAATAAACTGGGAGCGATTTTGATTAACAACTCTGCCAATGGCTTTTACGGTGCCCTCGGATACCGGGCGGGTAATATAGGTGGTAAAGCTGGTTGTTAACACGAAAACATCTTCCACCAGGGAGTTAACAGCAAAAAAGGCTGCATTATCCAATGATAAAAAATAGAGTGCTCCGTGCATGGCTCCTGCGGCATGGTGGAGGTCTTTTCTCACAGAAAGAGTGATCTCAGCTTCTCCTTTTTTTATAGAAACTTTGACCCCGACCATTTGTGCAAAGGGTGATGTATGCATCATGTTTTCCAGTTTCTTGTAATGTTCAATATTCGTCATTGTACGCTTTCCTTTGGGGTTTGATCAAACATTAAGGATTTATCAACCCCTTCCTTTGATTCATGGTTTTGTTTTTTTTCATAGAAAAATTAAATGTCTTGATACCCGATGCGCATTAAACCCGCAACCCTGGCTGCGATATTAATGCAAAATAGCATCATTGCGTTTTGAAAAAATCGTCTTTGTTTAAGCCCACCAAAAAACTTGACAAAAATCAAACTATGGTCTAAGCATTATCCAACTTGTATATACAGTTTTAATTACACAGTTTTTCCTTGAAAGTTATGGGATAAGGCCATTGCCTGAAATTTGATGATCAAGTTTTTTTGGGCTGCTTTCTGACCCCGTTGGCCACCAATTATCATGGGGCTATGTCCCATGTTATGACCAAGCCCTAAAATGGAGCGTGTGATATGCAGCTTGTTGTAATCGGCAATAGTGCTGCCGGACTAAGTGCCCTGGAGGCATTTCGAAAAAGGGACCGGACCTCTCCTGTCACCGTTATAACAAAAGAGAATGAAATTCCCTACTCAAGGGTGTTATTGCCATATTACCTGCGGGGGAAAACAACTTTTGAAAATCTGTTCATTCGGGACAAAGATTATTATGAGCGGATGAATGCGAAATGCATAACGGATACAGTGGTAAAATTGTTGCCTGAACGACAAACCCTTTATCTGAAACGCGGAGCCCCTCTGACCTATGACAGGCTGTTGATTGCAACGGGATCTTCTCCGGTGAAACCACCCATACCGGGTCTGACAGGCAAGGGCGTTCATCATCTTTGGACCCTGGCTGACGTTAAAAATTTGATGCCTTATTTTAAAAAGGGCAAATCTGTTGTGGTCTTAGGGTCTGGATTTGTATCATTGCAGGGGGCATGGGCTGCAGTGTCCCAGGGGCTTGATGTCTCTGTGGTTGAACTAATGTCGCGGATCATGCCCAATGCCCTGGATGACTATGGGGCTCAGGTTTTAAGCACCAAGATGAGACAATCCGGCGTGGATCTTCGCCTGAATACACTCACCCAAAAAATTGAACGCACCGATGATGGAAAGCTGACGCTTTATTTTAAAGATGGCGATACGCTGACGTCGGATTTTATCATTGTGGGCACCGGGGTACGGCCCAATATTGACTTTCTCCAGGGTACCGGCATTGACATTGACGCAGGCATCGTTGTGGATGATCATATGCAGACAACCCTTCCCCATATCTATGCTGCCGGGGATGTGGCCCAAGTTCCTTCCACCTTTGGGGGCGATTCTGTGGTCCATGCTTTATGGCCCACCGCCCTGGAAACAGGTCGCATCGCAGGGGCCTGCATGGCGGGAGAAACATCCGCTTATGAAGGCAGTCTGAACATGAATGTTACCCAGATGTTTGGTATCACCGTTGCATCCATGGGGGATTTCATGGATGTTGATGGGGCAGAGATCTGGACGGACGAAACGCTTCCTCCCGATCAGTATTTAAAAATTGTAATGAAAGAGGGAGTGCCCGTGGGGGCAACCTGTGCCGGTGGCTCAGAATTGATAGCAACACTTGGTTTACTGCGGCCTTTGATTCGACAAAAGGTTTCAATCCAGGGGAACCCGGCAATGCTCAAAACAATGCTGGCGCAAAATATAACCAGATATCATCACTCCTTTGTTAGATGCGGTGATGATAAAAAGTTAAGGACTCCTTCATGCGTTTCATAACCATCGATATAACAAAGTGCGTTGTCTGTCATAATTGTGAATATGCATGTTCATTTCAGCAGACAGGAGACTTTAAGAAGGCAGATTCAAACATCTGTGTGGCATACTATGATGATATAAAAATTTGTCTTCCCCAGACCTGCATGCACTGTGAGGATGCCTGGTGCATGGAGATTTGTCCGGCCGCAGCAATCAGTAAAAATGAAACAACCGGGGCCATTGAAATTGACAGTGATCGGTGTGTAGGGTGTAAAATGTGCATTCTGGCATGCCCCTTTGGCAATATTCACTTTGATAAATCAAACCTTGTCAGTCGAAAATGCAACCTGTGCAAGGGGGAGCCCCAATGTGTCTCTGCCTGTATTTCAGGGGCCCTGCAGTACGTCACCGCCGGGGACTCATGCCAGAATAACCGTGAAATATTCCAACGTTTTATAGATGCGATCCCCATAATATAAGCCTGACTCCATTTTCGCAAAACAGGCCAGTAAAATGTGAGCATAGAGTAAAAGCAAGCCAAATAATATTTTTAATTTTCAGGAAAACCATGGGACAATCAACCGGGAAGAAACAGCATTATAAGTCCATGTGC
>CAYSSE010000483.1:0-3174 GCA_964433355.1 uncultured Desulfocicer sp.
GATGCCCATGCACCCCACAAACACAACAACTTATCCCCGCTGCCTTAAAACCTCATACATGGCAATACCCCCGGCCACCGAGGCATTTAAAGAGGTCACCCCCCGGGCCATGGGCAAAGAGAGGAGAAAATCACACTCTTTTTTCACCAGGGGACGAATTCCTTTGTGCTCTCCCCCCACCACCAGGGCAATGTTTCCGGTAAAATCCGCCTGGAAAAGTGACTGATCCCCTGCGGCATCAAGACCTGCCACCCAGAATCCCTTTTTCTTCAAAGAGCGGAGCAAGGTGGTGGTGTTGGTGACAGAACAAAGAGGGGCATGTTCCAGGGCGCCTGCCGATGCCCGGGACACGGCAGGGGTGGGGGAAACCGCTCTATCCTTGGGAAGAAAAATGTAATCCACACCAGCACACAAGGCCGTGCGGATCAAGGCTCCAAGATTGTGAGGATCTTCCATGGATTCCAGGATAAGAACAAAGGCGTTTTTCCCTTTTATATCCATCTTTTGGATGGCTGTTTCTGCCTTTGGCAGGGGCAATGGCCCCACAATGGCCACAATCCCCTGGTGCCGTACATCTGGACAAAGTTGATCCAACTCCTCCGGGGGGATCGGAACCACGTCAATCTTTAGCTGTCCCGCCTGCTCCACAATGGGTCGGAGCCGATCCCGGGGGGCCGTATCTGGAATGTGAATGCGGTAAAAGCGCCTCCGGCCTGCTTTCAGAGCCTCTCGGACGCAATGCACGCCTGACAGTGCCTCCTGGCCAGATCCCGGATCATGGGGTCTCGGGTCATGGAGTCCCGGGGTTTCTATTCTTTTCACAAATCGCTTTTTGCCAGTACCGGAAAATTTATCACCAACATCTCCCCGGGGGCTTCCAGATTTTTTAAAAGGCGGTTTTTTCCCCCGATCCCGGGTATTTTTAGGGGGTGTCACACCGTCCCTCCTTTAAATTTCTCAATGATAGCACCCATCTCTCTGGTTGCCGTGTCCAGGTGATCATTGATAATAACGTGCCGGTAAAGGGGCAGATCATCAATTTCCCTGGCTGCATTTTCAAGACGCCGGGCAATGACAGCGTCGGTGTCCGTGCCCCGCTTACGCAGCCGGGCTTCCAGAACCGCCATGGAAGGGGCATTAATAAAGAGGGTCACCGCCCGGGGGTATGTCTTGCGGATCTGCCGGGCACCTTGGACATCAATATCGAGCAGCAGGGGATTTCCCTTTTTCAGATGTTCGGTGATAAAGGCCCGGGACGTGCCGTAGTAATTGTCATGCACCTTGGCCCACTCGGCCCACTCATCTTTTTGGATGCGCTCCTGGAACGCCTCGGGCGTAATGAAAAAATAATCCACCCCATCTTGTTCACTGCCCCGGGGAGCCCGGGTGGTGTGGGAAATGGAATAGGACAATTCAGGAAACATCGCAAGCATCCGGGTACACAGGGTGGTTTTACCGGCTCCAGAGGGGGCTGACACCACAAAAAGCCCTGCCCGGTGTGTCAATGCTCCTGGGGACTGTTGAGTTACCTGACCTTCTGGGCTGCATGTATGGGTCATTCAGGTTTCTCCTTTGACTCCTTGCCCACCAGCAAAAACCGCTGGGACAGAGTTTCAGCCTGGATGGCCGACAAGATCACATGGTTGCTGTCCGTCACCACCATGGCCCGGGTTTTTCTGCCGTGGGTGGCATCAATGAGACGTCGGTCTTCCTTGGCTTCATCCTTGAGTCGTTTCATGGGAGATGAGTTTGGTGCCAGTATGGAGACCACGCGCTGAACCACCACCGTGCTGCCAAACCCCAGATTTAACAGTTCTTTTTCCATGGTTTTACCTGCCTATTCGATGTTTTGTATCTGTTCTCGTATTTTTTCAAGCTCGGACTTTAACTCCACAATGGTGTGGGACAGGGCTGCCTTACCCGATTTGGAGCCCATGGTATTAAATTCCCGGTTGAACTCCTGGATGAGAAAATTAAGTTTCCGGCCCCCGGGTTCATCTGCTGCCATAATGTCCCGGAACTGCTGGATGTGACTGCGCACCCTGACAATCTCTTCGGAGATATCACTTTTATCGGCCAGAAGGGCTGCCTCCTGGGCCAGTCGCACCGGATCAACTTCAACACCGGCTGTGAGAATTTCAATGCGCTCCATGAGCCGCTGGCGGTACAATGCGGGGAGGGCTGCGGCATCGGTTTCCACAATGTCCAGGCGTGTTTCAATGTCATCCACCCGGGCCAACAGATCCGTTGCAAGATTGAGCCCCTCTGTGGTGCGCATGGTATCAAGCCCCCCCAGGGCCATGTCAACGGCCTTGTAAAGCACGGCCTCCACCTGGTCTGCATCGGTTTTATTTTCTGCGGCCTGGATCATGTCCCGGCCCTCCAGAATATGACTCAGTGTCACAGGGTCTTTCAGGTCAAACTCATCCCGCAAGGTGGAAAGGGCCTTAAAATACCCCTGGGCCCGGGGCAGATCCACCTGGAACAATGGCGTATCTCCTGCTTGCTCTTCCAGTCCCACCCGGATCTCCACCCGCCCCCTGGCCACATGGTGGGCCACCTGTTTTTTAACCCCATCCTCCAGGCGGCTGAAGGCCCGGGGCAGATAGAGAGCCACATCCAGGTGACGGGAGTTGTAGGTTCGTATTTCCACATTACAGGTGATATTATCCACGGTGTGGGAGGCCTCGGCAAAGGCGGTCATGCTCTTAATCATTTTATATAAAACTCCGCTAAAGATATTGTGATATTAAAAAATTTCAGCATCCTTCATTCACTGGTTGACACTCTTTCACAACATTCCCTTATTTTTTTTGGGGAATCCATTCAAAAAAGTGTCAACTATTTTCAAGGGGATATGAAGAATGCCAAAGTTTAAAACTCTGGTTGCAACAAACGGATACATCATTGGACATCATGGGCTTGATAACAGCGTCAGCATCCCCGACAACGGGCATAAACCCATTTGCCTGGGGCTTTACGTCATTTATTTAAAGTCTCATCTTTCAGATCCGCCACATATCCCCTACGTACACCCATGAGAAAATCGGTCATTTCCCTGGAGGCATAATCGGGATAGGTCCATGCAAGGGAATGAAATTTTCCCTTTTTAAACATCAGGGTCACCTCGGCATAGATGCCCCGGCCAATGTAAATCCGATGGGAAAAATCCTT
>CAYSSE010000484.1:0-3171 GCA_964433355.1 uncultured Desulfocicer sp.
AAAAAATGCGGGAAAAACATATTAAACGATTACAGGGCAGTAGCTGTTCCGTTGACACCGGAGTGTTATTTGTGGCACTAATCTCCTACTATGAGAAGATGGGAGATTATTGTTATAACATTGCCACCGGGGTGAATCGAATTTTATAACATTATAAAAAGGAGATAACGTTGTCTGATCAAAATGTGTATTCAAAAAAAACGTGGCTGAAGTCCTATGATCAGGGTGTTCCGGAGAGTATAACGTTCAACGATATTCTGATTCCCCAATATCTTGAAGCGTCCACAAAAAAATTTCCGGACAACCCGGCCCTGATTTTCCAGGGCTACTCCCTGAGCTTTAAGCAGCTAAGTGAAATGGTGGCACAATTTGCAGGCGCACTTAAAAAAGAGGGGATACAGAAAGGGGACAGCATTGCCATTTTGCTACCCAATGTTATCCCCTGTGTGGTGGCCTATTACGCAACCCTTCAAATCGGTGCCATTGCCGTGTTCAACAACCCGCTCTATTCCGACAGGGAGCTTGAACACCAGTTCACGGATTCAAACTCTACGTTTTTAATCACCCTTGATCTGCTGGCCAACCGAATGGTTAAGCTCAGGGATAAAACCAATATTAAAACAATTGTTTACACTTCCATTGGCGATTACCTTCCCTTTGCAAAAAGACTTTTATTTCCCCTGGTTGCAAAAAAAAGGGGTCTGGCAGCCGATGTTTTCCCTGCCAAAGACCTGTGTAAGTTCAAAGATTTTATTTCAAAATGCGCCCCGGATTATACCCAGGCAGATGTCAAGATGGACGATGTGGCCATGTATCAGTACACGGGTGGTACAACGGGCGTGTCCAAGGGCGTCATGCTCACCCACCGGAACCTTTCTTCTCAGATTCAGCAATTGGAAGCTTGGTTTCCCGGATTTGAGGAAGGGGCAGAAATCATGTTGGGAGCCCTTCCTTTTTTCCATGTGTTTGGCATGTCTGTCTCCATGAATTTCGCCATCCGCATGGGCTGGACCAATGTGCTGGTGCCTAAACCCCAGCCGGAACCTTTGCTGGAATCCATCAGCAAATTTAAGGTCACCTTTGCCCCCCTGGTTCCCACCATGTATATTGGTATGCTGGCCCACCCGGATATGGATAACACGGATTTGAGTTCTATTAAGGGCTGTTTTTCCGGCAGTGCGCCTCTGCCTCTGGAGGTAATCACCAACTTTCAGAAAAAAACAGGGGGCATCATTGTGGAGGGATTTGGATTGACAGAATCAACCCCTGTTACCCATGTAAATCCCTTCCACGGTACCCGAAAGCAGGGCAGTATTGGTATCCCCATTTCCAACACGGAATGCAAGATTATGGATCTTGAGGACAAAACCAGGGAAATGCCCCAGGGAGAACCCGGAGAATTGCTCATACGCGGCCCCCAGGTCATGAAAGGATATCTGGATAGACCCGAAGCCACTCGGGAAACAATTACTGAGGATGGTTTTTTGCTCACCGGTGACGTGGCCACAATGGATGAGGACGGATATTTTTATATTGTTGACCGGATCAAAGACATGATCCTTTCCGGTGGATACAATGTCTATCCACGGGATATTGACGAGGTCTTGTTTGAACACCCCAAAATTCTGGAAGCCTGTGCCATTGGAATCCCCCATCCCAAGCGTGGGGAGGCGGTAAAGGCTTTTGTTATTCTTAAGGAAGGTCAGGAGATGACCTCCCAGGAAGTTATAGATTATTGCGATACAAAGCTTGCCAAATATAAGCTACCCGTTGAAGTGGAGTTCAGGCACGAATTGCCAAAATCCAATGTGGGTAAAGTGCTAAGAAAAGATTTGCGGGCACAAGAAGAGGCAAAATAAACCATCAGTTTTCGTAAATATTCGGGCAGCACTCCATATTCGCCCATTTTGGCCAGCTCACATAGTATTAGTATGCTACGCAGTCCCAAATAAACGAATATGGGGCACTGACCAAACATTTACATTGCAACCCAAATATTTACCAGCTTTCCATGAATTTTTTAATCAAGACGGCGGTTTGCTCCGGTTTATCTTCAAACAGATAATGGCCGGCATCATCAAACAGATGCACCGGTACTCGGGGAAACCGTCGTTTCCATTCCCTTAAAAACGAAAGATCAAAAACAAAATCATGGCGACCCCATAAAATCATCATGGGAATTTTTTCCAATTGGTGAAGATTATCTTCCACCTTTTTAACCAGGGGATAACTTTCATCCCCGGGGGAGAGGGGAATATCTTGGACAAATTTTAAAGTGGCAATCCTGTTTTTCCAGGAATTATAGGGGGCCGTCAATCCCTTTTTTACCTGTTTTGACAAAGGAAAACGAGGGGCCATGTACAACGCTGCCCGGGAAAAAATATTGCCTGCCTGAACCGCAGGAACCGCAAAGGGAACAAGATATTTCAAAAGCCACAACCTTAATGGAAATTTTTTATCCTGGGGTAGAAAAAATCCCGAGGTGTTGGTGATGACAATGCGTTCTATGCGATCCAGATGATCCAATGCCCAGGCAAGACCGATCATCCCCCCCCAATCGTGGACAACTATTGTAATTTTTTCGTTGAGATCCAAATGAGTTATTAGAGAATCAAGATCCTCCACCCGGGATTGAAGCGTGTACTTGTAATCCCCGGCATCCGGCTTGTCAGAAAAACCACACCCTATATGATCTGGCACAATAGTACGGTGATTCGGTGACAGAACATTCACCAGATGACGGTAATAAAAGGACCAGGTGGGATTCCCATGAACCATGAGCACCGGGGAACCGCTACCCTCATCCAGATAATACAAGTCATGTCCCCGGGTTTTGATATGCTTGGGTCTAAAGGGATAAAGCCGGGCAAATTTTTGTGTGGATAATATTTTCCCGTTGATATTTCGTTCCATGGTTTTCCTTATTTTGTTTTATAAGAAAGTCTCACCAACACGCTGGAATTAAAAGACTTTCATTCTTCGTTGTGGCAGTGGTGACTGCCATGTTTGTTATAAGAAAGTCTTGGCAAACCTGACGGATTTTCATGCTTCGTTGTGTGCAGGCCGGGGCCATAATACTGTCTGTCCGTGGCAGTTTTATTAGAAAATAGAATTTTTGGGCAACCTCAGCAGAGCCCCCCCCGATGGGTAATAGGAACCGGCCAATTGTGC
>CAYSSE010000485.1:0-3169 GCA_964433355.1 uncultured Desulfocicer sp.
TATAGATAAGGCTCTTACCACTGGCGGTGGGGGTGGCCACCACCGTATGAACGCCCTTTTGTATGAGTGCAATTGCCTTTTCCTGGTGGGCGTAGAGTCGGGGGATACCCAAACGGGTGAGCACCGCTCGCACCGACCCCGTGACACTGGATTCATAAGGAGCATAGGCAGCCCCCTTGGCCGGAAGGGTTCGATGACAGACAATATCCGGCCCCAGAACCTTATATTTTTTCAAGGAATCAATATATTCAGAAAGGCTCAATAAATACGTTTCCCCACTGCCGATACAGGGAGATCCACCGCCCGGTAATGCTGTCCAAAATCCATGGGGACACCGATGATTCTATTTTTTTTTCCCATTGCCAATTCCTGTATATCATTTAATTTGTCCAAGACAACTCTACAGCCAGTGAAAACCTAACCTTGTTCTTGCAGTCTTTCCACGGAAGAGATACCATAACAAATGAATTTTATTCAACCTTAAGGTCTAAATTTTTATTAAATTCGAAATTTTCACAAACCAAGCTGAAAGGAACGACAACCGCCCCATGAGACCCAAAGATGTAATGCGACACAAAGAAACCCTTGAAACCATCACCCGACTTATGGATGATGGCGTTGACAAAATAGCCGTTATCATGCGCCATTCCCACAGATATTTCGGTGAGGACAGTGCCAAAGAACCTTTTCTTGGATTGACGGAAAAGGGAAAGGACCACGCCTTTGAGCTGGGCACATGGCTGCCATTGACCCTTCAACCCCATTTCTTTTCCAGTTTTTTTGGCAGATGCATTGAAACCGCCTTTGTCATGGACAAGGGATACATCAAGGCCCATGGCATTTTCAGTGATCACAATATCCTGGCCGAAGAGCTGGCTCCCTTTTATGTTAAAAATCTGACCAAAGCCATTGCTCTGATGTCCCAGGTGGGCACCCCGGCCTTTCTTAGATCCTGGTTTAATTTTGAAATTGATGACACCATTATGTGCAACCCAGAACAAACCGCCGACACCATTGCCGATTTTATGGTGAGCCGCCTTAATACCATCTCTTCAGGAGAGATGGCTATTTGCGTGTCCCACGACTGGAACCTCTTTCCCTTAAAAGAATTCAAACTGGGCCTTTCCCATGAAACACACGGCACTGTGGGATTCATGGAGGGGGTAATGGTTTATGAAAAAGAGGGCAACCATTACATAACCAATTATCAGTCAGACCCCGTCCTCCTATAAAAGACCTGATTACAACACCCACCGTTAAAAACCGCTGAGGGAGTCAGCCTATCTTGATATACCAAATTATAAACGTATTCATGTCACCAATGCTGGGACAGTTGGGATATAAACGGTATTTTGAAATCGGCCAACCCCCTGAGTCAATCTTGCGTTTCTGGCGATTTTGTTAATTTGGGTCTTTATGCACGGGCTATTGTCAAAAACACCGGGCCTGTTTAGATCTCGTGAATTGTAAGTTCTCTGAGTTTGCTAAGCCATTATTGTATAACTTACTGAAATAATTAGAACTGGAATTTTTATTCTGATTTTTTCACTACTAATAAATTCAATAGGTTATGAGAACTTACAACTGACGAGTTTAGATAATCAGGCTCTAATGCCCGATAATCACCCTGAAAAATAAGGAGCCTCCATCCTATGCCAGACATCAACACTGCACGACTCATCGAAGCCCTGGAAGCCATTGAAGACGGTATCTACATCATAAATGCCGACCACGAGATTCAATACATGAACAGCACCATGATCTCTTTTTTTGGAGATAATGTGGGAAAAAAATGCCATGAGGTAATCAATCACACCCCAGAAAGGTGTGACTGGTGCCGGTACAGTGAGGTGTTTGAAAAAGGAGAGACCCACCACCACGAGGTGTACATTGAACATCTTGATAAAACGTTCAATCTCATTGAACTCCCCGTGACCAACCGGGACGGTACCCGGGCAAAATTGTCCATCTACCGGGATATCACGGCCACCCGGGAGCAAGAAGCCAAACTCAAGTCCTCGGAGGATGATTACAAACGCCTGTTTGACCATGCAGGTTGCGGCATATTCATCAGCAGCAAAAAAGGCCGGTTTCTGGATGTCAACCCGGCCCTTCTCAAGATGTTAGGGTATGCCAACAAGGATAATTTCCTTTCCATGGATATTGCAACGGATCTTTATTTAAAACCTGAACTTCGCCGGCAATACCAGGAAAAGGTGGAAAAGACAGGAAGGGTGGTGGACTATGAACTGGAATGGCGCCGCCGGGACGGTCATGTCATCCAGGTGCTGCTCACCAGCCATGTCCGGTACGATCTCCAGGGCAATGTTCTGGGATATGAAGGGGTGGTCATTGACCAGTCCCACCGCAAAACCATGGAGGCCCGAACCCGAAAAGCATTGGATTTCCTGGATCAAATAATTGCATGCAACCCCAATGCCATTATGGCGGCAGACCTCAAGGGCGAGGTGATCATCTGGAATCAGGGCGCTGAAGAGACCTTTGGGTATTCAGCCCAGGAAGTCATTGGCAAAATTAACATCACTGATATTTATCCCAAAGGGGTGGCAAAGCAGGTGATGAAACTCATGCGCTCCCGGGATAACGGGGGGGCCGGCAAACTTAAATCCTATCCCATTACCTTTATAAGCCGGGGCGGGGAAAACCTGGAGGGTAGCCTGTCAGCCAGTCTCCTCCACGATGAAAAGGATCGGGAAACCGCCTCTGTGGGAATTTTTGTGGATTTAAGAGAACGCCTTGACATGGAACGAACCCTGGGTGAAACCCAGCAGCACCTTTTGCAGTCAGAAAAACTGGCGGCCATGGGGCGGCTCACTTCCCAGATCGCCCATGAGCTTAACAACCCCCTCTTTGGCATCATGAACACCCTGGAGTTGATGAAAACAGAAATTTCCCCCGGAAATAAGCGCCGAAGGCTGCTGGACATGTCCCTGTCAGAAACCATACGGCTTGCCGACATGTTAAAAAAGATGCTCTCTTTTTCCCGGCCGGACCAGGAAGAGAAAATTGACATCAAACTCAACACAGTATTGGATGAAATCATTTTACTGTATGAAAAAAGATTCCGGGAGCACAGCGTAAAGTTTAATTTTGATGCGGCAATGGATCTGCCCATGGTGCATGCCTCCAAAGATCAACTGCGCCAGGT
>CAYSSE010000486.1:0-3156 GCA_964433355.1 uncultured Desulfocicer sp.
TGCTGAGGCTACTTGGACACTTCATTTTCATATAAAAGGTCTTCATGCTTAATCTGGGATGTCAAATTTACCTCATTTCTTTTGCATGGCAGTGGATTTGTTGAACCTAACCTGGACAAGCCAGAGCCCGGTCGTTCCAGTGTTGGCAATCGTGTTGGTAATTAATGATAGGTTTATACTATCATTAAACCCTCATTCCTCTTGTATTGAAATATACCTGTTCCATTCATACTATTGTTCTAACAGGAGGATGAAAACGACGATCCTCCAAAATAAAAGAAGTGATCAAAACAGATGAGGTGATATAATGACAAACAATAGAGAAGAAAACTACATTGAAAATGAAGAGGAAAGAAGTGAAGGCCACGTAGACACAAGGCATGCAAATTTTGAATGTGAAAATCCAGACAAAAATCTCGGATGTGATCCTGGGATTGATGTATCAGGCTGATGATTTAGAGAAAACGGCAGAGCTTTAAAGGCAATGGCAATAATACGAAAAATGAAACTGCGAGATGATACCATGACAAACGAAAAAATAGACGATTTTGTTGAAAGTGATGAGGAAAGAAACGAGGGTCATGTGGATACCAGAAACAAAAATTTTGAATGTGAAACTCCTGATAAAAACCTTGGTTGTGATCCTGGAATTGATGTTGCCGGATAATACTCAATTATAGCAGAGCCTCCTTGAGGCTCTGCCATCGTTTGAGAGACCCGTTTTTGTTTCCACCCCAGGACATCATCACATTTTACCTGGATACCGTTTTTGGGACAATGATCTGGGCGAGCGTGATGAAAACACCAATCACTGAGAAAACATGGAGATACATTATGATATTAAAGGATTATTTCACTGTAACAGACGGCGTGGGTATTCTTTCCACCGCAGATCAAAAAGGTGTTGTTGATGCAGCGCTTTATTCCAAACCTCATTTCATGGAAGACGGAACGCTGGCATTTATCATGCGGGATCGTCTCACCCACTCTAATATCGAGTCTAATCCCCATGCCACCTACCTGTTTATTGAAGACGGGCCGGGCAAAAGCGGTAAACGACTTTATCTGACAAAAAATCGGCAGGAAAAAAACTCAGAATTGCTTTTTTCACTCAGGCGGAGAAAACAGTCGGTAGAGGAAAGTGAGGATCTTTTTCTTGTCTATTTCACTCTTGACAGGGAACGCCCCTTGGTCGGCGATTGAAAACGACTTCCTTACTCAATACCTTCGCCAATTTTATTTTGGTTTAAATATTGACTTACATATTGTGTTTTATTGCTCGAATTGATACCGTATATGGTATCTTAATTTCCAAATTTCAAATCGGTTTTGAATTTGGCATTGGCAAAGGTATTGTTACTTGTTGGGATTTTGTATGCCCAATTTTTTCATGCGTGAGTATAGCGTACTATGGTTTATCCCAAGCAGTTCGGCCGCCCCTCCAGGACCGTATATTTTCCAATCGACTTTCTGGAGGGTTTCAAAGATAAAGCGGCGTTGCATCTCTTCCAGGGTCAGTTGATCCGACAATGAATCTTCCCCGTTCTTTATGGTTAAATCGGGCACAAAGAATCGTCCACCTGTGTTCAGGATAGCCCCGCGTTCGATGACATTCTCCAGCTCACGCACATTACCTGGCCAGTGATAATCCAGTAATTTATCCATCTCGTTTTCTGGAATACCCCGAAAGTATTTTTTTAATTTTTCCGAATATTTGTTAAGAAAATAAAATGCCAGGGGAGAGATATCTTCCCTGCGCTCCTTCAGTGGCGGGACATGGATGGGGAACACATTCAAGCGGTAAAAAAGATCCTGGCGGAACTGCCCCTGGGCAACTGCTTTGTTCAGGTTATGATTGGTGGCGGTGAGGAGACGAAAATCTGATTTTATGCTATTACTGGCACCCACCCGCTCAAATTTTTTGGTTTGGATAACCCTGAGAAGTCGAATTTGAATGTCCATGGATATATCACCGATTTCATCCAGAAAAAGCGTACCGGTATCTGCCAGTTCAAAGCGCCCGAGTCTGCGTTTACCTGCACCTGTAAATGACCCTTTTTCGTGTCCAAAAAGCTCAGAGGCAATCAGGCTTTCGGGAAACGCACTACAGTTCACCCTGATAAAGGGCTTGTCCCTGCGGTTGCTTTGTTCGTGAATGGCGCGTGCCACCATCTCTTTACCCACCCCGGTATCCCCCAAAATTAAAACCGTAGCCTCCGTATTGGCGACACTCTCAACCAGGTTTAAGACCTCAGTTTTTTTGAAGATTTAAGTGTGTCTGAGATCTGCTTGGCGGCATTTTTAATGTCATTTTTGATGATCAATATCCAGGCAATGAAGATGGTGCCCCGGGCAGCGGCATCTTCATCATTAAAGGCCAAGGCATCATCTCTGAGCTGGTTCACCATACCCAGGCCCTGGGAGATTTCTCCGATGCCAGCGTAGCTGAGCCCCAGAATAACCCCCACCCGGAAAGAGGGGGTATAGGCGGGTGTTTTCTTTGAGAAACCAGACTCAATGGATTCATATTGTTTGATGGCATCTTTGAATCGGCCGGAATAGCAGTAGTGAACCACTGTGCATGCGTCCAGGGTTTTCATGACCAGGGGATCGGTTGATTTTTCTGCCATGGCGCGGCCCTTTAAAAAATAATGCTGCGCCGCCTGATGTGCCATCTGAACATAGGCCACTGAAGCCATGCGCAACAGGAGGATGGCATGGAGAGCGTCATCATTGAGTGCTTTACAGCGATCCAGCGCCTGTTTCAGCAAAGATGCCGTAATTTCTGGTTTTCCCATGGATTGCCGGTCTTTTGAATATCTGATAACAGTTTGAATGAACAGTCTGTGGGCATCTGTCCCCTGTTTGTCCGTTAAGTCCTCAATGGCCTTGTTATAGCAGTGGATTGCCTGTTCTGACGCCCCGTTTCTTCGATAGTGATCACCGGCATCCAGCAGAATCCGACACCCTTCCAGGTCATTTGTGATCTGGAGGAGTTGGGAAGCTGCGGCAGTTAACCCCGTTGTGTGATCAGCCATTTCCGTGATCATCAGGCCCGCTATTTTTTTATGTAGTGAGGCCTTTTCGTCTTTGGGAATCCAATTCTTTATAAGAATGGCGTAAAACCCCTATCCCTTCAGGGTAGGGGATGTAAGC
>CAYSSE010000487.1:0-3155 GCA_964433355.1 uncultured Desulfocicer sp.
GCCTTGAGAAATGTGCTCATTCCGGTTGTCACCATTGCAGGCTTAAGCTTTGGAGGGCTCATTGCCTTTTCCATTGTAACCGAGTCTATTTTTCAGTGGCCGGGCATGGGCAATCTGTTGCTGGTCTCGATTTTTGAGACGGATCACCCGGTGATCGTTACCTATATTTGAGTTTTTTGGGCGTTGGCGTGCCCATTTCCGAGCCCTCCCTGGGCATGATGATTGCCATCGGGAAAAATTATATTTATGCTGGCATGTGGTGGTTGGTGGTCTTTCCAGGCGCGACCCTGATCCTGCTGGTGGTGGCCATCAATCTGTTTTCCGATTGGTTCAGGGATGAAATGAATCCCAGACTGGCCCGGCGGAACTAACTTTTATAACAGGATGTGACAAGACATGTTTAGTAATACGGATGAATTTTTAAAAGATTTTCAAACCATCGTCAATATTGATTCAAGCTCGGACCACCTGCCGGGTGTCGAACAAGTGGCCCTTTTTTTTCAGAAACGGTTTTCAGACATTGGCCTCAGGGCAGAGATCCTTTTCCAGGGAGACACCAAAGTCCCCTGCCTTCAAGCGGTATCCTGCCATGGCAATGGTGATACCCCTGACGGTGGCAATGACCCGTACGACTTCATGTTCCTGGGCCATATGGATACGGTGTTCCCCTTTGGAGAGGTTGAAAAACGCCCGTTTTCCATCCAGGGCGATAAGGCCCTGGGACCGGGGGTGTGCGACATGAAGGGCGGGTTATTGGTCGTGCTCCATGTTTTAGAAACCCTTAAAAAAGAGGGCGTTCTGGACAAGATGTCCGTGTGTGTCGCCTTTAACGGGGATGAGGAAACCGGTTCCGATGCCTCAAAGAGCTGGATTCAGAGCGTTGCAGGAAAAAGCCGCCGGGTATTTGTTTTTGAACCCTGCCGTCCGGGATACAAAATGGTGTCACAGAGAAAAGGCGGGGGCTGGTTCCATGTCAGTGTCACGGGCCAAGAAGCCCATGCCGGTGCGGACCCGGACAAGGGAATCAATGCGGTGGTGGAATTGGCACACCAGATCATTGCCATTGATGCACTCAATGATCCAGATACGGGGACATCTGCCCAGGTTACGGTTGTGGCCGGGGGAGATAAGGTCAATATTATTCCCAATAAGGCTGTGGCATCCGTTGATGTCCGCATTGAACGGCTGGAAGAAAAGCAGCGGGTTGAAACATTTTTTGCCACCCTTTGTGATCGAAGGGTCTTGCCGGGATCCAAAATTTCGGTTACAGGCTGCATTGATAGATCTCCCTTGGAAATTACCCCCCAAAGCCAGGCCCTCTTAGATGTCATCTTTTTGGAAGGCAAAAAAATGGGGATTGATGTCAGTTCCATTGCCACGGGAGGGTGTTCAGACGGAAATTCCACGGCTGCTCTTGGAATTCCCACCATTGACGGAATGGGAATTGTGGGGGCCAATTCCCACCGACAGGACGAGTATGTGGAATTGGCCAGCATTCCCATCATGGTGACCCTCATATCAAATGTGTGCAAGGCCCTGATTTAAAGAATTTTTGGGGATGATCATAAGATGGGCCACTACACGGGAAATAGTTTTCCACCTATGCCAAGCACTTAGAATAGCAGTGCTTATTTTGATAAAATTGGTTCCCTGGCCATGGTTTATTTGGCGTAAGCAAAGTGTCGCTGAAGGGTTAAGCCTTCAGTTGAAAATAGTCAATGAGTTTTTTGCGTATGACGTCCCGGATGCCGCGCACCTGTTCAAGTTGTTCTGCATGGGTACCGGTCACTGTTTCCGGATCAGGAAGGGGCCAGTTTAATCGATTGTTAATGCCGGGGTAAACAGGGCATTTTTCGTCTGTTGCCGTATCGCAGACGGTGATGACATGGGTGAACAGCCGAGATTTTTTAAAAAGGTCAAAGGCATTCTGGGGCTTTTTATGTGACAGGTCTATTCCCTCTTCCTTCATCACTTCCAAGACCAGGGGATTCACATGGGGTCCTGGGTCAAGCCCAGCACTGGTCACCTGGAACTCAACACCTCCCAATTTGCTTAAAATGGCCTCGGCCATCTGGCTTCGCCCAGTATTCTGGCTACAGATAAAAAGGACTCTATTCATAATATTCTCTCCATGTAATTCCAACTGAGACGCGATGTGCATCTGTTGCTTCCCGGTAAGGGAATTTATTTTTCATTTCCGATCTTCTTTGCATTTTGTAAAAGTGTGTCAATCGTCTTCGGGTGCGCCATGGCTGCTAAAATTTTTACCTGTTGTCATAAAGTAAATTTCTTCTGCCATGTTGATGATATGGTCTCCGATACGTTCCAGACATCTTGCCATGTAATTGAGCTGGGTTCCCTCGGTAATCCTCTTCTTGTCAGAGGCCATCTCCTCCTGGACAAGTTTTAGAATGGATGCATAGGCAGTGTCGATTTCATCGTCCATGTTCCAGACGGATAATGAGGTATCCACATCAAAGTGAAGAAACGCCTCAATGGCCTTTCCAAGCATGATGTCAGCGGTTTCTGCCATCACAATGAGCATACGTTCTGGTGCTTCATAGGTGTTTTTTGATAAATGTCCCACTCTTTTCGCCACATTGGCGGCATAATCACCGATACGCTCCAGTTCCCGGCTGATTTTTATCACCGTTAGTACATGCCTGAGATCCTGGGCCAGTGGTTGACGTCGGGCCAGAATTTTGATGGCCGTATTTTCAATTTCCTGGTGCAGTTCGTTGATGAACTCATCCTTGGCAACTATGTCCTTGCCAATTTTATCGTCGCGGCTTGCAAGGGCCTGTTTCATTTCCATCAGCTGTTTGCTGCAAGCTGTGGCCATGGTGATGACAAGCTGGTTCAGGCCCTTGAGTTCCTCATCATACGACCGAACGCTGTGGCGTTGATTATCCATATATTCCATCCTTCTTTAAATTTTTTATAAAAACTTCATCCAAATTGCTGGAATCATGAGAGTTTTGACTTTTGTTTTGGTAGCGGTTTACTGCTATGCTTGTTTTTTATATGAAAAAGCAGGTACTGGATTTAGCGCACCTTATTTTTTTAAATTTCGTTGTGGTAGGTGCTTACTGGCATGTATGTTTATATGAAAAGGTAGCCTCCAAGGTTATCTCAGCAGAGCCCCCGGGGAGGGG
>CAYSSE010000488.1:0-3154 GCA_964433355.1 uncultured Desulfocicer sp.
TTTTTCTTGGTGATCCCCACCCCATGCTCCCCTGTGATGGTTCCCCCCAGTTTTAATGTATGATCAAAAAGGGCATCCACCGCCTTTTGGGCCCTGCGGCATTGATCTGCATCCCGTTTGTCATACATGATATTACAATGGATATTACCGTCCCCGGCATGCCCGAAACTGACAATGGTCAGGCCCGATTGTCTTTGAAGCTGCTCAATGTACTCCACCATGTCTGGAATACAGCTAATGGGCACCACAATATCTTCATTTATCTTGTGGGGAGCCAGTTGATATAACAGGGGTGAAAGGGCCTTTCTGGCTTTCCAGATAGCGGCGGTCTCCTCAGGGGTCTGGGCCGTCATCACCTTTATGGCTCCCATGGAGTGGCACAAAGCCTTCAATTGCCGGGCCTCGGTGGCCACCATCTCCTTTTTCCCGTCCACCTCAAGAATGAGCAATGCACAGGTACCCGGTGCCACCGCAGAGGGCCCCAGGACATTTTTCACCAGTTCCAGGGAGGATCGATCCAGAAACTCCACACATCGTGGCACAATTCCCTGTCGAATAATGGCAGATACCGTACGGGCCGCCTGGTGAATATCGGCAAAACAGGCGGAAAGGGTTTCTATTTTTTCAGGAAGGGGAATCAGGCGAAAGGTCATCCGGGTCACCACGGCAAGGGTTCCTTCGGATCCCACAATCAAACGGGTCAGATCATATCCGGCGACCCCTTTGGCTGTCTTAACCCCGGTGTGGATAATATCACCCGTGGGAAGCACCGCTTCAAGGCCAAGAACATAATCCCGGGTCACACCGTATTTAACGGCCCGGGGGCCCCCGGCACACTCTCCAATATTTCCCCCCAGTGTGCAAAAGGCGGAGCTTGCCGGATCAGGGGGATAGAAGAGCCCTTTTTTTTCCACTGCTTTATGAAAATCCCCAGTGATAACACCAGGGCCAACGCTGGCCGTAAAATTATCTTCATCAATGTCATGGATGGAGTTCATGCGGCCCATGGAAAGAACCACTCCTCCCTCAAGGGGGAGACTTCCACCGGTCATTCCAGAACCATTTCCCCGGGGAATGACGGGAAATTTCTTTTCACAGGCAAGTTTAAGCAGTTGAGACACCTGATGGGTACTGCTGGGAAACACCACGGCATCCGGCAAATAAGAACGCCCAGTGGCATCATAGGAGTGGCAAAAAAGCTCTTCCTTACCCCTTTCCAGCCCATGGATACCCACAATTTTTTCCAATGCGTCTAAATCCACTTTCCGCATTCCCATGTTTTCCCCCACTGCCAGTATAAATTAAAACCATGCCCCATGTGAAATACCAAATCGCCGATGACAATTCTTTCAAAGAGAATTAAAAAAACCTTTTTGATTATGCTTTGTCCATATCAGGCCTTGACGGTTTCAATTTTCTTATACAGATAATTCATTTGCTCGGCATAGCTGCCCTGTTTTTTCATGGCTTTTTCCACGGCATTAATGGAGTAAATAGCCGTTGCGTGGTAACGGTTAAAGCTTTTACCAATTTTTTTAAGGGGCTGATCTGTATATTTACGGGCCAGATAAATGGCAATTTGCCTGGGCTGAACATATTTTCTTTTTCTGGAAGGTGAGACAAGATCCGTCTCTGCAACGCTGAATTCTTTGCATACCAAATTTTTTATGGCATCAATGGTGATCTGTTTTTTACTGCGGGAAATGTTGGCAAGCACACTTTGTGCAAGATTTATGTCAATTTTTTCACCCAAAAGCGATGCCTTGGCAGTCACCCCGGAAAGCCCACTCTCCAACTGGCGTACATTGTCACACAACTCCTGGGCAAGGTAGTCAAGAACCTCGCCCGGCATGGGAGTGCCCCCCATACCCGCCTTTTTTTTCAAAATTTTCACCCGGGTTTTAAAATCCGGGGCCTCAATTCGGGTGACCAGGCCAAGACTCAGACGGGATCTTAACTGTTCGTTCATTTTGGGGATATCCCCGGGGAGGTAAGACCCGCTGAAAATAAGTTTTTTTTCCGCATCCAAAAGATAATCCAATGTCATGGCAAGTTCATTCTGGGTGGCACTTTTTCCGGACAGGAAATGAACATCTTCAAGGATCAACACATCACACCGGGTTCTGTACTTTTCCTTAAAGCTGTTGATGCGGTTATTTTTCAATGCGGAAACCATCTCGTTGGTGAAATCTTCGGCCGTCACATAAAACACCTTGTCCGTCACCCCCTGATCAATGGCATGGTGGCCCACGGCCTGGGACAGGTGGCTTTTTCCAAGCCCGGTCTCAGACACCAAGTAAAGCGCACCATTTCCATTGGCACCGCCTTGGGCAAGGGAAAGGGAGGCAGAGTAGGCAAAATCATTATTATTACCCACCACAAACTTGTCAAAGGTATACGCTTTTTTCAGCAGTCTTCCCGAGTCAAAGGGATTTCCCAATCCAGGTAGGGACAACTGACGGGGAAGACGGGGACGGGCCGCTGGAATCGCAGGAAGATCCAATGGTTGGGGCTGGGATAATTTTTGCCTTGCCCCCTTTTCCAAAGATCTTTGGGGTGCTTTTGAATCATGAACCTGGAGGTTTATGGTAGCCCCCTTTACCCCAAGCTGTTGGAATTCTTTTTCAAGACCGGCAAGGTAATGCTCTTTGATCCGCCGTCGGGAAAAGGTATTGGGACATAACAAGGTGATGATATTTTCCTGGGCAGTAACGAATTCAATGGGTCCCAGCCACATTCTATAACTGTGGTCTGGCAAACAATCCTTCATATTCAATTTTACTTTTTTCCAAAAAGACTCCATAGAACTCCAATGACCATCCCGGGCAATTTATGATTAAATATTATTTTAAGGTTTATGAATTTTAAGGTTTACAACTGGAGACATCTCAGCAGCATCTCATTTGACCAATGAAATCTTTTTTTGACAGGTTAGAACACCCGTCCCACTCTCTTTGATATGATCATCTTCTATTATGTCATTCCCAATCCATAGTCAAAGTGAATGGCTCTCTATTCAATGAATTTGCAAATCAAAAACTAACACAAAAGATAACATCCTGTTTTAAAAAACAATAAATCCGTGAAACATTCAATCTACTGGAAATACAGGAGATATTCTAAAGGGCTATTATTTCATGATATTTTCCCCATA
>CAYSSE010000489.1:0-3152 GCA_964433355.1 uncultured Desulfocicer sp.
GCAAATGCGGTGAGTAAATTTTGTGCGGTTTTGCTTTCTCGAAATTTTACCATGGACTGCTTTCCCCCTTTTACACTGAATAATCAAGTCTTTTAAATTTGGGGTTGGTCATAACATGGGCCACTTTGTAATATTTTTTTTAACCTAACAATCAAGTCAGTAATTACAGCCAATTGACAATAACATGTATTCGGCTCCCGTATAGTGGCGCATTTTATGACCAACTCCTCAAATTTCGTAAAAAGCTTGATCATCCGCTTAGGAATTTCCCCTTAATTAATCTGTCTTTTTTACAAAGAAAGCCATGATATTAACGGGTCAGGATTATTTGTATATAGTAGATTATTTTCGGGGAAACCCCTTACAGAATGCTACTCTTCAATAATAATGGCTTCTGCACCACACTCGTTTGCTGCCCTGCGCACTACGTCTTCGAGGTGTTTTGGAATTTCATCCATTTTTACAATGGAGAGAAGTTGATCTTCGTCATACTCAAAGATCTCAGGGCATAGCTCGTTACAGTTTCTGTCACCCATGCACTCTTTTGTAATGGTTACCTTCATGAAACAATCTCCTTTTTTTAAATGTTAATGGTCTATTCTTTAACGGCACAACTTACGATAACTAATAATGGGTATCCTTCATATGACCCCAAAAGTCCTTTACAGCCTTTTAGAAAAATTCCCTACAAATAGGGAGTGATCAAAGAAAGTGTAAAGTAGTTTTAAAGGATGCCCTAAGGAACCAGTCTTAAATAACTTGCCCATTTCAGAACACGCTACCGTTGAAGGATAGTGTTTCCCAATTTTTAAATGGGTATGTTATTTCGGACTCATTCCTAAAATGATTAATAGTTTTATCCATCCCATCTTAAACAGTCAAACAGAAATTATAAATATGTCAGGTAATTTAACCTTATTTTCGCTGCCATGAGTGAAATTTCTCCACCCAGGCGAGTAATTTTTCTGGTTTGTGTGCCCGTTTCCATTCACCGGCAACGTATTTGTTGGCCTCGGCCATGGTGGGATAGATATGGATGGTTCCCAAAATTTTGTTCAATCCCAGGCCCGCTTTCATGGCCAGCACAAATTCGGCAATGGTATCCCCGGCGTGATGTCCCACCAGGGTGACCCCGAGGATCTTATCCTTTCCTGGAATGGTGAGGACTTTTACAAACCCCTGGGCGTTGCCATCGGCAATGGCCCGATCCAGATCCTCCAGGTTGTAGCGGGTGATCTCATAATCAATATTCTTTGCCTTGGCATCGGTCTCATTGAGCCCCACCCGGGCGACTTCCGGGTCGGTGAAGGTGGCCCAGGGGATGGTGCTGTAGTCCACCCGGAATTTTTTAAATCCCCCGAACAGGGCATTCACCGATGCATACCAGGACTGATGGGCTGCCACATGGGTAAACTGGTAAGGGCCTGCCACGTCTCCGGCGCAAAAGATGGTGGGAATACTGGTTTCCATGAACTCTCCGGCATCAATGGTTCCTCTCGGGGTGAGTTGGACTCCCAATTCCTCCAGACCAAAGCCAGTTACGTTGGGTTGACGTCCCAGGGCCACCAACATCTGATCAAAGGCGATGTTCACTTCCTGAGCATTGTGGGTGCACACCAGATACCGGGTATCTCCTTCCACCACCACGGCCTTTGCCCCATGCTGGGTGAGTACCTTTATTCCCTGGGATTCAAATTGTTCGTTGATCAACAGGGACACCTCTGGGTCTTCTCGTTTCATGAGATGGGCTCCCCGCTGAACCAGGGTCACTTGGGAACCCAACCCGGCAAATGCCTGGGCCAGTTCGCAGCCAATGGGCCCACCTCCCAGTATCATGAGGCGGGGGGGCAACTCTTTCATTTCCCAGATGGTGTCAGAGGTATAAAACGGAATGGTATCAAGGCCGGGTAGATCGGGCACCATGGGTCGGGCCCCGGTGGCCACCACAATATTGCGGGTGGTTAAAGTGGTGCCGTTCACCTCCACCTCCCAGGGGGATCTTATAACGGCATTTCCCTTTATGCATTCCACACCAAGATCTGTGTAACGCTCCACGGAATCGTGGGGGGCTACGGTTTTGATCACCTGGTGAACCCGGGCCATAACGGTCTTAAAATCAAATTCAATTTTGCCGTGGTGAAACCCAAAGTCCCTGGCCCTGTTCACCTGGGAGAGCATGCGGGCGCTGCGGATCAGGGCCTTACTGGGCACACATCCGGTGTTGAGGCAATCCCCTCCCATTTTGTGTTTTTCCACCACCGCCACCTTTGCCTTTACAGCGGCAGCAATGTAGGAGGCCACAAGACCGGCTGATCCAGCCCCCAGCACCACCAGGTTATAATCAAATTTACGGGGGCGGGGATAATGAGACATCAGCTTTCGGTGGCGTACCATATCAACAATTTTTTTGGCCACCAGGGAGAAAATCCCCAGGAGTACAAAGGCAAAGAGGATTCCCGGTGACAAAATACCCTTGAGGGAATCAATGCGGGCCAGTTGGGTTCCCGCATTGACAAACACCATGCAGCCCCCCAACATGCCCACCAGGCTCACCCCGGCAAATACCCGGGTGGAAATGGTCGTGACCCCCATGACAAGATTGATGATAAAAAAAGGGAAAATGGGCACCAGGCGCAGGGTTAAAAGATAAAATGCCCCCTCTCGTTCAAGACCCTGGTTGATTTTCACAAGTTTATCTTTGAATCGTTTCTGGATATAATTCCTGAATAAAAACCTGGAAACCAGAAAGGCCAGGGTGGCCCCGATGGTGCTTGATATAACGGCAAGCAGGGTTCCTTTGAATAGGCCAAACAGCGCCCCGCCTGCCAGGGTCATGACGGCAGCACCGGGCAGGGAGAGGGCCGCCATGGCAATGTATGAAACCATGTAAAGTCCCATGGTGACAAGGGCATGATCGCCATAAAATGTCTGAAAGCGCACTTGCTGGGTCTTTAAGCTTGTCAGGGAAAAAAAGTGGTGGAGGTCAAATGTGAAAAAAAGGCCCACAGCGCATAGCACAGCAATCACCACCATGGGTTTTCCCATTGAAAAAGCAGGTTTTCTTTTTGTCACAATCACACTCCTTACCATCGGTTCGAGCATTTTTTTTATTAGAAAATAGAACTTCCGGGCAACCTCAGCAGAGCCCCCCC
>CAYSSE010000490.1:0-3146 GCA_964433355.1 uncultured Desulfocicer sp.
GACTTGCAGCCATAGGCAACAGAAATGCTTCCGATTCCGGCAGTTTTGAGAAATGATCGCCTATCCATTATGCGTCCTTTTATCGTAAGGGTGCTGATATATTTTTATACATTAATAATGCATTTTTATTTCCTTGCCGAATGAATCACTGCGATGCCATTTGTCAACTTCTTGACTTTGATATCCTTAAAACCAATATCTTGTAAAATCAGGCTCAACTCTCCGGGGAGTGGAAACGCGCGTATGGATTCGGGAAATGCAGTGTAGGCTTCTGTTGAGCCGGTGATGAGCCCCCCTATTAACGGCATTATCCTGAACGAATACAGATCGTAAAGATATCTAAAAAAAGAGTTATCAGGTTTTGAAAATTCAAGACAACACATGGAACCGCCTTTTTTCAACACCCGAAAGATCTCCCTGAAACCGGTTTCAAGATGGGTGACGTTTCGAATCCCAAATCCAATGGAAACAGCATCAAATGAACCATCAGGAAAAGAGATGCTTTCAGCATCCCCTTGAACAAAGGTTACCCCATTTATGGATTTTCTTTTCCCTTGCTCGATCATTCTCCGGTTCATGTCGTACACAACCGACACCCCTTTTTTGCCTGTTCTGGATGCGGACAAACAGGCCATATCACCCGTTCCGCCGCATACATCCAGGATTTTTTCTTCCGGTTTGATCCTGAGTGTTTCAACGGCCCTTCGTTTCCAGGCATAATGAATTCCGCCACTCAAAATGGTATTCATCAAGTCGTATCGCGTGGCTATGGAATTGAAATGCCGGTTGACCCGGTGACGCTTATCAGATTCGGCATAGGTGGTAAACCCAAATGTTGCCGTCCGGGTTTCTGATACATGCCCTTCAAATTGCTCGTGTCGTTTTTCTCTATTGTACCATTTATCAAAATCTAAGATCATTCTCTTGTCCGGGTCCATTTGATATTTTTGATATTGATGTGAAAGATGCTTTATTCATAGCACTTGTCACAACAAATGGAAATGTTTTTTATTTGCCAGGGCGTCTTTTTAAACATGGGACTGTCGTAACAAAGACCTGTTGAAGGGAAGTTCCCTGAGACGGACACCCGTGGCCCGGAATACCGCAACGGCAGGCGCCATCGTTGGAAAAACAGGCTCACCAATACCTCCGGCTTTAAAACAGCCATCTCTTTTGCTTTTGCTTCCACTTCAATTGTCTATACTATGAATCTGACAGGGTGCATGTTTTCGTTATTTTAGGTGTGAATCTTTCGGGGCGGGTCACAAATTTTAATCCTGATGCGGTTAGCATTCCTTTGAGCATACTGGTAAATACATATTGATGAAATGGATAAAGGACATACCAATAGAGAAGACCCATTAATCCCCGGGGTAAAAATCTGGATAGCAGTATAATTTCGCATTGATCATTTCCCACATCATTGATATTGATCTCCAGCAAGGCTTCCCCCGGTGTTTTCATCTCTGCAAGCAACAACAATTTTGAGGGTTTTTCCAGGCTTAGGACCCTCCAAAAATCAAGGGCGTCCCCCACTTGAAGCCTTTCTTTTGAACGCCTGCCGCGGGACAAGCCAACCCCACCGGTTAAAACATCGATCACACCACGAATTTTCCACAAAAGATCGGCCCCATAATACCCGGTCTCTCCACCAAGTTTTACAACAATTGGCCATAGATCAGGAGCCATCCCTTTTACGACAGCCCGATACCCGCATTTGAGGATAGTCCCTCCTGAATAGGGTGAATCTCCCCAATAGGTCCATTCAGGATATGTCAATTCTCCGGCATCTGTCCAACACGTATCGACTTGCTCTTGTTGAATCCGGTCGAGCGCACGGGCAATTGCCTCCTGACAGCTGATCAATTTTTGTGGAATAATTTGGGTGATCCTTTGTTCTGTACATGTGGTTGGCAGACTCAACCCTTCAGTCAATGGTTGTGCAATGGCTGCTGGAACCGGTGTCACCAAGTGAATCCATAGAGACGATAGCCATGGTGTCAGTACCGGAACCGGTATCATTAAAGGCGAAGGCAATCCGGCTTCTTTGGCAAAAATACGGAACAGATTTCGATATGCCACAACATCAGGACCGCCTATATCAAAGGTTTCTCCCCGGGTTTCCGGGTGCTCCATGCACCCTTTAAGATAGCCCAGTACGTTTGTAATGGAAATGGGTTGAGTCGGCATTCTTACCCATTTCGGCGTGACCATGATTGGCAGTCGTTCAGCCAGGTATCTTAAAATTTCAAAACCGGCACTGCCGGATCCCAATATCATTGCGGCCCTTAGAACCGTTGCAGGAACGGATCCAGAAAGCAGAATTTCCCCTACTTCGTTTCTGGAAATCAAGTGTTTACTGATATTTTTATGGTGTATGTCACCGAGACCGCCCAAATATATAAGGTGGTCTGCATGTTCATCAGCAGCCGCCTGAACCATGTTTTTTGCGCCGATGCGATCGGCATCTCGGTATTTCCCTTGTTGGGAAACCATTGAATGGACAAGATAATAAATTGTCCCACACCCTTTTACAGCAGTTCGCAGGGAATCAACATCCAGGATGTCTCCTCTTACCAGTTGAACATTGGGATCTTGTCCCCAAGGCCGATCCGCCATTTTTGCGGTGGAACGTCCCATGGCTCTTACCCGGTAACCTGATGCCAATAAAAGTGGAATCAGCCGGCCAGCAACATATCCCGTTGCTCCGGTTACCAAAACTGGTTTTTGATCTTTAGTATTCATCCCGGTTCCTTTTTAATCTGACATTAACAAAAAATTAGGGTGACCACACGAAAATATCTAAGGTATTGATAAAAAAATGGGTGCCAATATTTAATGAAAATTATATACTGTTTGGAAAACTGTCAATACAATTATTATTGGACTTTACGGATATCCAAAAGTTCATCAGCATGCGAAGCATGTCTGTTGCAACTTTTGGTTGGAAGGCGAGCGCAGCGAGTCCTTCTAACTTGGCATTATCACATCCAAAACAGACGAACTGTAAGTCTGAATATCAAGGGAGACAAAATGATTCGCTACCTTAAAGTATATGATGTTGCATTATCTGTATTTTAAGTTTTATCAGTGCTTTGTCTTTAAATAGGCTTCAACGATACGTCGGGCGCTGGCTGTCCCCTCAT
>CAYSSE010000491.1:0-3142 GCA_964433355.1 uncultured Desulfocicer sp.
GTGGTGGAGCGCCAGGAAGATAAGCTTAAAAGTCTCCAGAACCTCCAGAAAATGGAGAGTTCCTCTTACAATGACTATGCCACCATCACCCTTACCTTTGACCTTGAAATTGACATTGATACGGCCCTTTTCCGGGTGTCCAATAAGCTCAACGAGGTGTCTGAATATCCAGATAACGTCCTACAGCCGGTTTTGTCCAATTCCGGGGGATCTTCCCAGCCCATCATCTGGATGCTTTTAAAGATCAAAGACGGGCCGGACACAGAGATCCAAAAATATAAAACTTTTTTTGAAAATGAGATTCGTCAATACCTGGAACGTATAGAGGGGGTATCCTCCCTCCTTGTTTTTGGCGGTACCCAAGAGCAGCTGGAAATTATCATTGATCCCGAAAAAATGACCCGTCGCGGCATCACCATCAATCAGGTTATTTCCCGTCTGGTGGCATCTAACCAGGATATTTCCGCCGGTGTGCTGGGCATTGATCGAAAAAATTACCGCATCAGAACCGTGGCAAAATTTCAAACTATTTCAGATCCCCTGGATGTGGTTATTTATGATGATGGCATTAACCGGGTTTTTTTACGGGATGTGGCCACCACAAAGATCGGTTACGAGCCCCAGTTTGTCTCTGTTATGGAAAACGGCCGGGAGGGCATTGTTGTTGGTGTTAAAAAGCAAAAAGGCGGCAACGTCATTGAGATTGTTCAACGGGTGAGGGCCGAGGTAGATAGACTTAATAAAGAGGTGCTGGCCCCCAAAAATCTTTATATTAGCTGGGCCCATGATGAAGCCCCATACATTCTGACCTCCATTGAGAACATGAAGCAAAATGTCCTTATCGGTGCCATCCTTGCTGTTATTGTGCTGCTGATTTTCCTTGGCAGTCTTCGCTCCACCCTCACCATCAGCCTTGCCATTCCCATCTCCGCCATTGGCACCTTTATTTTTCTGTGGCTCCTGGATAGAAACTTAAATGTGGTGAGCCTTGCCGGTATCTCCTTTGCCGTGGGCATGCTGGTGGATAATGCCATTGTGGTGCTGGAAAACATTGACCGCCACCGTCAGATGGGAAAGAAAATATTTGATGCCGTTTACCAGGGGGCAAGCGAGGTGTTTGGGGCGGTGATTGCATCCACCCTCACCACGGTGGCGGTGTTTTTACCTGTTATTTTCATCCGCCAGGAAGCAGGGCAGTTATTTAAAGACATTGCCATTGCCATCACCTCCTCCATTGCACTGAGCCTTATGGTGTCGGTCACCGTGATTCCCTCCTTTATGCATTTTATCTACAGAAATCGACCGGTTCTCCAGGCCAATGCCAAGAAAAAAGGCCTGGCCGCATATGTGGGGGCTTTTTTCGTAATTCTGATCATGGGCGTCTCTAATTTTTTCCAGAAAAATTTCCTGACCCGTATCGCGTGCATCCTTCTTTTTACTTCGCTGTCCATTACCGCAGCCTGGAATCTCATGCCCAAGGCTGAATACCTGCCCCAGGGAAACCGGAATTTTGTCATGAATATTCTGGTGCCGCCCCCGGGATATTCCGCTGAAAAACGAAGGGAGGTGGGGGAATATCTTTTTACCCAAACCGATAAATACAGGCAGCCTGGTGACCATGATCTGCCCTTGATCAGAAATATGTTTTATTTTTCATCGGATTATCTTTCGGGATTCGGGCTGTCCGCCACAGAGGAATATGAGACCCAAGCCAGCCGGTTTATCCCTACCTTGACTCGGTTGATCAATTCTCTGCCCGGCATGTTCGGCATCAGTATCCAGCCGGGTATTTTTGAGAGTGGCATTGGTAAAGGCCGCACTGTGGATTTGAATATCTCCGGTGAGGATATGAACGCCATCGTCAATGCGGGGCGGACGTTGTTTGGGGCTGTATCCCAGGCTCTCCCCGGCTCCCAGATTCGTCCGGTGCCCTCCCTGGAGATCTCCTATCCAGAAGGCCGTGTGGTGGCAGATAAGATGAAACTTGCCGCCAATGGGCTCACCGAGCGCGAATTGGGTATCTATGTGGATGTGTTGATGAACGGCAGAAAGGTGGATGAGTTTGGCCCCGAAGGCAAGGATCGCATTGATTTGGTGGTACGGGGGGCAGAAGAGCGCTTTAAAACTCCGGAGGATATTCTCAACGCGCCCATTGTCAGTAATATCGGACGTCAGGTCCGGGTGGGAGATGTGGCCAGGATCTCCTATGATTCAGGTATGACACAAATTGACCGGCTGGAAAAAAAGCGAAATATCCGATTGGAAATTACCCCGCCTCTGTCCATTCCCCTGCAGACGGCCATTGAAACCATCAAGGGCCTCAGTGACGATTTGCTTGCATCGGGTAAGGTGCAAAATGTTACCATGGATCTTGGGGGCAATGCGGACAAGCTGGAAGAGACCTTTGATGCCTTGAAGTGGAATTTGCTGCTGGCCCTGATGATCACCTATCTTCTCATGGCAGCCTTGTTTGAGAATTTTCTTTATCCGTTGATTATCATGTTCAGTGTTCCCCTGGCGGCGGCAGGGGGGCTCATGGGACTTCGTCTGGTGAATCTGTTCATTGCGCCTCAACCCCTGGATGTGTTGACCATGCTGGGGTTTATTATCCTTGTGGGAACGGTGGTGAACAACGCCATTCTCATTGTGCATCAGTCCCTGAATAATGTCAGATATGCTAATATGCCGGGAATGGTGGCGATTTCCGAATCGGTGAGAACCCGTATTCGACCGATTTTCATGAGTACCTGCACCAGTATTTTTGCCCTTATGCCGCTGGTAGTTGCCACGGGATCAGGCAGTGAACTGTACCGGGGCATTGGCAGTGTGATTCTTGGGGGGCTGGCTCTGTCAACGGTGTTTACCCTGTTTGTGATCCCCGCGCTGTTGGCATTTTTTATCGGGTTGGAAAAAACTGTGATCCCCCAGGAATCTTTTGGCGTGTCATCCGGAGTTTAAAGCATTAAGCAAGTTATCTTACCCCAAGTTTTTTATAAGAAAGTCTCACCAACACGCTGGAATTAAAAGACTTTCATTTTTCGTTGTGGCTGGTCTTACAGCCATGTATGTTTATAAGAAAGTCCTGGTAAATTTGACGGATTTTCATGCTTCGTTGTGGACAGGCCGAGGCCAGAATACGGTC
>CAYSSE010000492.1:0-3135 GCA_964433355.1 uncultured Desulfocicer sp.
CCTCTATATGCATCTTCTGTTTTCTTTTTTGGTGAATATCTGGTAAAAGATCCCCCATGGAAACAACAATCTTCTACATTATTATTGGTATTCTGGTTTTTGATTATGCACTTGAGCGTCTGCTCGACCACCTCAACGCAAGCCGCATGGGACAGCCGATTCCCAAAGCGCTTGCAGGGCTGTATGATCCAGACAAATATGATAAACAGCAGCACTATCAAAAAACCAACACACAATTTTCATTGATCAGCGCGACCTTCAGCCTGGTGGTTGTCCTGGTCTTTTTCTTTGTCTCAGGATTTGCCCATGTCCACTCCTTTGCAGCAGGTATTACGGGGAACCCAACACTACAGTGTCTGATTTTTTTTGGCATACTGATGTTCTCCCAGGATATTATGGGGCTTCCATTTCAACTTTACCAAATTTTTATCATTGAAGAGAAATTCGGCTTCAATAAGATCACCTGGAAGTTGTTTGTCGGAGACAAAATAAAAGGGTGGTTGCTGACAGCCGTTCTCGGTGGCAGTATCCTCGCACTTATCACCTGGTTTTACTACCGCACGACGGATATGTTCTGGATTTATGCCTGGTTGATGGTGGCTGGAATCAGTCTTTTTTTTACCGTCTTTTATTCCAATTTGATTGTCCCGCTTTTCAATAAGCAGACAAAGTTGGAAAATGGCCCATTAAAGACCGCCATAGAAGATTTTGCTGGCAATGTCAGCTTTCCGGTGAAAGATATCTACATGCTGGATGGCTCAAAACGCTCCACAAAAGCCAATGCCTATTTTACCGGTCTGGGAAGCAAAAAGAGAATTGTTCTTTTCGATACTCTGATAAACGATCTGACAACCGATGAGGTTGTGGCAGTTCTGGCCCACGAAATCGGGCATTACAAGAAAAAACATACATTGCAGGGGATTGTCATTTCTATCCTACAGATGGGTCTGATTTTCTATCTGCTTTCCCTGTTTCTCGGGGAAGCGGTTTTCTCCCGGGCACTGGGTGTGGATGCGGCTGTTTTTCATATTGGCCTCATCGCATTTGCCATGCTCTACAGCCCTGTTTCCACGGTAACTGGTCTGATTATGAATATCTGGTCCAGGAAAAACGAGTATCAGGCCGATGATTTCGCCAGCAGAAACTTCAGTGGCAAGGCCCTTAGTGATGCCCTGAAAAAGTTGTCCATAAACAACCTGAGTAACCTGACACCCCACCCGGCGTATGTGTTTTTCTACTACTCACACCCAAGTCTACATCAGCGTATTGTTGCCATGCAGAAAGAACGATAGTTATAGGATGTTTTTCTCCTGCTAAGAATCTTCAGAGATCTCCTCCCTGAATTCTTCGATTCTTGTATTGATTTTTTTTAGACGATCCAGGTGAGCAATGTGAATGATGGCATCTCCACGGTGCACAAGCGGTAAGTCCAGGCGCCCGATTACCATTCCAGAGACCGGGGAGAGTATGGCCTCTTCTTGATTTCCAAACGGATCGGCAATCATGCCGATTCTCGCATTTTTAACCACCTTGGCCCCCAAGGGGGCTTCCATCTGCAAAATACCACTGACAGGTGCCCGTACCCAGGAGGTTGAATCCGCAACCATCGGTTCGGTTTTTGCTTTGGCCTGATGGGGTGTGGGCCGCAGCATTTCAATGTTTGTCATCACCGATAGTATCCCTCGAATACCGGCTCGTATGGCTTCCTCATCAAACCGCAGGGCTCCGCCAGCTTCATACAGGATGGTGGGGATCCCTTCTTCGGCAGCCGCTTTTCGAAGTGATCCGTCCCGCATGGCCGCATTGATGATTACGGGCACTCGAAACGCCATGGCCAACGAAAGGGCCTGGGGATTTTCAATATCAACTCGTATTTGCGGGAAATTTGCCCGGTGATTTGATCCAGCGTGCAGGTCAATGCCATATTGGCTGCCCCGGACAACTTCTGACATGAAGGTATGAGATAGTTGAGAGGTTAAGGAGCCTGTTTTAGACCCTGGGAAAAATCGGTTCATATCCCTTCTGTCAGGGGAATAGCGCGAATGCTGCTCAAAGGCGTATACATTTACCACGGGAACGGCAATCAAGGTACCCCGCAGATTTTTCACCTTTTTGAGTTTTATGAGCCGGCGGATAATTTCAGTCCCGATGATTTCATCGCCATGTATGGCACCGCAGACAAACAATCTTGGTCCGTCCTTGCGCCCGTGGATGACATGGACAGGCATGGCCATTGCGGTATTTGTGTACAGCTTTGGCACCGGAATAGGGACTGTCACTTGTGTGCCCGGTTTTACCTGGATTTCGGCAATGGTCACTGATTTCTGCATATTACCCCTTCCCGATTGTCTTGGTTTTGCCCGGGGAGGCGTTTTTTTCGATAAATTTAATCACCTTACCCGCAATATCCAACCCCGTGACCGCTTCTATGCCTTTCAGGCCGGGTGAAGAGTTCACTTCCATGATCACAGGGCCGTGATTGGATCGCAGCAGATCCACACCGGCCACCCGGAGTCCCATTATTTTAGCTGCCCTTACTGCCGTGGAACGTTCTTCCGGTGTGATTTTTATTTTTGTTGCCTGTCCGCCGCGATGCAGATTGGATCTGAATTCACCTTCTGCTCCCTGGCGTTTCATGGTGGCAACCACCTTAGAACCGATAACCCAGCAACGAATATCCGTCCCAGAGGATTCTTTGATAAATTCCTGAACCAGAATATTGGCATCGAGGCTTCGCAGGGCTTGAATAACGCTCTGGGCCGCCTTTTTTGTCTCTGCCAGAACGACGCCGATTCCCTGGGTTCCCTCAATCATTTTTATGACCAGGGGGGCGCCGCCCACCATTGAAATTATGTCATCGGTAAATTTGGTGCTGTGGGCAAATCCTGTGACTGGCAGGCCAATGCCCTTTCTTGCCAATAGCTGCAAGCTGCGAAGTTTGTCCCGGGAACGGCTGATGGCAACGGACTCGTTCACACAATAGACGCCCATCATTTCAAACTGACGGACGACGGCTGTGCCATAGAATGTTATGGATGCACCAATTCTCGGGATAATGGCATCAAATCCCTCCAGTTTTTTCCCTTTATAGTGAATGGCAGGATGATGGGAGGTGATGTCCATATAACAGAGCAG
>CAYSSE010000493.1:0-3135 GCA_964433355.1 uncultured Desulfocicer sp.
AGCGGGCTTCATCCCTGGCAGGTGATGAAAAATCTCAAGTATTTTCTGGTACTGCTGGTGTTCGTGTTCATCTCAAGGAGCATCACCACGATGGGAGATCCAATTGGGTCTTTCATGGGCATTGTTGTCACCGATGATGGGATTTTTGAGGGGGGTATGGTGGTATGGCGTTTTTTCTTGGTGATGATTTCAGGGATTCTCTTCACCGTCACCACCCGTCCTTCCCATGTCAAGGCGGCGGTGCAATGGTTCCTTGCCCCCGTCCCCTTTGTCCCGGAAAAACGGGCAGGAGTCATGGTGAGC
The DNA here is from genome assembly GCA_964433355.1 of uncultured Desulfocicer sp. GTDB lineage: Bacteria > Desulfobacterota > Desulfobacteria > Desulfobacterales > Desulfobacteraceae > Desulfocicer. The sequence goes on from CAYSSE010000493.1 coordinate 304, forward strand.
CTTTTTTTAAGATTTCTGCCCCTGATGGTGTACCAGGCCCGTCAGGTGTCCCTGGCCCAGCGATCCCGGTGCGGGCATCTTGAAAGAAATCCCGTCAAGCGGGTGAAACGGCTGGCCCTGCCCCTGTTGAAAAGCATGGTGCAAACTGCCGACGGCCTGGCCCTTGGCATGACCGCCCGGGGTTACACAGAGAATCGCACTGAGCTTCCTCTTCAGCCTTCGGGCCGGGAATTACCCGTGCTGGTTTTCTGCATTATTATAAATGTTTTCTTGACATTTTGCCATTAACACCTTACAAATAAGTAAGTAAGATCACATATTAAGTAAGGAAAATATTATGGCATTAGCAACTCTCACCACTAAAGGACAGGTTACAATTCCAAAAACAATAAGAGATTCTCTGAAATTAAACACCGGTGATAAAATTGAGATTATTATTACAGATAAAAGAGAAGCCATAATCAGGCCAGTCTCTAAAAAAGTAGATGACATTTTCTGTAAACTACATAAACCCGGCAGAAAAGCTGTATCCCTTAAAGCTATGGATGATGCGGTCAAAAATCGAATGAGGGATAAATTCAAATGAAAGCTATAGACACAAATATTCTAATTCGGTTTTTAATTGGCGACGACGAGCTACAAGCAAAGAAAGTCTACGCAATATTTAAAAAGGCTGAATCAGAAAGAAAAGAACTATTTGTGCCGCTACTTGTAATTTTAGAAATGCTTTGGGTTTTAGAATCTGTTTATGAGATATCAAGGATAGAAATTTTAGAGTCTATAAGTGACCTGTTATTGATGCCAATTTTTAAATTTGACCAGCAGTCAGCTTTACAACAACTCGTCCATTCCGCGCAAGGGAATAAATATGATCTTTCTGATTTGTTAATTGCGCATTCTGCCAATACAAATGGTTGTGAGGCTGTTATTACCTTTGATAAGAAAGCATCAAAATTCAGATTATTTGAACTTGCAAAATGAGGATACCCACTTAAGCTGGCATATTTTCAACAAGATCATCTTATTTTTGCCGCTCCAGCCAGAGGTTCGCTCCTGGAGGGTGGTAATGCAATCTCCCACATGCAATTATTGGATGTATCCGCCATGCGATGTAAAAACTTACAACAGAAGTGGCCCTGAATTTTCATCATAAAAAATCGGCAAGGAACCCCCTGAGTCTTTAACTCAGGGGTTGTTGACGATTACACCCATGAAATGACAGCCATACGTCACAAGACGTCATCCACCACCAGGTGCATCTGTTCTCCCTGGAATTCAACAATATCCCCGGCAAAAATTTTCTTTCGCTTCCGGGTCTCCACCTCACCGTTCACCCTTACCAACCCTTCGGCAATGACATACTTTGCCTCTCCACCACTCATGACAAGGTTTTCAAACTTAAGGATTTTATAGAGTTCCACCGGCTCCTGATTTAACTCAACATCTCTGGGTTTCATTTGATTATATATCCTCCATGGATTGCCCATTACCCAAGGGCAGGACAACCTTATATCGTTTCATCTGATTCCAGACACTGGTGCGGGAAATTCCCAGTAGTCTGGCGGTTTCTGTTCGATTTCCTCCGGCGGTTTCAAGGGCATGAACCAGGCGCTGGCGTTTGATGGAATCAAGGTTTCCCCCGGCAAAGGAAATAGGGGAGGAAGCCAAACGCTTCTCTCCTTCACTGACAACAATATGCCGGGGCAGATGATCCGGCTGAATCATCCCCTCCCGGCAAGTGACAAAGGCATATTCAAAGGCACTTTTCAACTCCCGTACATTACCGGGCCAGCCGTAGGCACACAGACTCTCAAAGGCTACAGGAGAGATACCCTGCACCTCATTTCTGGCACTTTTCAGACGAATCCGCCGGAAAAAAAATTCTGCCAGCAAAGGGATATCCTCCCGCCGTTCCCTTAAAGGAGGTAACTCAATGGGGATCACATTGATGCGATAATAAAAATCCTCCCTCAACTGCCCGGAATCCACAAGCTTTTTCAGATCCCGGTTGGTGGCAGATATAATTCTGGCATGGATGGGCACGGGTCGGTTGTCTCCGACCTTTTCCACCACCCTTTCTTCCAGAACCCGCAAGAGCTTCACCTGGATGGCAGGGGAAAGATCTCCAATCTCATCCAGAAATATATCTCCCTCTCCGGCAGCTTCAAACTTACCCATGCGATCCCGATGGGCACCGGTGAAGGCCCCACGCACATGGCCAAACAATTCGCTTTCCAGAATGGATTCATTGAGGGCCGAACAATTCACCTTTATATAAGGGGCTTTTTTTTGTTCGCCCATTTCATGGATGGCACTGGCCACCATCTCCTTACCCGTTCCACTTTCACCATAAATAATCACAGGTGCATCGGATCTTGCTGCATTGGCCACAAGGTCAAAAACCCGCTGCATGCCAGGAGAAGTACCGATCATGCCATGGAAGCTGTCCTTTAATTCAAGCTCCCGGCGAAACACCTCGATCTGGCGATCCCGCATGACAATCTGGGTGATGTCGGTGAGGGTCTCCACTGCTCCTGTGACCCGGCCGTCAGGCTCCTTTAGCACCGAGGCATTTTTCACCACATGCACATGCCTGCCATCCTTTGTCACAATTTTACATTGCTTGTGGCGCAACTCCCCCTCCCGGAACAAAATACACCAGCGCTGATCTTCCCGTTGTCTGGACACCCGGCATGCACTACAGTCTAAAATAGTGCAAGGTTGTCCCACAATAGTTTCCCGGGCATAGCCAGTGATTTTTTCAAAGGCATGATTAACAAACACAATGATCCCCTTTGTGTCCACAATCATCACACCGTCCTGTATGGTTTT
>CAYSSE010000494.1:0-3115 GCA_964433355.1 uncultured Desulfocicer sp.
TTGAAGTATAGATTCTGTCTCCCGGCTGTGCTGTGTCAAATTGCCCATGGGTATTCTGATCGGTCGCCGCGTAACAGAAGGTCATGAACCTCGTCAGATCCGGAAGGAAGCAGCGATAAGTGATATCATCTGTGTCGTGGATTGATCCCGGTCATGCAATATTCCGGTGATTTGCCAGCCAGCCGGGTCTTTTTTTTAGCCTCTCCTCCCCATTTTTATTTCTTGACATGACATCAAACGGTCTTATTTTCTCCTAAAATTAAATCTATGTTTATTATATACTTTTTAAGACGTTATATATCAAAATACTTGGATCAGGAGAAAATGTTGGCTGACAAAGATGAATCTTTAAGAAAAGAGACCGGTAAAGAAGCCGGCGATGATACGACAACGTATGCACAGTCACCCGGTGTAGCGGACTCCCCATATAATGAGGAATCCTGCAGTAAAGACACATCATCTGAAGACGAACCGGACATTGCAACGCTCCAGGCAGAACTCCAGGCCGAAAAAGACAAATCTCTGAGACTTTCAGCAGAATTTGAAAATTACAAAAAGCGTTCTTCCAGAGAGATCTTTGATTTCAGGAAATATGCCAATGAATCGGTGTTTAAAAAATTGCTCACCGTGGTGGACAACCTTGAGCGTGCCATTGACTCTGGAGAAAAGCAAGACAACCAGGTGGCAATAGTTGAAGGAATCCAGTTGACCCACAAAGAACTGATCAAACTGTTTGACGCCTTCAACATCAAATCCATTGAAGCCCAAGGCACTCCCTTTGACCCGACATTCCACCAGGCCGTCACCCAACTTGAAACAGACGAACACCCTGAGAATACGGTTATCAATGAGCTTCAAAAAGGATACATTCTCCATGAAAGGCTGCTGCGGCCCTCCATGGTGGTGGTTTCTAAATCAGTTGCACAACAAGACAATTAAAAATTAAAGACAGATCATATACATCTTATTTGGAGGAATAGAACATGGGTAAAATCATCGGAATAGACTTGGGAACAACTAACTCATGCGTGGCCGTAATGGAAGCGGGTGAGCCAAAGGTAATTACAAACTCCGAGGGCGGAAGAACCACCCCTTCTGTTGTGGCTATCACAGAAAATGGCGATCGCCTGGTGGGTCAGACCGCCAAAAGACAGGCCATTACCAATCCGGAAAACACGGTATTTGGCGTCAAACGTCTGGTGGGCAGAAAGTTTCAGTCCAAGGAGATCCAGGGAGACATGAGTGTTCTCCCCTACAAAATTGAAGCCGCATCCAACGGTGATACACGGATCAACCTCCGGGGAAAACAGCACAGCCCGGCGGAAGTCTCCTCTTTTATTCTTGCCAACATCAAGAAAACAGCAGAAGAGTATCTGGGAGAAGAGGTGACAGAAGCCGTTATCACTGTTCCTGCATACTTTAACGACAGCCAGCGCCAAGCCACAAAGGATGCCGGTAAAATCGCAGGTCTTGACGTAAAGCGTATCATAAACGAGCCCACCGCCGCATCCCTTGCCTATGGTCTGGACAAAAAAGGCGAAGAAAAAATTGCTGTATTTGACCTTGGCGGTGGTACCTTTGATGTCTCCATCCTTGAGATCGGCGATGGGGTTTTTGAGGTAAAATCCACCAATGGGGATACCCATCTGGGTGGTGAAGACTTTGATCTGAGGGTCATTGATTACATTGCCGATGAATTCAAAAGAGATCAGGGCATTGATATCCGCAGCGACAAAATGGCACTTCAACGCCTGAAAGAGGCTGCAGAAAAAGCCAAGATGGAGCTTTCCACTGCCGTTGAAACAGATGTGAACCTGCCATTCATCACAGCAGATGCAAGTGGCCCCAAACATCTGGATGTCAAACTCACCCGGGCAAAATTGGAATCTCTGGTGGCCGATCTTCTGGACAATCTGGCAAGACCCTGCAAGCAGGCATTAACAGATGCCAAACTCAACCCCAGTGAAATCAATGAGGTAGTGCTGGTGGGTGGTATGACCCGCATGCCCGCCGTGCAGAAACGAGTGGAAGAAATTTTCGGTAAGAAACCCCATAAGGGTGTAAACCCAGATGAGGTGGTTGCCATGGGTGCTGCCATCCAGGCAGGTGTACTCCAGGGCGATGTTCACGATGTGCTGCTGTTGGATGTGACCCCGCTTTCCCTGGGTATTGAAACCCTGGGCGGTGTCATGACAAAACTCATTGAAAAGAACACCACCATCCCCACCAAGAAGAGCCAGGTATTTTCCACTGCGGCTGACAATCAGCCAGCCGTATCAATCCATGTGCTCCAGGGAGAACGGGAAATTGCCACCGGCAACAAGACCTTGGGTCAGTTTGAACTGTCTGAAATACCATCAGCACCCCGGGGCGTTCCCCAGATTGAAGTCACCTTTGACATTGATGCCAATGGGATTGTCCACGTCTCTGCCAAGGACAAGGCAACTGGAAAAGAGCAGTCCATTCAGATTACGGCTGCCAGCGGTCTTTCCGAGGAAGATATTGAAAAAATGGTGAGAGATGCCGAACTTCACGCTGATGAAGACAAACAAAAGCGTGAGCTGGTGGATGCCAGAAATACGGCAGAATCCCTCATTGATCAGACCACAAAAACTCTGAAAGAGCATGGTGACAAGATTGATGAAGCCACCAAAAAAACCATTGAAGACGGTATGGAAGCGCTCAAACAGGTCAAAGACGGTGAGGATGCCAAGGCCATCAAGGACAAAATTGAAACATTGACCCAGGCCTCCCACAAGCTGGCTGAAGCCATGTATCAGCAGGCAGCCCAGGAAGGTGCCGCACCCGGTGCAGAACAAGAAGCGGGGGCAGCTTCCCAGGATGATGATGTCATGGACGCTGACTTTGAAGAAGTAAAAGACGACAAGAAGTAATTTTTGCTTCGGCTGGATAGGTTGGCATCCTTCAAAAATACTTTACACGTTTTAACGGATTTCCTCATTTGCAGGAATTTTTTACCAAAAGAATGTAAATGATTCTTGGATTCGTATGAAGGATACTGATAGGTTTTTATAAAAATCCCGCTGTGCACTTGGTGTACAGCGGGATTTTTATATAACTGCCACGGGCAGACCGTATTCTGGCCCCGGCCTGC
>CAYSSE010000495.1:0-3110 GCA_964433355.1 uncultured Desulfocicer sp.
AACCGGCTGCATTCAATGTCTTTAAATTTGAAAATGTGGAGAAATATCTCACCCATATTTTCATCAGACGAGTTTCCATATTTCATCTGACCATAGGGGTCATATGGTGAATGAACTCTGTCAGCAATTTATTATGATTATTTTTTGTCGGGTACTTACAGGAGACAATGTGAGCAATCACAGGTTAAAAGTGTTAATTATTTTTGAAAAAATCAGAGTTTAACTTCGTAAAGAAATATAGAAGCAAAAAAAATGAAAATTTATGAATCAAAACAATAGGGAGATACAACATGAATATGGTCGGAACCTTTTCTTTATTTTGCGTGTCAAAATAGAAGCAATGTGGTAGAAAAATCCTGGGTCTGTTGACCATTTACAACAAGGGGTTAAATGCCATGACTGACAAAAAAAATTTACTTGCCTATAATACACTCTGGGGGGAATCATCCTATCTTGTTGAGCAGATCAGATTCAACCTGCCGGTAACCGAATCCATTAAATTGAAATTTGTCGGCCAGGTAGCAGCCCATGATATTCGCTCCATCAAAAAAGGAGCAGAGCATGGGTAAAGATGAACTTTCACCTCAAGCATTTGAAGCCTGGTTAAAAACCGATAAAAACAGGAACACCTTAAAAAAAATTGCAGGCAAAACCTACAAAAAAATGGAACTGAATAAATTGAACCTGCCCGGGGTGGATATTCACCTGACCACTCCCGATGATATTTTTCAGGAATTAATGATTTTCCTTTTAGAAAATGAAGGGGTCAGAAACGGTCTGATTGTAGGTGGCACGGAAACCATGAAACGTTTACATGGTTTTTTATGGCATCGGATGCTGGATATCACCCGGAGTGCAGAGGCAAACCAGGATATATACAAGGATACCTGGCGACTTTTTTACCGTCACATTCTGGATGTCATGGGCAAATCCGATCAATTTGTAAAAACAAAAACCTCTTCAAGAGTGATTCTCTTCGGACGAACCCATGAATCCCCCCGGGCCGTTGTCATGATGGAAGATCTCATGGACATTGGATATCCCCAGGATTTACCAGCCTATTTTCAGGCCCTTAATACCAAAAAAAACATTCTACGACTGGCCGGGTATTTCTGGGAACAGGCAGCCCAAAAGACCCAGGAGCCCAATATCCAGCTCAATGTCCGTGATTTCATGTCATGGATTGGGCAATATGTAAACCTGTCAAACAGGATTGATTCATATCCTGAAACCAGTGATGACGAAATCCCGGAGAATCCCCTGACCAAAGCCTGTCAGGCCCACGAGGATGTCATGAAAAAAAAACACCTGACAGCCTGGGCCAATAATTTTTATCATCTGCTCAAAGGTATTGAGAAAAATGTGTTTTATTATTACGAATGCAAAGGATTAAAACACAAAGATGTCGCCAAGTTAATGGACAAAAAAGGAAATCTATCTTACCGAAGAGACAAAATCAGAGATCGTTTAAAGGTGTTTTTAAGACCGCTGGACTGGGTATCTCCGGACCATAGCAATGAACAGATTGATTCAACTGATTTCAATTTTTTTCGGGACAATCTTTGCAACCTGCTCAGCGCAGCCATTGAAGGGGCTTAATGATGGCAGTCACCACCTGCCATAACGAATATTGAAACTCAGCTCTTTGCAGTCTGTTAGATTGGGTTTCATAAAAAAGTCCCGAAAAAGGAAACATACCATGTATACAAGAAAACAAGCCCTGGCCATTGCCAAACAGTTCAGAACCTGTCCCCCGCCTTTCATCCAAAATCATCCTGATTTTAAAACAGAAAATAAAAATCATCTTAAAATATGTCCCTTTTGTGCCATTGGTTCACCCCATGGGGTTCAGGAGTGGCAGGAACTCTCAGAAAGCTTTAGAACACAATTTATAGCGGAAAACGAACAAAGCGATATACTGGCCGGGCAAATCCGCCAGGTAAGGCCGGAACTCGGATGCTGGCGGGATGATCTTTACTATAACCCGCCCCTGGTGCTGGTGCTTAATAATATTGATGAGACGGAAGAAGCCGCCTATGTGGCACAGGTGTGGCAGGATCTGGCCCTTGCCTCCCCGGGAGATCTTATTCCTCCCACGGATTTAATAACCGGTTTTGAAAACATTTTCATTGAAACCTGGAATATGTACACCTTACGAAAAAATGATCTTGGCACCTGCCTTGGCAAGGTGTCTTCCCAGGTGGTGGATGAGGCTTTGAAAATGAAAGAAGACCCCGATTACCTGCCTGACCTGTCCAGACGTCCCCTGCCCCTGACAAATGAAGATCCACGGCGATACTTTCACCAGGTGGAAATGGAAACCGGTTATACTTTTAGCGCAATGGCGGCAGATGCACTTATGGATGAAGTGGTCATGGTCAAGACCGATGTTTTAACACTCTCTGTGGAGACCCTGGTAAAATCGATGAAAAGAGTTATTCCAACCATTGACTGGGATTGGGCGCCGGATACTGTGGATGAATGTCTGGCAGCATTAAAATTCCCCACGGAATCCTTTGCGCTTCGGGCTGCTGAAGGGGATAACAAGGAGATAAATGCCGTTTATCTCGAACTTAAAAACGGAAAAATAAATCGAATCAAACCCATAGAATGCATCATCCACCATGCCGAAGCCAGATCTGACAGCTATACCGTCAGCGGAAACATTCCTGGTTTGCCGGATAATTTAGGCCAGGATACATTCCAATGCCATATAAAAAATCCTGAAAAAAAGTCTTTATTTCAAGGCCATTTTTCCTGGGACAGCCAAGGAAAACATTTTATTGCAAAATTCGACAGGGCTTTGAAGCCCAATGAAACCCTTTCCTTCACCATTGTCAATGATGTAGCAAATGGATTTGACCAATGATAGGCACCCTTTCCAACCTGAATTTTATAGTTAGAAACAACCCAGGGCATTTTATATTCAGCCTTCTGGAATTGAGCGATTGCCCCTGGTTGGATCTGACTGTCGGGGAGTTTGAAAAAAAATACAATGAAATCCGGTGCGCCATCAAGGACTCCGGACCTTCCGGCCTGTCCCGACTGTTCGATCTTTATCTGATTACAAAATCATTACTGGATGAAAAGCAGCCGCCATGGGTGAAACC
>CAYSSE010000496.1:0-3106 GCA_964433355.1 uncultured Desulfocicer sp.
CCATTTTAAGATTGAGATGGATGTCTATTTGTGCCGGTATGTGGCAGGACAGGTACAGCTCTCTGGGCCAGTGGATTCTCGTTGGATCAGGCTTTCAGAAATTAACGATTATCCCTTTCCCAAGGCCAATCTTAAGTTTATTCCCCTTCTGACAAATTCAAATGCTCTCGCAGGTCGATAACGTATGGTTCTTTTTTTATTCTTGACGGGTTGAATGATGTTGGTTATATCTTATGAAATGATTTCAAATTGGTCATTGGCAGTAAATGGCGAACCTAATATTCTCAATTGAGCCACTACGATAAGAAACTTTAATATGGTTGAAATGTGTTATGTCGAGGTACGCCCAGAGTATCATTTGCTTTTGAGGTTTAACAATGGAAAACGTCGACTTTTTGATATGGAAGCATATTTGAAATATCCCGTTTTCAAAAGACTTCAGAATTCTGTTGTGTTTTCTCTGGCTCAAATTGATTAATTGATTATAGTACCGTTACATGGCCAAGTGCTATTGATATTGCACCGGAAACTCTTTATGGCCAATCAGCTTTAAAAGAATAGAAGGATTATGCAGATGCAACAACAAGCATTGAAAAAAAGAATCCATCCCAGAACTGAAGTTCAATCCTATCATTGTATTGAAGTACAAACCCTGAAAATGTCCGTCAAATATCAATTTAAAATCTGGAACAGCTCTTCCCATGGTATCTGCATATTGGTTAAAAAGGATTCGGATTTTTTAAACAAAGTGACCGTCGGAGAAATATTGGATGTCAATTATTGTCATTCAGATTTTTCACAGCCTCCCGATGTTCACCAGACTAAAATCATGCACATCACCAAAGCAAAGCATGACAAATTCAAAAATCATTGTTTTGTGGGGCTTATGGTTATTGGCTCATCATTGATTTGTGTTGAACTTCATGAATCCCACTGCGTAAACACTGAGAATTGCGCACCACAACCTATTCAAATCATACCAATTCGCGAAGACCTAAAATACAACTGAATGAAAACAGACATTGAAGACCCCATGGGCCCCCAGGGCCGATTTTACATTATTGCATCGGCCCTGCTGGCCCTTTTTCTGGGAGCCATGGATGCCCTTATCATGTCCGCCGCTGCCCCCACCATCATTGCCGATCTGGGAGGGTTGCACCTCTACTCCTGGGTGTATTCGGCCTATTTTCTGGCCCGGGCTGTGGCCCTTCCGGTGTTTGGTAAACTGTCGGATATGTTTAACACCCGGAAGCTTTTTTTGTTTGCCATTTCGTTGTTCCTTACGGCCTCCATTGCTGCCGGGGCTTCCCGATCCATGGCCTTCCTGGTTTTTTCCCGGGTATTTCAGGGCATTGGGGCTGGGGCCTGCTTTGCCCTTGTCTACATTGTGCTTTCCGAGGTGGCACCACCGGGTGCCCGGGCCAAAACTCTTTCTCTTGCAAGTTCCGTGTGGGGGATTTCAAGCATTATTGGCCCCACTCTTGGCGGGGTTATTGTCACCTGGTTTTCATGGCGCTGGATTTTTTACATCAATGTTCCCCTGGGCATTGTCTCCCTGGTGGGTATCGGGCGGTATCTTACGGAGTTCCGGGAAAAGAAACAGGCGGTGCATCTGGATTATGCCGGTGTGGTGTGTCTCACCGGGTTTATCCTCGGGTTTCTTTCCCTTTTTATGACACAAAAAAACACCTATGGGTGGGGTTCCCTTGAGATGGTGCTGATGTTTTGTGCCACTGTGGCCTTTGGGGTCGGGTTTTTCGTGGCGGAAACAAGGGCAAAAGAGCCCATCCTTGATTTGAAATTTTTCAAAAACCCTGGGTTTGCCCTGGGCAACGGGGCCACCTTTTTTGCCAGCTGCACCATTTTTGCCCTGTTTGCCTATGCCCCGCTTTTTATCCAGGGAGCGCTTTCCCAGACCCCCATGCAGGTGGGTGTGGCCATGCTTTCTTTGAGTCTGGGATGGTCTGTGGGGGCCGTTGCCATTGGTCGCATCATGGATCAAACCGGGGGAGGCATCATTTCCATTACCGGCGGGGTATTCATGGTGGCGGGGGCATTTCTTGTTTTGAACTTCAGTCTTGACACCCCCATGATGGAAATGTTCTGGGTGTTTATGCTGGTAGGTCTTGGCATGGGATTTGTCTCCCTTTCCACCATGGTACAAGTGCAGAACTCCCTGCCGGTAACGGATCTGGGTGTGGCCACGGCTTCTGCTCAGTTTGCGCGAACACTGGGGGGCACCATTGGTGTGGGGGTTTGCGGTGGTCTTGTGACCTCGGGTCTTCTGGGTCGTCTGGAAAAAGTGTCGGCAGATTTACCCCCGGCATTGCTGGATCAGCTACGGGAGGGTACCGAAAATCTGTTTCGCCCGGAAGTACAGGCCATGATTCCTGACCATGCCAGGCAGGGGATTCAAATGGCCGTGCTTGAGGGCATTCATTCGGTGTTTGTCTTTGTGGTGATCTCAGCGGTGATCTGTCTTGTATGCACGGTGTTGCTGGCAAAGTCCCTTAAACCCAAAAACAGGACAGTAAAAAAATCTGAGCAAAAACATCCCTGACACAGCTACTCTGCCTACTTATGTACCCGGGCATATATTCCTCAAAATAAAACCCATAAATATCAATGATATATGACTTTAGAATACCGAAAAATATATGCCCGGGTACTTAGAACAAAGAAAACGGCTACAGTTGAAAGCTCCTTAAGCAGAGTCTTCCAAGACTTCGCGAACCTTGCAAAGCAGATCCTCCACGGAAAAGGGTTTCTGGATAAATTTGACGTCTTCATCCAGCACGCCGTGATGGGAGATGACATTTCCAGTGTATCCGGACATATAAAGCACCTTAAGATCTGGGTAATGCTGAACAATTTGTCCATGCAACTCCCTGCCGTTCATTCGGGGCATAATAACGTCGGTAAGCAACATATGTATTGGTTGATGATAAGGTTTCAGAAGAGAAAGGGCTTCCAATCCGTCACTGGCCACAAGCAGGTTGTAGCCCTGGCGTTCCAGAATTGTCTGGGATAATTGACGCACCATTTTATATAAATGGCGTAAAACCCCTATCCCTTCAGGGTAGGGGATGTAAGCCATATCGGGGTT
>CAYSSE010000497.1:0-3103 GCA_964433355.1 uncultured Desulfocicer sp.
ATGTGGGGGTGACCTTTGCAGATTTCGGCATTGCCGAGACAGGAACCCTTGTGATCAATTCTGATTCCGAGGAAAAGCGGCTTATCACCATGATCAGCGATGTTCATGTGGCCGTGCTGCCCGTATCAAACATCCGGGAAACAGCCCTTGACATGGTGGATGAGTTGGAGGGTCTTATCTCAAAGCCCTCCTCATACACGGCATTTATCACAGGACCAAGCCGTACGGCGGATATTGAACGGGTACTCGCCATTGGGGTCCACGGCCCCCTGGAACTTCACATTGTTCTGCTGGAAAATCAAAACCCCACCCCGGAACCGGACATCCCGGAACCGGACATCCCGGAACCGGACAGGAGCTGATCATGGAAAAATCATCAAATAAAGGTGAGCCCATAAAGGCGTACAAGCAAAGAATTGACACGGCCCTTGATAATGAATTTCTCCGGGGGGCCATGGACCGGTTTGCCCTGGCCTATCGGGAAAGCCGCAAAAACGCCTTTGCCGGTATGGATGTGGATAAGTTGATTGCCCAAGTGGCGGAAATTAAAAAAAATGCCACCGCACAAAACAAGCAGTTAGTGGAACAATTTCAAGAAAAGGCTGCCAGCAACGGTATCCATGTCCATGTGGCAGCCACGGCCCAGGATGCCAATAGAATCATCGCCGAAATTGCCAAAGCCACGGATTCAACAAAAATAATCAAATCCAAATCCATGACGGCTGAAGAGACCCACTTAAACCCTTTCCTGGAAAAAGAGGGGCTTGAGGTCACAGAGACGGATCTTGGCGAATGGATTGTCCAGCTTCGCCATGAAGGCCCGTCCCACATGGTCATGCCGGCTATCCACCTGTCACGGTTCCAGGTGGCGGATCTGTTTTCCAGTGTTACGGGTAAACTTCAGGATGCCGGAATTGAAAAACTGGTAAAGGTGGCCCGAAAAGAACTCAGGGAAAAATTTCTTGAAGCGGACATGGGAATCACCGGAGCTAATTTTGTCATTGCCAGCACCGGCACCATCGGTATCGTGACCAACGAAGGAAATGCCCGCCTTGCCACCACTCTTCCCAAGGTTCATGTGGTTCTGGCTGGCATTGACAAGCTCCTTCCCTCTTTAAAAGACGCCCTAACCATTGCCAAGGTGCTTCCCAGAAATGCAACCGGTCAACGCCTGACCTCCTATGTCACATGGATCACCGGACCGTCCCAATGTACCGTGGACCCCTCTGGAAAACGGGAGATGCACATTGTTTTACTTGACAACGGACGCAGCAAAATAGCTGCTGACCCTGTTTTTTCCCAGATCCTCCAATGTGTCAGATGCGGGGCCTGCGCCAATGTCTGCCCGGTGTACCGCATGGTGGGGGGCCATCAGATGGGCCATATTTACATTGGTGCCATCGGACTGATCACCACCTATTTTTTCCATGGCGCGGAAAATGCCAGAAACCTGGTACAAAACTGCACCAATTGCGGGGCCTGTAAAACCGTGTGCGCCGGGGGTATTGATCTTCCCCGGTTGATCAAAGAGGTCCACGCCCTGATCCAGGACAAGGAGGGACATCCGTTAAAGAGCCTCATGCTTGCCAAAGTCCTGAAAAGCCGGAAAATGTTCCATGGACTCTTAAGGGCTGCAAGTCTTGCCCAGAAACCCATCACCGGCAATACCCAGTATCTTCGCCATTTGCCCATGATCTTTTTCAAGGAACACAATTTCAAAAGACTACCTGCCATTGCAGAGGTACCATTCAGGGATAGATGGGAGGCCTTGCAAACAGACCTTAAAAAATTCCCTTCCACACCCGGAACCAAGCCCATACGGGTTGCCATATTTTCAGGATGTGTCCAGGATTTTGTCTACCCGGAACAGGTTGAAGCCGGGATCAAAGCCATGCGCTCAGCTGGCCAAGACATTGTATTTGAGTTCCCCATGGGCCAATCCTGCTGCGGACTTCCTGCCATGATGATGGGAGAAAAAGAGGCGGCCCGGGATGTTGCCGTTCAAAACATCACCGCATTTAAGGATGTTAAGGCCGACTACATTGTCACCCTTTGCGCCTCCTGCGCCTCCCATCTTAAACATGCCTGTCCTTCCCTTGCAGAAGAAATTCTTGGAGACGAAGCCACTCAATTTGCCGACAAGGTGATACCCTTCAGTCAGTTCATGCACGACATTGCAGGCTTTCCCAAAGGGTCAACGGGTCAAAGCAATGACCCGGATGGACGTCAATTGGAAGATCCTAAAAAAATTACCTGGCACTCCCCCTGTCACCTGTGCCGGGGTCTTGGTATCAAGGAGGCACCCAAAGAACTCATCCGCCGCACGGGTAACACCTTTGTGGAGGCCGCAGAAGAGGAAACCTGCTGCGGATTTGGCGGCAGTTTTTCCGCCAACTTCCCGGCGGTGTCAAGGGAGATCCTCACCCGGAAGCTGGATGATGCCGAAAGCACCGGAGCCGAACTTATGGTCACCGAGTGCCCGGGCTGCATCCTGCAACTCCGGGGCGGGGCCTTGAGCCAAAACCGAAAATTCAAAGTGATTCATCTGGCTGAACTCCTTGCCGGTGAAAAAAAATAACAAGACAGGGCTTGCCCATTAAGGCAAGCCCTGTTCCCCCCACCTGCCCCCCCCACCTGCTACCCACCTGCCACACCCCCCAAATCAAAATCATTTCCTAATTTTTCAAAAAACCATTTGACAAATGATCTTCAACAAATATAGTATCGTTTACAATAAAACCGAGCGCTCGTTCGGCGAGCAGGAGGCGCCAACAATAGAAACACTTGAACCAACTGACGGCACCAGCCATTTTCAATATTGATCAGGGTAAATAGGGGACAGACCACGTTTTTTTCCTGCATCAACAGGTCTCAACAACCAAGTGAAGGATGCCTATTTTGGGGACAAAATGGGGAAAAAACGTGGTCTGTCCCCTATTTTGCTCTGTCCCCTATTTTGCTCCTATTTTGCTCCTAATTTTGCCTTGATCATCCTATCATTCCCATGGAAATGATCCGTCCCCCTATTTGAGGGCCTCCAGCTTCTCTTTGGCAATTTTTGCCTCACTGGTGCCGGGATATTTTCGAATCAGCTCCTTTAATA
>CAYSSE010000498.1:0-3098 GCA_964433355.1 uncultured Desulfocicer sp.
TAGTTGCTGAATGATAACAGCATCGTGCTTTCCAGAAGAAAGCATTCCCATGGCCTCTTCAAAACTATCCGTTAATATAAGCTGATCTGATATTTTTGTTTGAACCGCATACTCATGGGCAGTATCGCCCCTCATAACAAGGACTTCCTTATCTTTTAAGTCTGCTTCACAGTGGATGGATGTTTCCCCTGTACGAACAAAAATGGTGCCGTGAAGCCTTAGATAGGGTGCCGTGAAATCAAGCACATCATCTCTTTCCTTTGAATAGGAAACAAAGGGGAGGACATCTATTTCTCCATCAATCAATTGCTGTTTTATTTGACTCCAGGGCGCAATATTGAAAGAGACATCAAGCCCCACTGTGTTGGCTACTGCTTTAAGCAGCTCTACTGAAAATCCATCAGCACTTCCATCTTTTTGAATCAAAGAGAACGGTGGATAATCTAATTCACTTGCAGATTTAAGGGTTTTAGATAAGGGTATACCATTGTTGAGTTCTTTTGCAGCACACAAAGAACAGGTATCGAAGGATAAATACAAAGCAAATAGAAAAATAAATAACATACGATATCTTAACATATTAAGCATTTGTTTCTCCATCCCTCATGATTGGATTCTTGATAAAATAAGTTAAATTTCACTCTTTAGTAGAGCCCCCGAAGGGCAATGGGATCGGCTAATTGGGCCGTCTACGGTTCCGGCCGGTTCCATTGTCCGTCGGGGCGGCATAATACCATTTGGCTCTGCGTCTACGACCCAATATTCGTTGCCCGTTTATATGAAAGAGTAGGCGTACCTAACATTTTTTCATGCTTTGTTTTGGACAGGCCGAGGCCAGAATACGGTTTGCCCGTGGCAGTTATATTAGAAACGGCATATCAGGATTTGCCAATTATGTAAAACAATACCAAAATTCAACTTTATAATATATTAATTTTAACCGGATGGCGGAACAGGTAGGGGGGCAGGTAAAGGGGCAGATAAAGGGGGTTGAATCCACCGATCACATAAGAATGAGGTGCTGGGGCAGCAATTCTAATTATGACACTTGATGGCTTTCCAAACTGCAAATTTACGGTTTCGCTCAACGTAAATTCAGCACGTTATGCACCATTGGTGCCGTTTGGAAATCCATAATTAGAATTGCTGGTGCTGGGGCGGAATTAAGTGGAGATTGAGCATTCAACAGTAGAATGCTGTGCTTCCTCCCATCTCTATCAACGCTTCCCCTTGCAAGGTGCAAATTCCTGCCCCGTTTACCAAATAGATAGAAAGAAAATGAAGATATGGGCATCCTTCAAAAAAAATTGTAAATTATTTTTGGGGCCATATGAAGGATGCCAAATAAGTGATCAAATATCAAACTTAATTCCCTGGGCCAGGGGCAGTCCCTTACCATAATTAATGGTGGTGGTCTGTCGACGCATATATCCCTTCCAGGCATCAGAACCGGATTCACGGCCCCCACCCGTCTCTTTTTCACCACCAAAAGCCCCGCCGATTTCCGCCCCGGAGGTGCCGATGTTCACATTGGCAATGCCGCAGTCAGAGCCAGCAGCCGAGAGAAAGGCTTCTGATTCCTGGAGATTATCCGTGAAAATCGCAGAAGAAAGCCCCTGATCCACATCATTGTTCAGGGCAATAGCCGCCTCCACATCCCCGGCATATTTAATGAGGTAGAGAATGGGGACAAAGGTTTCTTCTTTGACGATTTCGTAATGATTTTCAGCTTCAGCAATCACCGGGGTGACATAGCATCCCGACTCATACCCTTTCCCGTCCAGTACAGACCCGCCGGTGAGAACCGTTCCCCCTTCCTCTTTCAGGCGTTCCAGGGCCTTTTTGTAATCCGCCACAGCACCGGTATCAATAAGAGGGCCCATGTGGTTGGCTTCGTCCATGGGGGTACCAATTTTCACTGAGCCATAGGCCTTGACCAAAAGGGTCTTGACCTGATCATAGATGGATTCATGCACAATTACCCGGCGGGTGGTGGTGCAACGTTGCCCTGCCGTACCCACGGCGGAAAAAACGATGCCAGGCACTGCCAACTTCAAATTTGCATTCTGGGTCAGGATGATGGCATTATTGCCCCCCAGTTCCAGAATGGATTTACCAAATCGTTTGGCAATGCATTCGCCTCCATGACGTCCCACCCGGGTGGAGCCCGTGATGGAGATCAGGGGAACTCTCTTGTCGTTGAGCATGCCATCACCCACATCTGATCCCCGGCCCACAATTACATTAAAAAGCCCTTCGGGAAGTTTGTTCTCCTGGATGACCGGTTTTAAAATATTTTGAATGGCAATGGCCGTTAAAGGGGTTTTGGATGAGGGTTTCCACACATTGGTATTACCACACACAGCGGCCATCATGACGTTCCAGGACCACACGGCCACGGGAAAATTAAAGGCCGTAATAATTCCCACAATACCCAGGGGATGATACTGATCGTAGAGGCGATGCTCCGGCCGTTCCGAAGGCATGGTAAACCCATAAAGCTGCCGGGACTGTCCCACGGCAAAATCACAGATATCAATCATCTCCTGGACTTCACCAAAGCCTTCCTGGAGTGATTTTCCCATCTCACAGGAGACCAGGGTCCCCAGATCTGTTTTGTATTCCCGCAGGGCATTGGCGATTTGTCTTACCACCTCCCCCCGCTGGGGAGCTGGCACCTTGCGCCATTGGATAAAGGCTTTTTCCGCCTGATCAATGATATTGTCATAATCGGCCGGGGATGCCAAGTACACCGAAGCAACTTTTTTGCCGTCTGCCGGAGAGACAATGTCAAGGGTTCCCTGATCCTGGGTACTATTCCAGTTAAGTCCCGTGCAAGCGCCCTGATTCATATCCTTTAAGCCGAGTCTTTTCATGAATGTCATCTCATTTCTCCTTGTGGGATTCCCCGTTCAGATCCACAGCTTTTTCCGTTTTTCCATGCTTTGTCAACGCATGCCTATGACATCAAATTTCAAGGACAAAAACAGACAAAGGGTCAAATCACACTGCGGTTCTGGATCGGCTCTCCCTTTTTCTGTGTTCTATTTCTTCCAAAATATGAGAAAGCTTTATGTTCTTCATCTTATTTTCAATTT
>CAYSSE010000499.1:0-3093 GCA_964433355.1 uncultured Desulfocicer sp.
GATGTGCCTTCAATCAACTTTTTGGGAAGCCCTTGCTGCCCGTTACCCAAACGTTATATGAAGCCTCCGGCAGATGTAACACCCGCTATTCATTAGTAATTTTTACCTTTTTACCTTTCGGGAGGCCTTGCCGCATGGCCCCCCGCAATCATAATTTTTCAACCGTGACGGTCAAATTATATGCAAATATCTGATATAGATACTTTTCTACCATCCCCGGAAGAACTTCCCCTTTCAGTGAAGCAGACGCTGGAACAGGCTCTTTCGACTCTTCCGGATGAGGTGAAGTGTAAAGCCCCTCCAGACAATCAAAACGGCGGCTGTGACCTTGCGGACATATTCAGGCTGTACTGGAATGATTTTCGGAAAACCAATCGTGTAACACCGAGGCAGCATAAGGTCGTTTATGATATCCTGCACTGCCGCAGCGGAGATTTCGGTTACAGCGTCAATATGTGTGATACGTGCGGCCATACGGAACTTTTTCCCAATTCATGCCGCAACAGCCATTGTCCGAAATGCCAGAGCAGAAAACGCTATGAGTGGGTGGATGCCCGCATGGACGAGCTGCTTCCTGTACCGTATTTTCATTGTGTGTTCACGGTTCCCAACCGGATTTATCCTTTCTGCCTTTTCAATCAAAAAGTGGTGTACGACCTTTTGTTCAAAAGTGTGGCGGATACGCTGCACTCATTTGGTTATGACCCCAAATGGGCTGGGGGAAAAACCGGTTTTTTCATGGTACTGCACACCTGGGGCCAGCAGCTTCCGGTTCATCCCCATGTTCATTGTGTGATCCCCGGAGGAGCGTATGATGAAACGACCGGAGAGTGGATTAATCACAAATACGAGCGCAACAATTTTCTGTATCCGGTCAAGGCACTGTCGAAGGTTTTTCGGGGCAAGTTCGTTTCCGGACTTGAAGAAGCCTTTAACCGAGGGGAGCTAAACTTTCCGGAAGAGCTGGAGTCCCTGAAAACATTGCCGATGTTCAAGGGGTGGCTCCGTGAACTCGTTTTCCACAACTGGGTGGTTTACGCAAAACGCCCTTTCAGCTCACCGGAAAATGTCGTGCGTTATGTGGGGATGTACACCCATCGGGTGGCGATCAGCAACAACAGGCTTATCTCATGTGATAACGGTGTGGTGAGATTCTGGTTCAAAAATTATAAACGGCTCGATGAAGTTGACCATTACAATGAAATATGGGAAGAGATGGAACTGCCTGCCGACGAGTTTATTCGCCGATTTCTTCATCATGTGATGCCGAAAGGTTTCAACCGGATTCGCTATTACGGCTTTTTGAGCAACAACAACAAGGAACTGCTTGAAAAAATACAGGGAATGTTGCTCACCGAAAAAGATGCAGAGTTCTCCTCAAACGAGCCGAAGGCATATGCGGGAATCCCCTGCCCTAAATGCGAAAGTGGCGTATTGATGCCGTTTGTGATCCTTGACGGGTCTGGCAACATTCTAAATGGAGATGCCGGGGAGTTCGTAGAAATCAGAAGGGAAAAACAGCGGTCTTACAACGCCGCCGGAGGCGTCCAGTTACAGGCTTTCAGGGAAGCGGTGGAGGTACTGAATTCATCATGATTGAACAGGCATCAGCCATGTACGCTACCGGAGCATCTTCACATTGTCGTGAAAGTGAATGGGGTGGTGTTTTCCCAAAGGGAATCCCGGACAAAAAAGTCCGATTCAGGATGATGATTGCCTCGGATTCTGCCGGCTTTCCGAAGAAAATCAGCATGGGAAAACGGGTTTTGTATCGGGATTTGTCGAAGTTCGGTACATTGGAGAACACGGGAAATATAGTTTTTCTATTAGCAAACAATGTGCCATACCGGAAAGAATATTGATTTGCGCGGACTAAATATAAAAGCCGGCTTCATATAACAAATCGTATCACCGGCTGCCGATGAGTGCTGTGGGTGTCCTGTAGCCTGTTCGCGGCGCCGGTGTACTCAGCGTTGGCATTCTTTTGTAGGCATATCGAGGTAATTGATCCGAAAATGAAAATGTTTTTTGGGGTTGGTTCTAACGTCGGCCAGTGGATATGTAGTAAACAGTCAACAATTAAATATAATGTTAAATTTCAATTGTTTAATTGTTGCTATCTGATGTGCGCTGTCAAAAGTGGCCGAGCTTAGAACCAAGCCCTGTTTTTTATGTGAAAACGATTATAGCAATCTTATATATAAAATACTTCAACATAGATCGCTTATATGAGGGGAATTATGACAGTTAAATTACAAAAAGGAGCAAATTCATTCTTAGCTTACAAAAATGTAAATCTTGATGAAATTGTTGTTGGATTAGGCTGTTCGCAGAATAATAATTTTGATTTGGATATTAGTGCATTTATGCTTAATGAAAACGGCTATGTGAGGAACGATCAGGATTTTATTTTTTATAACCAGCCAAAAGACCCAGATTGTTGCATTGTTTTATATGAAGATGAAGTTTCTGATGAAGATTTATGTCATTTTAGCCTCAATTTATCTAAAATTCCAAAAGGTATAAATAAAATACAGTTTGTAGCAACAATTAATAGTGAAGAAAATAACGATGTCAATTTTAGTATGGTAAAAAATGTTTATCTGAGGATAATGCAGAAAGATTATGATCACGAAATAATCAGGTTTGATATTGAAGAAATAAATAATGAGATCGCTTTAATAATGGGCGAAATATATAAATACCAAGAAAAATGGAAATTTAGAGCGATAGGTCAGGGATATAATGGTGGATTAGCAGTTATTACTTCAGCTTATGGTGTAAAACTTGAATCAAATGAGGTTAAATCTATTAATACTCATGAATTCCAAACAACTCAACCCCCAAATTTATCAAGAAAAACAAAGCGTTCTCCTAAGAAGAAATTAGAGCAACATACTGAAAAAATAATAGACAAAATAAAGCAATTTATCCCACAAATAAATACAGCGGTAGAAGAAAAAATCAATGAAAGCAACACCCGTATGGTTTTAGATAAAATTTTAATGGAAGTGCTCGATTATAAAATTGAAGAAGTAAAAGCAGAACAAAAGATACAAGGTAGAAGGGCTGACTATGTCTTATCGGTTAATG
>CAYSSE010000500.1:0-3091 GCA_964433355.1 uncultured Desulfocicer sp.
ATATCCTGCTCTTTGGCGGCAAGCTCGTCTGGAATCATGGCAATTTTTGCCCTGCGTTCCTCTTGTAACCGGGGGGATACCCCGCTCCTTGAAAGGCTGTCTTCCATCTCTTTTCCCAGGGCATCATAGTATTCCCGGAGACGCTGGACATCTCTTTTAAAACGCCGGGCCATACTTTTTTTATAGTCCGACAGGGTCTCTTCCACCCCTTGCGCCACATAAATACGGGTCAACTTAAGAAGTCTGTCAATTTTTTCCCGGGAATAATTCATGGCAATGTGTGATTCATAATTCTTTCCAACGGCGGAAAGGCGATCCACCATACCCGTAACCACAGCACCGGTTTCCATGTTCACCGCAAGATCCATCAATCCCTCTTTTTGTTCATCACTCTGGGCAAGGTATTTAAAGGTGAGAATGGCATAATGGGTTTTTATTTGGGCGTCTCCGGCAACGGATCCCTTGGCTTTATAGAAATCAAACTGATTGGCAATAAGGGCATCATAGCCTCCCTTTTTAAGATAATTAAAGGATAGGGAAAGCTGGGTCAGGGGGGGATTTGAACCGGTAATGGAACAAATTTTGTCCAGAATGGGGGCACCAAAATGGATGGGGTATATTTTTTTATCCCCCACTTTCTCCTCTTTTTGTTCATTTGCCGATCCCGGTACAATTGAAATATATTCTTCCAAATCCAGTGCTGTGGCCAGATCCAAAGGAAGCAGCATATCCACCCGGTTTCCCCTTAGTTCTCCCAGGGCACCCTTTTCTTCCAAAAATCGGCAGACAAAGGAGAGAAGCTCGCCCTCTTGCCCGGGGAAGCGGGTATTATAACTCATAAGTGTCTCCAAACAATTTCTCATCCAGTTCCCGGGTTTTTTCGTACCCGGTTCTGGCCCGTTTCATCTTTGTACCAAGGGCATCAAAGCCTTTTTGTCTTTCTTCCTGGGATTGCCCCTCCAGCCAGATATCATAGACCATCTCATCAAATTCCTTTTCCCCCCGAATGCGGCCGATGATCATGTCAATCTCTCCCACCACCATCTCAAACATGTTGATTTTACGATCCAGAATATCAAGGATGTACTCTTCAATGCTGCCAACACCACAAAAGTTAAAAATCTGAACATCTTTTTCCTGACCAATTCGATGGATACGGCCTATACGCTGCTCAATTTTCATGGGGTTCCAGGGAAGATCGTAGTTGACCATGCGGCAGCAGAACTGAAGGTTACGCCCTTCCCCACCGATCTCGGTGGTGACCAGTACCTGTTTGTTGTTTTGAAACGCCTCAATCTCCTGGTCTTTTTTTTGATTGTTTAGCTGGCCGTGGAACTGGGCCAGGGCAATATCATGCCGCTCCAGGAATTCACACAGATGATCCAGGGTGCCCCGGTATTTAACAAAAACAATAATTTTTTCCCGAGAAGACTGAATCAATTTTAAAAGGGCCTTGTTTTTGGGGGTATCCAGGGTGGTGTTGCACAATTTTTTTAATGCCAGCAGCTCCTTTTCATGGGCATCTGTGTAGCTCTTTTTTTCCAACATGTTAATCAATGCACCTTCCACAGCTTTGGGAGAAGAGCCTGCCTGGGCCAGAAGATTCTTGGTGATGAGTCGACCCCGTCCCTTATGGGTGCTGTTCAAGGCCATTATCAAGGATTCCAGACGTTCGTAAAAGGCAAGCTCCTCCTTGGACGCATCAATGCGGATGGTCTGGGCATACCGGGGGGGAATATTGATACCGGCCAGAGCCCGGGTGTTACGGATCATCACCTCCTGGAGCAGTTCTTTTAGCAGTGCCCGGTTTCTGGGATCTGTGGAATCTCCCTTTGTCATGAATTTTTCCCGGAAAGCAGTGGCCGTCTGCAATTGCCCCGGTTTTAATAGGGTAATCAAATTATAGAGTTCCATGAGATTATTTTCCACTGGAGTAGCGGTTAACAATAAAATGAATCTTTTTTGTATGGCATTGACCAGTTTCCAGTTGAGGGTGGTGCGATTTTTCAGGTGATGGGCCTCGTCCACAATGAGGAGATCATACTCCCGGGACGTCACCTTTTCAAAATTATTTTTTGATTTGGCCTGGTTGATGGATGCCAAAATAAAGGGGGCATCCCAGAAGGCAGACCCCTTTTTTTTGAAATCCGCATCATCGGTGGAGGGGATATCCAGATCAAATTTGGATTTCATCTCCTCCTTCCACTGACTCACCAAGGGGGTGGGGGTAAGAATCAATGCACTCTTGACCATGCCCCGCTTGATGTACTCACTGAAGATGATCAATGCCTCAATGGTTTTACCCAGCCCCACCTCATCGGAAAGAAGGGCCCGGCCCCGGAAGTGTTTGAGTACCTTTTTAGCTGTCTCCTCCTGGTACCAGTAGGAGCGCACCTGGGACAGACCGGCAAGACAGACCAGGGTTTCAAAGGATTCCTTGAACCGGATGTCATGACTTTCCAGGGCAAGGTCATAAAGACCCAGACTCACGGGTGCAGGATTCATCAGTGAATCAAAAAAAGAATCTTTATCAATGGTAATGGACAAAGGGATTTCAGGAAGGGTTATCCGGGAGGAAACAGGGTGAGGCTCATTCAAACGGGTAGAAAAAATCTTTCCCTCTTTTTCAGGAGATTGTTTTTTTGTTTTACCTTGGGTTTCCTTTTGAATTTGAGAAGATGTCTTTTTCTTATTTGATTCTGCTTTTCCCCCTGGTTTTTCAAGTTTTTTTCCAGAAAAAGCCGTATTGGCAGCAAACACATCCTGCTTGCTTTGCCGGGCCAGATAAATCCGGCAATACTCCTCCGCCGCTTGAATATCTTTTTTTACCATTCGTTTGGATTTGATGTTCAACTTCGTAAAGCCTGCCAAAAGGGCTTGGGACCACTTCAGCCCTTCCTTATATTCTTTCAAAGTCATTAAAACAAAAAGTTTATGAACTTTATCCTCATCAGAATCAACTCCCAGGCGCTCCAGCCCCTGAAGAGCTTCCAGTTCCATACCTGAATCTTTTAATATACTACTGACATACCCAAGGTGTCGAAACATCTCAGGATCGTTGGGAACAAGCTTTACAGCCTTTCTGATATTT
>CAYSSE010000501.1:0-3083 GCA_964433355.1 uncultured Desulfocicer sp.
CCCTTCTGATGTAAGGGTCCTGATGGCTCCAGTTGACCACCTTGGCGCTGATGAATTCTGAATTGGGAATAATCAACGAGGCATTGGTATAGGTTTGAACCACGGTTGAGCGGACATTTATTTTTTTCACTTCCCCCCAGATATCTGCCACTTCCACCACATCCCCCACCTGGATGGGGCGTTCCAATGGCTATCTTAAGCACCTGGGCATAGCAGTGAGTTGATTTAATTCTTGAAATGTTCTCGTTCCTCGGCTGAGGTTATCCTTTGCTGTTAGCATCTTTCAGTATAGCCAGGCAGTCGCTTCGGGCAATTTCCAGCCCTGCAATGGTTGCGTTGATGACGGTATCCCCAACCACGCCACGACCGGTCCAGTTGTTACCCTGATAGATTTCCTGGCTGTTGATTTCCTGCTCAATCGCGGAAAGTGCCTTTTCCGGATCCCTGAGGATCTGCGGACTGTAATGATCGCAGATACCTCCAATGATTTCTTCCCGTTTTGTTTTTTGCCATTCGTCCAATGTTGTATCTCCCCTTTCTCTCAAACTATATTTGCCGATAGATCCCTTTGTATATTTTATACTTTATTATTGCAAAAAATCCAGACTTTTACCCCCGTCCCCTGGTCGAAGCGGAACTCGGCATTCTGGAAGTATCTCAAAATCTGATGGAACGAATTAAAGGCAGGGCCTCTTTGAGGCTCTGCCTCATTTTTGTTCGTAAGGCAATTCTTTCATTAATTTTAAAACAGCCAACTCTTTTGCTTTTGCTTCCACTTCAATAGTGATTTTCATCGACAGCCAGATTCGGGGGAAATCATTCACATCTATGAAATCATTATGCTTTCTTCTATCCGACGCCTCCCAAATGAGGGATGATATGTGAACGAGCGGTTCGCGATTCCAGGTATCCACAGCCAGATGTGTTGCTTCATCGACAAACAGATTATCTTTAAAACACCGGTGGTGATGAACATCATAGACCAATGGGATGCCCATATCCCGACAGACCGGTAAAAGATCTTCCGGAGAATAACTTTTATCATCATTTTCCAAGGTCAGCCGTTTTCTAACAGAGTCTGACAGATTGTCAATCACTTTGCGAAACCGGCTCAAGGCGGATGGTTTGTCATTATAAACACCACCGGCATGGATGTTGATCACATCGGCATTTACCCATTTCGAGACTTCGGCCTGGTAATCCAGATCTGCTATGGACCGTTTTACAACATCCGGATTATTAGAAGATAACACAATAAATTGATCCGGGTGAAAAGTGGTTCTTATATCATTTTTTCTGCTGAACTCACCGCAGGCCGTAAAATTTTTAATAATCTGATCTGCCTTTGGCAAATCCATAACATCGTATCCTAACTGAGGGTGCGTCTTTAATGGCAGGATCTGGCTGTTGATCCTGAAGTCGCCAATATGATTTTGATGGCAGAAGGTCAGTGCCATCAATAAACTGTTAGCGTTGTGCAAACAAATATCGGACAATCGGTTCCTTTGTTCCTCAACTGAAAACTTTAAAAGATGCGTTGCTGTTGTCCGTCTGAATTTTATGGGTTGTTCTTTAAAAATACAGCATAATCCGAATCTTATAGAACCATTTGTCATGGGGAGACCTCTATTTTTTCCACTTGTTCATATCAGTTCACCTGTTGTGAATAAATTGTCTATACTATGAATCTGACAGGGTACATGTTTTTGTTATTTTAGGTGTAAATCTTTTGGGGCGGGTCATGAATTCCAATCCTGATGCGGTTACCATTCCTTTGAGCATGCTGGTAAATACATATTGATGAAATGGATAAAGGACATACCAATAGAGGATACCCATTAATCCCCTGGGTAAAAATCTGGATAGCAGTACAATTTTGCATTGATCATTTCCCACATCATTGATATTGATCTCCAACAAGGCTTCCCCCGGTGTTTTCATCTCTGCAAGCAACAACAATTATTGGACTGAACGAGTGTCAGCAGCTCAATTAATTAAAGAATTAATTTCATTGAGTGCCAGGGCAGCGTTGGGTGCGAACCCGTCCGCACCAATATCGTTTGCATATTTTTCAGAAATTGTATTGCCCCCAACAATGACTTTGATTGTATCTTGAAGCCCATGGGATCGCACAGAATTCAATACGTCTTCCATGCCGGACATTGTTGTATTTACCGACGTTGACACACAAATGATGCGGGCTTTTTCTTTGATGGCGGCTTCAATGAAAAGTGAAGGCGGCACGTCTTTACCCAAGTCGATGATACGATGGCCGTAAGATGTCAGGATGGATTTCACAATATTCTTGCCGATATCGTGAATATCCCCTTCAATCACCCCCATAACAATGTTATTTTTCGGTGGATGAGCACACAGTGACAGTCCGGGTTTTAAAACGGTCATGGCTGTATCCAAAACACTGGAAAAGTTAATCAGCTGGGGTAAAAAATATTCACCGGTTTCACATTTCTCACCGACAATTTTCATTCCTTTGCAAAATCCGTCATGGATGATTGAACGAGGATCTAATTCAAGTTCCATGGCCTGGTTGACCCATGACAGGGTTTTGTTTTCGTCCAAGTTTATGACAGCCTGGCATAATTGTGACAATATAATTTTTTCATCTTCTGACGTGACAATCATGAACTCTCCATTTTTTTAATGTTCGATGAAAAACCTGCCAATGTTTCGCGCACCCTGATGGGGTATTTTTTTACTCGATTTTTCCATTTTCCGAGCAAAAGTGTTTTAAGAGCTGCTTTGGCATCAACCGCCTCATTCCTTTTCAAATAGAAGGTCGGCAGATCATCCAGTGGATAAACGGTCTGGATGGTCTGCCATTTATTGCGCGCTGTCTTGGCTTCAAGGACGAAAAATGATTGGTGTTGTTCCTGCATAAGGCAGATGCCGTCGCTCGTTTTTGATTTCAGCTGAGTAACGGCATCACCTTGGGGCAGGTTGAGGTCGGCTGGTTGGCTCTGATGACGGCGTTGTAACTTTTGTCGCATCAAGAATCAACTGCCACCAATGACAATCCCAACCGGCTTTCTGCAGATTTTATTTTTTCAAGTTTTTTCTTATCC
>CAYSSE010000502.1:0-3064 GCA_964433355.1 uncultured Desulfocicer sp.
GCACTGTCCATTGCCTTGTATACCATTCCCTTGACCCGGGACATCACCTATAAAATGGCAGAAACCCACGCCACCGCTTTGCTGGATCATGTGTACGACCTGGTTGAAGTCAAGCATCAGGAGATTGAAAGTTACAAAGCCTTTGCCCTGGAAACACGCAAGCGTGAACTAAAAGCCATCACCGCCACGGCGGGCTATATTATCAAAAATGAATATGCGGCGGCAATGGCTGGCAAACTCTCCGAGGCCAATGCCAGGCATCGTGCCATTGAACAGATGCGGACGATTCGTTACGGTAATAAGGATTATATGTGGATCTCCGATTTTGATTCTGTGTTGATTTCCCACCCGGATCCCCATCTGCACAATGCTGATTTTTCTAATGTTAAAGATGTTTATGGGAACTTAATAGTTCCCCCCATGGTGGAAATTGCCCGGAAAGACGGAGAGGGGTTCACCTCTTACTGGTGGAACCGTCTGGAGATGGAGTCTCCCTCGGAAAAACTGACCTATTCAACCCTGTTCGCTCCCTGGAGCTGGGTGTATGGCACAGGCGTTTACCTGGATGACATTGTACAGGAAGTTGATCGTCGGGAGAAAAAACTGGTTGATGATCTTCAAACACTCATCAAAGGAAAAGTCATTGCAAAATCAGGCTATATGTACATCTTTGATGCGCAGATGAACATGATTATTCACCCCGATGAAAAGCTTAAAAATAAAAAATTAGATGGCCTGCTCAATCCCAGAACCGGCACCCCCATCTTAAAAGCCCTGATGCAAACTTCCCGCACTAAAGGGGCACATCTGGAATATCCCTGGAGTCGTCCGGAAGATCCCCAACATTTCATATACGAAAAAATAAGCTGGGTGCGCCATCACAAAGACTTTAACTGGTATATTGCAAGCTCCGTTTACGCAGATGAGCTTTATACCCAATCCCGTTTTCTCACCTCCCGCATTGCATTGATCACCGCTGGGATTATACTGATGTCGCTGATCATTTGCAGCTATTACCTGAAAAAATTTCTGAGCCCCATTGAGCAATTGTCAAAAACAGCTCTAAAAGTCCAAGGGGGTGATTTAAAAGTCAGAAGCGGCATTGTGCGCCATGATGAAATCGG
This sequence comes from uncultured Desulfocicer sp., assembly GCA_964433355.1. GTDB lineage: Bacteria > Desulfobacterota > Desulfobacteria > Desulfobacterales > Desulfobacteraceae > Desulfocicer. The sequence goes on from CAYSSE010000502.1 coordinate 1,125, forward strand.
CATCCTGGCCCGGGAATTTGATGCCATGGTGTCAACCTTAAACAGCCATGTTGAAGAACTTGATGAAAAGGTAAAGGAAAAAACCCATGAACTGGCTGAAAACTACCGCGAATTGGAATATACCAATGAACAACTCATGGAAAGCATTGGGTATGCCAGAACCATTCAGCAGGCAATGCTGCCCCAATTGACAAGCAAACCAGTCCAGATTACAGATAGTTTCGTTCTCTGGCGTCCCAAGGACATCATTGGGGGTGACATCTTCTGGTTAATCCAGAACAAAAAAGGATTCTTATTTGCTGTCATTGACTGCACGGGGCACGGCGTTCCCGGAGCCATTGTGACCATGATTGCCACCATGGCAATGAATCAGGTTGTACAGGAGCTGGGGCCGGAAAGCCCCGGAGCCATTCTCAAAAGACTAAACAGCGTCATCCAGTCCACATTAAGGCAAGATGTCAAAGATGCGCCATCCGATGATGGGCTTGACATTGCGCTTTGTTCCGTGAACTGTGATGCAGATATCCTCACTTTTGCCGGGGCAAATCTGAGCCTTTTTGTCCAGGAAAAGGACGAGATACAACGGATAAAAGGTGACAAAAAAAGTATTGGATATAAATCTTCCGACCTGACCTTTAAATTTACAGAACATGAAATTGCCATACACAAAGACAAAAAATTCTACATGACCACAGATGGCTTGATTGGCCAGGCTGGTGGCGACCACTGTCTGCCCTTTGGGCATAGAAGATTCCTCAAATTCATTTCAGAACACCATAAATCCAGTTTTTCCGAACAAAAAACACACCTGGAAGCGCGGTTGGCCCAATACCAGGGCAATGAAGCGCAACGAGACGACATCACCGTTATCGGCTTCACCTGTGAAAAAGGAGAGCACCCATGATCAATGATATGTTTCAATTTTATCAGACCTTGAAGAAAGAAGGCATTATGTTCTGTTTCAGCGGCCCGACATCCCAAAGCGTTGTTGAGGGCCTTGGGGATGCCTTAAAACAGAAAATGGAAATGGAGTGCATGACACGCACTGCATCAAGACACATTTTTTCAATTTTTGTGGAGCAGATGCAAAATGTGGTCCACTACTCTGCTGAAAAGGCGAGCGGAGATCAGCAAACAGAAGAGGAACTTCGTGATGGTATCGTTGTTGTCGGCAAGCTTGAAAAAGATGAATTCTATATTTTGAGCGGTAATTACATTCATAAAGAGGACACCCATCGTCTGATAACTCTTCTGGACAAATTAAAGAAAATGGATAAAAATGAACTCAAAATTTTTTACAAGGAAGAACGCAGGCGTGAACGTCGTGAAGGGGGGAAGGGCGGCGGATTGGGAATGATCGAAACAGCCCGCAAGGCAAGCCGCCCCCTGGAATATAAACTGACCGGCAGCAACGACGAGCAACATGACTTTATTTCCATCAAGGCCGTGATTTAAGGAGACATATGGACACATTAAATATTGAAGCCTCAAAATCTTCCCCTCTTGTGAAGTATGAGGTTGAATCAAACACTCTGGAAATTACAGGTGAATGCTATCCGGAAAATGCCGTTAAATTCTTTACGCCGATTTTTCAATGGCTGGAGGGTGAAGTAAAGTCCCTGGACACCCTCCCTCTAACGATTAACCTGAACATCAGTTATTTTAACAGCAGCACTTCCAAAGCATTGATGAATTTCTTTGATATTCTTGAGGAAGCCCATGATAAAGGGAAAAAAATTGTGGTCAACTGGATATATATGGAAGAAAATGAAACCGCAGAAGAGTGCGGGGAAGAGTTTCAGGAAGATTTGGAAAACTTACCCTTTAATCTGGTTATCATTGACAGTGAGCAGGGAATATGAGCGCTGAAGACCTGTTTCAAAAGGAACTCAACATTCTTGCTGAAGCCAGAGAACAGCTTAAAAACAATACCCATGCAG
>CAYSSE010000503.1:0-3060 GCA_964433355.1 uncultured Desulfocicer sp.
CTTCCAAAACCATTTCTCTTGCTTCTGATAACATCCCTTCTTGACGTCCTTCTTGACGTCCTTCTTGACGTCCTTCTTGACGTCCTTCTTCCCGCCCGATTCTTTCAGCTGTTGTGATATAAGGCATTTTTTTATCCTCCTCATATTCTTTGTGTTGGGTGTTGAATTCTTTTGACAATAATTCCGGCAATACCATGAGCCAGTCAATGAAACGGTAGAGATTTAATATCTGCTCCCGGGTGAAATCCCTCTCGTAAAGCATGCGGGTAAGTTTCCATTTCCCCACATATCTTTTGCGCGGATCATGCTTTGATGCCTGTGTCATCAGGTGGGCAGCAGTGATCATGGCAAACGGATTGGATTGACTTAAAAGAGCATCCATATCATTGCCCAAAGGCTTGAGCTTGACAGTGGGAAACTTGAAATCCACAGAACATCCCCATTGCGTCCGGGTGAATTTTTGCGGATGCCACCTTGTTTCCTCATCGGCAAGTATGGCAAGACTGGTGACCGGTTTCTTATGCTTGTCATAAATTCTGTAGTTGTAAACATACATACGTTCCGGAAAATCATTGTCCCGGGCAGCCTGGATTTCAATGTGAACCATGACGTTAATCTCTTGCCCCTGGCTGGACCAAACACTCACAAGCTTATCTGCATAACGCCTGCCAAGGCTAGCATCCCGAACAATCTGCTGAAACTCTTTGTCACGGAATTTATATCCCCTGGGCCAGTCGATCTCCTGGGCAATCTCTGGAAAAAAGAATTCCATGAAATCTGTGAAATATATTTCAAGGGCCTCTTTCCAGGGACTGTCATAATCATCATGGATATTATAGGCCTTATTTTTCCCCTTTGGCATGAGTTGCTTTCCCTCAATTAAATGCATTACCATTGACTAATTCTGCTGGAACTCTTTCATCGCGTATTTTAATCAGAATTCATTGATTTCGCAAGGAAGCAAAATAAAAAGATTTATACCGGACCTGGATAAGGCGAACAAAAAAAACGGTCTGTTCTACAGATGGAGTGAGGATGAGTTTCAGAAAATAACTGATTCAATAACCAGTCAACGTCAAATTGGTCAGAAACTCTTGAAATGAAAAAAAGGGCTTTATCACAACATGGGCCACCCTTGGTGGGGGTCAGGCTTGCGTTATTGGCATTATCGTTGGTTTTGGCGTTTGCACAGGCTGTGGTCGGACTCTATCATGATTGCTGACCCCACTATGCACTAAACTTAAGCTATAGTCGATGTGAGGCACAGCGATATATCTCTTTATCACGCCTTGGTCCCACGGCCAGGACAAAAACAATCACCTTTGTGTGCAACACCTGATAAACAACCCTGAAATCTCCGATTCTCAGCTTTCGAAAATCACTGAGATGATGTGAAAGGGGTGCACCGAATTTTTCAGGTTCCCGGACAAGTTTCTGGTTGATGGCTTTGATAATTCTCTTTGCGGCTGAAGGCCCCACGCTTTTGAGATCGTCATCCACATCTTTGTGGTAAATAATTTCCCATTTCATTTGACATACTTTTTCATCATCTCTTCATGGGAAATAGCCTCTCCGGGATCAAAGCTTTGAATCCGTGACAGTGCAAGGGCTGTCAGGCGCAGATCTTCAATTTCTTCTTCCATTGCCTCGTAGGAGTCTATGGACATAAGAATTGCTTTGGGTGCATTGTTTTTAAGGATGATGATTTTATCCACCTCTCCGCTGTCAAACGAGTTGAGGGTTGCTGCGGTCTTCTGGGCAAGGTGGGTTGAGGACAAATAATTGTTTATATGCATAATAAAAACCCCGTTTATATTTATAATTGCATATATAATAACACCCCAAATCACCCCCGTCAATGTCATTGGGATCAGACTTGGCTTATGGGGGTTATTTTCCAACAAACCCCACCCAGCACCTACCGGATGCCATACTTTACCCCCCAAAAACACCAATAAGCCAAGCCTGACCCCACAATACCCCTTAAAAACCCCTTTTGGGCATCAAAAAGTACGATCTAAGCCATTTTTTACCCATATATTTAAAAACATTGCATATAAAGACAGCAACTTATCGGAGTCAGACCCGGCTATACCGGCTATCTACCCGGCTATCTTTACTGGTAATACCTTGGATAATTTTTCTAAATTCCTGGATGTCTTTACTCCGGATGGCAGATCGGTGAAGTTTTTTGAGCAGCACTCTGTTGTTCAATGCATTGATGGTGCCTTGCATGTCTCCTGGGACTGTGCTGAACTTTATGTCAAGGGCTTCCAATACCATTTCCCTTGCTTCCGCTAACATTCCTTTTTCAAGGCCTTCTTCAAGCCCTTCCTCTCGCCCGATTCTTTCAGCTGTTGTGATATAAGGCATTTTTTTATCCTCCTCATACTCTTTGTGTTGGGTGAGGATGCCATTTTGTCTCCGCGTCGGCCAGTATGGCAAGGCTGGTGACCGGTTTATGATACTTGTCATAGATTCTGTAGTTGTATACATACATCCGTTCTGGAAAATCGTTGTCCCGGGCCGCCTGAATCTCAATGTGAACCATGACGTTGATCTCTTCACCCTGGGTGGACCAGACACTCACGAGTTTATCTGCATAGCGCCTGCCAAGACTGGCATCCCTGACAATCTGTTGAAACTCTTTATCCCGGAATTTATATCCCCTGGGCCAGTCGATCTCCTGGGCAATCCCTGGAAAAAATAATTTCATGAAATCTGTGAAATATATTTCAAGCGCCTCTTTCCAGGGGCTGTCATAATCATCCTGAATATCGCAAGTCTTCTTTTTACCCTTTGGCATGATTTGCTTCCTGTCAGTTTATATGAAAAAGAAGGTACTGGGTTTTGGGTACTGGGTACTGGGTACTTATAATTTCAACTTTTTCATAATTCGTTGTGCCCGTCAGGGCATGGGTGTTATAAGCATTATCATTGGTTATGATTATTGAGAAATGGTCCAATAGCATATTCTAATTGGAATTCATTGATTCTGCAAGAGCAGTCAACAACCCCTACCCTAAAGGGATAGGGGCTTGAAAAAGCTCCTACCTGACA
>CAYSSE010000504.1:0-3051 GCA_964433355.1 uncultured Desulfocicer sp.
CCGTCTCATAAAATGGATCTCCACCCTTTTTTATATGGGGCTTGCGGCAGGGGGATGTGCCATGCTGCTCCTGTTTTTTTTCATATTTTACGGGGCAGAAGAACTTCCCAGACTGCCCCACCCCCTGGCCCGCATCATTGAAACACCCAAAACACAGATTTACGCCGCCACCGGAGAAAAACTCATCACCCTTGGCAAAAAAGAGCCAGTACCCCTTTCTCGCATCTCTCCCCATTTTATCAATGCCATTCTGGCGGTGGAAGATCACCGTTTTATGGAACATAGTGGGCTGAGTAAACTCAGAACATTAAAGGCCCTTTACATTACCCTGGTGCAGCCGGGGAGAATACAGGGGGCATCCACCATCACCCAGCAACTGGCAAAAAATCTTTTTTTTAGCTTTAAACAGACCTACCTGCGAAAGTTCAAAGAACTTCTGATAGCCCTACAGATAGAACACACCTTTTCCAAGGCGGAAATCCTCCATGCCTATGTCAACCAGATTGCCTTTGGTGCCGGGGCCCAGGGAGTGGAACGCGCTGCCCGGGTTTTTTTTGGCAAACCCGCCGCAGATTTGACCTTGGGGGAGGCTGCCCTTCTGGCGGGACTTCCCCAATCCCCCAGTAGATACAACCCCTACCGCCACTATGATCGTGCCCTTAAACGACGGGAGGTGGTGATCCACCGTATGGTGACCATGGGATATCTGACCCGGGAAGAGGCAGACCGGGTACTCCAGGAAAAACCCACACTGGCTGCCCGACATGCCGATGCCAGAACGGGCAGCTATTTTCTGGATACCCTCATTACCCAGTTAATCCAGGAGTATGGTAAAGATGTGGTATTCCATGGGGGTATCAGGGTCACCACCACATTAAATACTGCCATGCAACGGGCCGCCCGGACAACGGTGAAAAAGGGCATGGATAAACTGGACGTCGCTCTCGGACTAAACAAAAGCGACAAATCCATTCCCCAGGTGGCTCTGGTGGCCATTGATACCGGTTCCGGGGCTGTGAAAGCCCTTATGGGCGGAAGGGATTACTACGGATCAGAATTCAACCGGGCCATTTCCAGCAAACGCGGGGTGGGATCCGGCTTCATGCCCTTTATTTATTATGCAGCCATGAAGCAGCAAAACATCCATGGCGGAACGGTGATGACCAACCCGGCCATGGACGCCCCGATTCAAGAGGATCAAACGTTGTCTTCTGAAAGCCCCACCGGAATCCCCCATGCCCATGGCAAAATGATTTTAAAACAAGCCTTGACCCTGTCTGTGGACACCATCACTGATCAATTGATGGCAAAAACCGGTGTGAAAAGCGTCATGGACATTGCCCGCATCTGTGGCATTTCAAGCCCCCTGGAATCAGTGGATCCCCGGGGAATGGCAGCGGCACAAGTCAGCCCCAAGGAGATGGCCGGAGCCTATGCCACCTTTGCATCAGGGGGGGTTCACCATGATCCTTTTTTCATCTGGCGGGTGGAAGATGCCCTGGGACATGTGATTTATGAACACCTGGTTCAGGGGAAAAAAGTGTTGGATGCAGCCACGGCATTTCAGGTGGTGGATATGATGCAGTCTGTTGTGGACAACGGCACGGCAAAAAGGATCAGACAGAAGGGATTTTCCCATCCGGCAGCGGGAAAAACAGGGACAGCCCCTGATGGGTGTGATGCCTGGTTTACCGGGTTTACGCCAGGGCTTTCCACCTCTGTGTGGATCGGGTATGACACTCCCAAAAAAATAAACGCCCCCGGCAAACCCACCGCTGACATCACGGCGATTGCCATATGGACAGATTTTATGTCTGAAGCCCTTAAGGACGATCCGGCAAGACCCTTCAGCATCCCCGATGGCATCTCATTTAAAACCCTGGAACCCCTTATGGGATGTCCCCCCGGGATAAAAAACACATCCACCTTTATCATCCCCTTGAAACCCGGTCAGACCCTCTGTGGAGATATCCCATAATGCATTTTTTATTTAAACATCTGGCCATCAGAATCTGGATAACAGCACTCTTGGGCATTCCCCTGTCATTTGTCATGATTCCCCCCCTCATTAACACAATCCCCCAGATCTCCCCACCAGTGATATATGGCATCATCATATGCCTTGTTTTTATCATGGCAGGCACCGGCATGACTTTAATGGCCCGACAATTGATAAAAGCATCTATCCAAAGGGCTCAAAAATGCGAACAAACCGGACAGGTGCAACAATGTGAAGCCCAATTAATGAAAGGGCTAAAAATCTATAACAGCGCATTTTTGTTACCCTGGAGAAAGAAAAAAACCGTGGAAAAACTCACTGGTGCCATGGCCCGCTTTTCCCTGACCCATGACAGGGCCACCCCATTGTTCATCAATGCCACAAAACATTTTTTAAAATTATGCCCCCAGGAAACAGACATTGCCGCTCAATGGTTAAAAAAAGAAACTTTTTTTAACCCCAATGACCCCGCCTGTGTACGGGTGCTGACCCTTATTGCCCGAACGCAAAGAGACAATTCATCCATCCTTCCCCTGCTGGTGCACCGTTTTCTTAAAACCCATCGATGTGATTTTCAGGCCCGGAATCTGTATACCACCTGCATGGAGGCCCACCTGCTATCCCCATCCATGGAACAAAAAATAATAGCCCTTGTCCCCGATCTTTCTCTCCAAACGCCCCCCAATTCCCTTTCCAGCACAGACAGACCCTGATCATTTTTCCCCTGAAAACGCCCCCGGCCCTTCCCCCAACCTTTACCATTTCAAATAGATGCAGCCATACCGGCATCCTTCCAAATGACTTTGCCTTGAGAACCGCCATTAAGGATATTTCTCGGAAGGCTGTTCGGCCGGGAGACTTCATGAATCTGCCGTACACCGACTTACTTGAAATCATGAAAGGACCTGAAATAATTATAGTTTAAACTAGTTCGTCCTGTATTTTTAACTATAGGAACTTGACAAATACAGACAATAAAGTATTCTTAAATAACCCACATGCCCTGATGGACACAACGAATATAGGGTCGTAGACGCGGAGCCAAATGGCTG
>CAYSSE010000505.1:0-3051 GCA_964433355.1 uncultured Desulfocicer sp.
TTTCTGCCACTGAGGGTACAATGTCATCCGGGTCATCCACCCGCCGGGAGGTGGTACCAATGATGGACACTGTGCCACCGGGCACCAGAATATCCGCATCGGCAGGGGGCCGGAGGCGATTGACGACACCGTTGCTGATCCTGGACTGGGTCACCAGCAAGGTGCCCATGGAACAGAGAATGTTCAATGAAGCTCCGGCCATGGCGGCTATTTGACCGGCCCAGGCTCCGCTGGCATTGATCACCAGTTGTGGATGCACAGTCCTGGACTTGCCCGATCGAGTATCTTCTAAAAGTACGGACTCAATGCCATGGGTGCCCATGATAAATTCAGTGGCCCGGGTATGACAAAAAAGTTTTGAACCCAATTGTTTTGCATGGGCAATGTTTTCAAGAGAAAGCATAAAAGGGTCAATGGCCCCATCTTCCACCCCATAGGCGGCAATGAGCTTGGAGGAAAGTTTTGGCTCAAGCTCCCTGGCATCATCAAGGCCCAAGGAAGTATAGGGAAGACCACTTTTTTTACAAAAATCTGGAAAATCAGCCACATAGTTTTCATCATCCCCCTGCACTGCCACAAACATCCCCCCACAATCATCAATGCACTGGGGAGCCACCTTTCTAAGGATACGTCCCTCTTCCATGCACTCCCGGGCGCTGTGCACATCATTGGACACATAGCGTGCCCCGCTGTGGAGAAGGCCATGGTTGCCACCGGATGCACCGGCATTGATATCTGCCTTTTCCACCAGGATTGAAGGAATCCCCCTCAGGGCCAAATCCCTTGCAATGCCGGTACCGGTTACTCCACCTCCGATGATTAATACGTCGGTTTCCACCTTGCCCTCCTCCATTGTTCCATGAGAATTTTAGTCAAGCAAACAATGATTTTCGTTCTTTGCCACCGGTAAACCTGGATGAGATACCAGATCTGCCCATGGTAGTTATTCACAATTGAACATGGTTAATATCAGGAATTAATTGGCTGTAAAAACAGCTCAAACAAACCCATTACATTACCATTTGGAACAGAGCTTTGGCAATATGATATTTTCATCTTCCAACATATATCTTCATTTGCCAACATGCAGCGATGGGGATCAGACAAATCAAGACTTACCGCCTGCATCCCAGGGAATCACAATGAACATATACAAGGATAATCTTATAGCCATTCGCCTTTGCCTGGGCAAGAAAATCAATTTTTGATTCATGGGAGAAAACCGTTTCAAAACAAAAGGAGGCTCCTTGTGAAACCAAGTCTTCTCTAATTTTAGCGGCCACAGTTGCAGCTTGATAGCTTAAACCTTCCGGATTCTCAGAATCTATATCCCTGGCTATCAGGTCTGCATTGACAAACTTGATGCCATATTTGGCAAGATACAGATTGTAGAATGTGGATTTTCCTGCGCCATTCCCACCAGCTAACACCCAAAGTTGTCTTAGATTCACCATTAAAGCGCCTTAAACACACCGTGTTCAAATGAACCGGTCTGTCTTTCTCTTGTGATAGCATTCACTCGATCAAGATAACCGGGATGTTCAACACTTGCCTCATAATATATCTTGGCAGAAGTTACATTTTTAGCAAGAAGCCCTTTGGTTCTGGCATCTTCGAGATCATTAAATATATCGTCTGAATCAACCGGAATCAATGAAGCAGGTGGGCTTACCTCTAATCTAATTATTTTTATCCCTTGAGACACGGCAATAGCATCTGCAATATTTAATTTAGAGGAAATGGCTTTGCCTAATTTTGCCCAGTACTCAAGCTGCTTGCTCTTTGATCTGTTCTGAATTCTGGCCTCGCGCTCTGCTTGAAAGGCCAAACCTTGGTCTATTCTTAAAGATACAGTGGACATAAGAACCTCCTATCGTATCCTATTCAAATTTCGGGGTAAAATTATGTAATGTTAATAAATTATTTTATAACTTGCTGTATTTACTGGGCCTAAAAATAAATTTTGGGGGTTAAACAGCGTTTACCCCGAAATTTGAATAGGATACCTCCTATCATAAAGTTATTCAGGATCGATACAATCAGCGTCTTAAGGATGCATTATGCCACAGAATATTCTTGGTTTAAGCTTATGTCAATAAAATTTATAAATTGACGACACTGCTAATTTTGTGGTTGATGAATACTATATTTGTATCTCAAAAAACCACAGGCATAATTCTCCCCAAGTATAAAGACTTCTGATTATAATAGCTATTCCCGATTAAAATCAGGACAATGTCTATAATAATTGATATTAGTGTTTTCAACTTCATGAAAACATCTTGATAAATATTAAATAATATCAAATAGTTAAATTGTAATTGGGAATTGCTGTGATTATAATAGTTCGGGGTTGGTTCTAACGTCGGCCAATGGATACACGCCAGACAATCGAAATTAAATATTCTGTTTGATTTATCAAGATATTTTATTTTGCATCAATGGTGTGCTGGCTTAATGAAATCAATGGGTTATATGATGGGGTCGGGACGATGGGAATGCGCCCCCCTGAATGTTCCATAAAGATCGTTTCCAGGTCCCGTTGACTCAACCCCTCCTGGGGCCATCTAAAATGCGCCACCTGCTCAAGATAGGATATGGCCAGTTCTTTTCCCAGCCATTGAATTGCCCATTCTTTGTCATGATATTTTGTCTGGATTGTCTTTTGATAAGGAACACAATATCCCTTGGACATCAATGCCCGGTAGAGAGGTATGGCCGGGCACAGCAAGGCAAGCTTTGCCTGTTTTCGAAATTTGTTAATAATTCTGGGAATGGCCAGACCAGCGGGATCAAGATCGCCAAAATACAACAGACCCCAGGAGTCCAGTTGCTCCTCGATTTCTACAATACCATCCACTTTCTCTGGTTTACTGGTGACTTTAAAGCCTTTGCCATAGACTATGGCAGCAAAGGTCTGGGTTATTTGGTTGGCCTGACGGCAACTTTCATAGGTATTGGCGTTTTCCACAAACAGGAGGGCCTTTCCCTGGGTTTTTTGAACATCCGGGGAAAGCGGATGAAAGGGAATGGGTTCCGGACAATAAAAGC
>CAYSSE010000506.1:0-3038 GCA_964433355.1 uncultured Desulfocicer sp.
TGGGAGTCGTTCATCGGCAGATACCACATTTTTCACAGTCAATCATGGGGCAGTCCGGGGTAATTTTTTCCCTTTTTGCCCGTTGTAGTTCCCTTATCAGAAAGCTTTTTTTAATACCGCTGTCCAGGATATCCCAGGGAAGGGGGGCCTCTGTGTCTATTTCTCTGTAAAGATAGGTTGCCAGGTCTTTTTTTGATACGGCCTTGGACCAACCTTCATTTGCGGCGGTTTCAATCAATGTGGCCACCCGCTGATCCCCCCGGGCCAACACTCCGTTAATTCTTGCCATGCGATGGGATTCACAGTTGATTTTCATGTTGGGAATTTTTTTCAGTGAATTTTTTAGATGGTTTGTTCGTTTTTTCAATACGGCTGCCGGTGCCATGGGAAGCCACTGGAAGGGGGTGGCAGGTTTAGGAACAAAGGGATTGACACTCAAGGTGATGGTACCGATTTTTTTATTTTTTTTACTTTCTTCAAGAAAAACGTCTCTGATTTCCAGGGTGAGGGATATGATTCCCTCCACATCTGAATCGGTTTCAAAGGGAAGACCCAGCATGAAATAGAGCTTCAGGTTAATGATTCCCCCCTGCACAAGGGTTTTCACAGCAGAAAGTATGTCTGACCGGGTCACTTTTTTGTTGATAATGTTTCGCATGCGCTGGGTACCCGCTTCTGGTGCAATGGTGGCGGTTTTAACACCCGAGGCGGCAAGGGTGTCAACCAACTCATGGGTGAGGGCATCCAGCCTGAGAGAACTAAATGAGATATTCAACGATTTTTCAATGCCCCAGGTGCAGATATCATTGATCTGGGGATGGTCGGAAACCGCAGCACTCACAAGTCCGATGCGGTTGGTCAGTTCACTTGCCTGATCCATGGCCCGGGTGATCACCTCTTTGGGATAAACCCTGGGAGGTCTATAAATAAACCCGGCACTGCAAAACCGACATCCGTGGTGGCATCCCCTGCCGGTTTCAATGAGGCAGGTATTTTTAAAGGCCGTATCCGAAGAGATGATGCCGGTGACGGTCTGGTGCTCTTCCAGATGGGCAATGTGCTGCACCTGGATGGTGTCCGGCGCCTTTGGGTGGTTTTTTTCATGGCCTGCAAAGAGACGCCTTTCATCGTAGAGCGGGGTATAAAGGGACGGGATGTAAAGACCGGGAATTTTTAATGCCATCTCCTGGGTCAGGTGTTGCTTTAAAGGGAAGTCCTGGATCAGGTTTGAAAATTGATGCAGTGTATTTTCAATTTCTCCCAATAAGAAACAGTCCATGAACGGTGCCAGGGGTTCCGGGTTGAGAAAGCAGGCCACCCCGCCTGCCATCACAAGGGGGTGGTTTTCGTTGCGCTGATTCTGCCACGGGGGAATCCCCGCCGTTTGCAAAAGGGTGACAAGGTTGGCATAATCGTTCTCAAAGGAGATGGAAAAGGCAATGATGTCAAATCGGCCCAGTTCCCGACCTGTTTCACAGCTTCTGGCCGGTGCCGGGCGGCTGGATTTTGCTGGCATGAATACCCGTTCACATACCATGCCGTCAAGGGCATTGAACAGTTGAAACACCTTTTGAAATCCCAGACTTGACATTCCGGCCTGGTAGGTGTTGGGATATACAAGGGCGGTTTTAATCCCCCCCTTTGCTCCCCTGAATATTTGTCCTTTTTCAATGGGGCTCCGGAAGAGAGCCCTTTTTTTACGATAAATAGCCATCAATCCCGTGTTCTGCGCAGGAAGGTGGGAATATCCAGGTTATCTTTGTCAATTTTAATATCTGGATAGTCATTTGATATATCTGTGTTTTCATGGTAATTTCTACCATCATCATTGGATACTTTCTGCTGGGTTACAATCACAGTACCCACATCATCCCGCCACTCTTTTTTCTCATCATCATGGGTGAGGGAGCGCACTGATCCCCGGACAACGGCGGTGGAAGTGGAAGTGGGGGTGGGTTTGGGGGTATGATCCGTTGCACTGCGCAGGTAATTTATTTTTTCAGCAGGAGGGGGAGTCTCCTGGCCGATACCGGTGGCAATGACAGTGATTCTGATTTCATCTCCCAGGCTCTCATCAATGGTTTGGCCCCAGATGATCTCCTCTTCGCCCCCCACCTCATCGTAGATACGTTCCGTTGCAATGGTCATCTCTTCCATGGTGATATCACTGCTGGAGGTGATGTTTAACAGAACCCCCCTGGCACCGGATATGGAGATATCCTCCAGGAGGGGATGGGAAATTGCACGTTCCGCCGCTTCCATGGCTCTATTTTCTCCAGAAGCGATGCCAATACCCATCAATGCCATCCCCGATTGAGACATGATGGTTTCCACATCGGTAAAGTCAAGATTTACAAGTCCCGGCACCATGATCAGATCACTGATCCCCTTCACCGAATGGTTAAGGACTTCATCCGCTTTGATGAACATGTCGACCATGCGCTCTCCCTTGGCGGCAAGTGAGCGGAGCCGATCATTGGGGATGGTGATGAGGGTGTCGGTGATTACCCTTAACTCTTCAATGCCAGCCTCGGCTTTTTTCAATCTGGCCTTACCTTCAAATCCAAATGGCTTTGACACCACGGCCACGGTCAATATACCAAGGTCTTTGCAGATTTCCGCCACCACGGGCGCTGCCCCTGTACCGGTGCCGCCCCCCATTCCGGCGGTGATGAAGACCATATCACTGCCCTCCAGGACTTCTTTGATTTCATCCACACTTTCCAGGGCCGCATTTTTTCCTTTCTGGGGGTTGGAACCGGCTCCCCGTCCTTTGGTCAATTCCACTCCCAATTGGATTTTATAATCTGCCTTGGAGATGTTTAATGCCTGTACATCTGTGTTGGCAACAATGAACTGTATCCCTGAAAGGTTGGATTCAATCATGTTATTGATTGCATTTCCACCGGCCCCACCGATTCCTATCACCTTAATGTTTGTATCATCTTTTTTATCTACATAAGAAAAACTCATAAGCCCCCCTGTTCGCTCTATTCTTTGTGTATAACACCTGAATCCAGACAGGATCTCGGTGTAAA
>CAYSSE010000507.1:0-3028 GCA_964433355.1 uncultured Desulfocicer sp.
TGGATTATCCTGAAATGGACACAAAAAATTGGAATGCCTGGATCAATATTTACAAGGGTAGTGACGGCACAATGAAGTTCGAAAAACAGCCTTTTGGCACCTGGCCGACGGCAAAGAGTGGTGCCGCCTCTATTTCTAATATGGTATATGACTCCTGAAATCAAGACCTTTAGTATTTAAAGGGTTAAACTGGCTTTCTCTCCCCGAATTATTGAGAAGTTACATATAATTTGTTTAACGTATTGATCTGATAAAAGAAATTATTTTTTTAACTTTTGAAGATTTTTTCTTTCTTGATTTTTCCTTTCTTGTTTTAGGTTGTTTTTTTGAAATAGCCTGTTTGAACAGTAAATAATGCCTCTCTATACGGTCTTCATAATTTTTTTCATTAACCATACATCTGAATATAGAAAGAAGTTTTTGAGAATATTCAGATTGAGGATTCAATGGGTCAAGGTAAGGTCCTTTAAAACTCTCCTGTTTCAAAAAAGCTTCACTACTACCTAAAAAATTTTCATAGAACTGTTCATTTTTCCAACCATAACTAATAGTTGCTAAAATTTTATCAGGGCCATTATCACAGAATACACTGATAGTAACTCGGTGACAATCACAGTTTGGCTTTTCACAGAATGACTCAATAAATCCATAACTTCCATCAGGTAATTCAGGGTCGCCTGCCGTTACAAAATACCTTGTTTCAGCCTCAGCTATTTCATAAAATTCGCTGTAAAAAGGCTTCATTAATTTTCCTCATTAAATACAGATAAAAAATTTTGGCTACCCACTTAAGGCGGAATATTCTCAAGGCTTTTTATGTGGATAATTAGCTTTTAACCCTTAAAATCAAGGCTGCTAAGACGTTTGATTTTAAAGGCTGCCCCGCCTTAAGTGGGTAGCCTCCATTAGGCATTCCGATGTCTATTATGATAGAAATGGCCGGTAATCTTCTATGCGATTGCTTCACGAATTGGACTAATACGCTCAATTTTTTCCATTCGCTTCGGGGAATGTAGTGCAGCCCATATATCATTTCGTTGTTGTAAATTAAGCCAAAAATTTGCTGTATTTCCAAACACTTTAGCTAACATCAAAGCAGTATCAACGGTTATAGATCTCTTGCCAGTGCAAAGTTCATTTACAGTTCTACGACTGACGCCCATTGCAGAAGATAGTTGCCCCTGAGTAATTCCCAAAGGTGCCATAAATTCTTCATTAATCATTTCGCCGACACTGACGGGTTTACGTTTGGTTATAATCATTTTATCCCTCATTTATACGAATGATTATCAAGATAAATGTCATCCGCTTCCCCGTGTTCATTTTCCCAAATAAAAATTAAACGCCATTGATCATTTACACGTATGGAGCATTTATCTTTTAATTTGCCAGATAATTTTTCAAAATGATTGCTGGGTGGACTTCTCAAGTCAGCATCATTCGTTGCATCATCCAACAGTTGTAATTTCCTAAACAATTGTGAACGAATATCAGCGGGTATTTTTTTTGCCTGAATGTCCTCTACGAAAAACATTCGTAGCCAATTATCACGAAAATTCTTAATCATAGTTACAATGTAACGTACAAGATTACAAAAGACAAGAAATAAGTTTAATTTAAAATTTGTAAATTTCACATTTTTTTCACATTCTTTTCACGGCAGGTTCACGCCGGCAACGCCATAATTCCAAATATGATTAACAAAAAAAGCAAATCATTGCTCATGCACAAAGGGAAAAAGGGATGACCATTCAAAATAAGAACAGGTTCGAGCAGGTTCCACAACAGACAGGACGTCTGCGCCTCCGGGCCATGGTGCCCTTGATGTTCATGATGCTGGTGGCCCTGATTTCAGGTTGCACCACGGCAACCCATAATATCAAAGTGCCGCTGTCCGTTCCGGTCCGATTCTCCGAACCTGGCCAGTCACCCCTGCCAGACCAATGGTGGGTGTCCTTTGAAGATCCCGTGCTCAACGGGCTCATGGATCAGGCCCTCGTGAATAACTTCAGTTTGAAAATCGCATGGGACCGACTCAGCCAGGCCAAAGCCTTGGCAACGAGTGCCGGGGCAGATCTCTTTCCGGCCCTTGATGCCGAAGTTAAGAACTCACAAAATAGATTATTCGAATCCAATGAGACCACTACAGGTCACAGCTATTCCCTGGGGCTTGCCGCAAGTTATGAGCTGGATCTGTGGGGCCGCATCCAATCCAGCCGGGATGCGGCTGCATTTGAAGCACAAGCAAGTGAGCAAGACCTACAGGCCACAGCCCTGACCCTCTCTGCCCAGGTGGCCAGCACCTGGTATCAGCTGGTCGAGCAGTACGGGCAATTGGATATACTGGACGAACAGATTGTTAATAACAAAAAAGTGCTTGAATTGGTGAACTTGCAGTTACGCACTGGCCAGGTCGGCATTTCAGACATGCTTCAGCAGCGGCAGCTAATCGAGTCCAACCAGGGAAAAAGAGATCTGGCATTGGCCCAGGCTGCGGTTTTGGAGCAACAACTGGCAATCCTGTTGGGATATCCCCCCCAGCAGAATGTGGCGCAGCGGGTTGGGAAGTTGATCGATCTGCCGCCCATACCGCAGTTGGGTTTGCCGGCAGAATTGATACAACGCCGTCCGGATATCCGCAGCGCTTTTTTCAGTGTTAAGGCGGCCAACAGCGACTTGGCAGCAGCCATTGCCCATCGCTTTCCCCAGCTAAGCTTTTCCGCCGATCTTGCGACCACGGGGGGTCATACCAGAGACCTGTTCAGCAACTGGTTGGCAACACTGGCATCCAATCTGGTGACCCCCATCATTGATGGTGGATTACTCAAGGCCGAAGTTGACCGAACCCGTGCCGTTGCTGCCGAAGCACTGAATGCCTACGGTCAAACAATTCTTGAGGCCCTGGGAGAGGTGGAAACCGCCCTTGTCCAGGAACAGCGCCAACGCGATTTCATTGTCAGCATCGACAAACAACTGACCCTGGCCGGGCAGGTGATTGAACGGCTGCGGGACAGATATCTTCAAGGGT
>CAYSSE010000508.1:0-3018 GCA_964433355.1 uncultured Desulfocicer sp.
CCATGCTTCAGATTTTGCCAAACAGCTTAAAACTGCCTGCCCCAAGGGAATTGACATCTATTTTGAGAGTGTCGGGGGTAAAGTGTTTGATGCGGTGTTGCCACGACTGAACACAAAGGCAAGAATCCCTGTGTGTGGGCTTATTTCCCAGTACAATGCCACACAGCTTCCCGAAGGGCCTGACCGATTGTCTCGTTTGATGGGCACCATTCTGGTCAAACGGTTAAAAGTTCAAGGGTTCATTATTTTTGATGATTATGGCCATCGCTACGATGAATTTGCAAAGGATATGTCCCAGTGGCTGGCCAAAGGTGATATAAAATACCGGGAGCATCTGGTGGATGGGCTGGAAAGCGCACCAGAGGCGTTCATTGGCATGTTGAACGGTGGTAATTTCGGAAAATTAGTTATACGTGTGAATAATAAAATGATACCTATTAAAAAATTTTAAACCGTGTGGCCGGAACCGTCTTTTTGGGGCTTGCCTTGAAACTTGCCATCATAAAACAATAAGTACAAAAATATAGTTGTTATTAAATCCAGTTTTACAATCAGTATGCTCTGATTTCTCCACAGTTAATAGTGGTCCTTTCTCTGCAATACTCCCATATGAAGGTGATACCCCCATGGAAACGGAGCAGACAGATGCAATAAATACCCTGGAGCAGCTTTTTTCAGATATCGTCATATCCCATTTGAATTCAGGTGTAACCTTTGATGGATTCCGGGTTGGACTGGAAAAAGTGGCGGCCCTGGCTGAGAATATTGTGACACAGGTTCACCAGGAACAAGCAGGAATACCTGTGGCCTGTGAGGTCGGTTGCAGCTATTGCTGCCACGCCCAAGTCAAGGTGACTCCGCTGGAGGCCTTGGTGATGTTTGCCTGGGTGGAAAAATTACTTCCACAAGCCCAGCGAACGCTTTTGAAAAAACGAATCGATAACAATCGACAACTCACAGAAGGCGTTAATCTTGAACATCGTGTGAAAGTGAAAGATCAAACGCCTTGTATCTTTTTGGAAAAGGGGGTGTGCAGTGTTTATCCGGTGCGTCCCTTAATCTGTAGAGCCTGGACATCTTACAGCCATGATGTCTGTAAGGATGCATTTATATCTGGGGATCACACCGCTGAAATTGAATCCTCTGGCCCCAGTAATTTTGTTTATTCCCTTGGGCGGAAAATCCTTGGGCAAATATGTAAAACCCATGGATTGGAATCAAAATCTCTGGAATTGCCCCTGGCTATGGCCCATTGCTATGAACACGCAGACCAGTTTAATCGATGGATTCAGGGTGAAATTCTTTTTGATACGAATTTGCTGGCTGACTGCCCGACCGAAATACATGGATCTTCTTTTATGGAAATTCATGCACCGGCATTTTTCCAACGTTTTTCACTTTCCTATAAAAATGACGGTGCCAGTATAGAATATTTTCTCTACAGTAAGAAAAAGAAACATAAGATTTCAACTGGATTAATCGTCTCCCACGATGTCAGTTCCAATTCAATGAATGTATCCAAGTTTTATCCGGAGATTTACAAGGAGTCCATTCCCAAGTATATGTCAGCTGCCTGTTTTTTCCTTATGATGCATCATGCCGCTGGCGTGTTTGGTATTCATAGTGATTGCAATATCAGCATTGAGACAAAACACCTGGTGTTTGAATCCTTTTATCAACGACTCAAGGATTTTGATTTTGTCGTCCACCGGCATCATGTCTCAAAGGATTGTAATGTGCGTGGCTGTTATCATGATTTTCCCGTGGAAACCGCCATGATTACATTGGCCGCATAATCAAGGTTGAAAATCACATCGTAATTAGAGATCTGTAATTAAAGTGCCTATTTGTCGTTTTGCTAAAGGAGAATTTATAACTCATGAGTGAACAAGGGAGATAGCGAATGGAAATCAGCTACCATGATAAAGACGGCCGGGATTCTGGCCCTCTACCCCTGGAGGGGATAAAGGTCGTTGAGTATGGCGTATTTCATGCCGGCCCGGGGGGCGGGGCCATATTGGGTGACCTGGGGGCAGAGGTGATTAAGGTGGAAGACCCGGTGGGGGACGGCATCCGCGATTGGACCAAGGTGGGAGCTGTTGATATGGCCGGGCCTGACGGTCGGAGTGTGACCTTTCAAGTGTCTAACCGAAACAAGAAGAATATTTGCCTGGACATCAAGACTGAGGCGGGTCGAGAAATTTTTAACCGCCTGATCCGGGATGCAGATGTGTTCATGATCAACCTGCGAAAAAGCACCACCCATAAGATGAATCTGGATTATGCATCCATCTGTGCACTCAATCCCAGGATTATCCATGCCAGTGTTTCCGGTTATGGACAGGAGGGACCCCTACAGGATATTGGCGCATTTGATCCCCTGGGGCAGGCCTGTTCGGGTTTGATGTTCACCACGGGCGGGGAGTTACCGGCTATGTTACACATCGGACTGCTTGATCAGGCCACGGCCATAAGTCTCTCCCATGCCATACTTGCCGCTCTGCTGGCCAGGGAGCGCCAGGGTATTTCCCAGGAAGTCCATGTCTCATTGTACGGGTCGTCATTATGGCTTCAGCATATCAACCTGATGCTGGCCAATACTTTGAAAATCGATCCCTGTGTGCCATCAGGCCGATCTCAGCATTCTCCCCTGCGGAATGTGTTTTGCTGCGGGGACGGCCAATGGGTGATGTGTACCCATCATCCCGAGGAGAAGTACTGGGAAGTTTTTTGCCGGGTCATGGGTGTCGCTGAAATTGTCCGTGATCCGAAATTCACCAATGAAAAAGGGGGGCCCATAACCTCCGATGAGCTGACCTCCCGGTTCGATGAAATTTTTACCACCCGATCCCGGGATGAGTGGATGGCGGATTTCATGGCAGCCAAGCTCATGTTCGCCCCCATCCAGAAGGTGATGGATGTGGAAAATGATATCCAGGCAAAGGCCAACGACTATGTTCGGCCAGCCCAATACCCCGGCCTGGGAGAGATTAATGTACCGGGTTATCCGGCCCGTTT
>CAYSSE010000509.1:0-3011 GCA_964433355.1 uncultured Desulfocicer sp.
AACAGCCAGGTGAACCGGACAGCAAGAATCTCCTTTTTTAAAAAGTTAAAAAAACAGGTCACCATTCGAATTGGTGTAGATATAATAGAGTACTTTAAAAATCAGGCTGAGGAAACCGGTGTCCCATATCAAAATTTAATTAACCTCTATTTACGTGACTGTGTTCAATCAAAACGGAAAATATCTTTAACTTGGACCCAGTAAGATACAAAACAGAACCAGCGGGTGAACCGCATTAAAGATTGAATAAACAAAGGCCTTCATAACCCTGCTGGGGGGTTGAAGGCCTTTTCCTGTCTGGTATTGTTTTCATATAGTTCTTATTTTTTAGTTGCTTCAGGGGATCAAGGCCTGCATATCTTCAGGGCCCAACAGCTTTGAAAACCGAGTACCGTTTTTTGAATGGGTCTTGTAAAAGACCAGTGCCCGTTTCAACACTTCCAGGACTTCCGGTTCCGACATCAGCCGGGGAATCTCCATGGCCAGGCGGGGGTGTCTGCCAAGCCGGCCGCCCAATTGTACCCGAAACCCCTTTTCACCCTCATCAATGGTGCCGGTGGGACAAGCCCCAATGCATTTACCGCACATCATACAGGCATCAAAATCAATGGATGGACCTTCGTCATTGTCATCCAGTGAGATGCAATGATCCGGGCAAATTTCCACGCAGGCACGGCACTGGGAACACACCTCATCGGTGAGCCGAGGAGATCTGGCACTTAGAATGCCCACATCCTTAATCTGGGGTTGGGAACACCCATTGGGGCAGTCGGCGCAGCTCATGCGGAACTCATGGTGATATTTAAGGTCCCCTTTGACCTCTTTTTTCAAAAACCCCAGGATATCTTCTTGTTTAAAAATAACCTCGGCTTTTTCCATGATGCCTTCACAGGAAAGGGCGGCATGGGGGCAACCCGAGGCACCAAAGCAGCGATCCAGTTGATATCCTTTGATGTCATTGGACATGGAAGAGACAAACTTTTTTTTGGCAGCTTTGACATCAGCAATGCCCACAAGGGTCCTCCCCTTGTCCCGGGCATATTGCTCAACCTTTTGTCGTACCTTTTTTCTCACGAAAAAAGGTACTTTTTTAATGGCCTCATCCGCTTCGGAGGCCCACTTCATTTGACCACGTCTCCCCGGGCGCTGATCACCACCTTTTCCATGGGAATTTGAACACCGGCAAGGGCCATGGCTTTTTCTACAAGCCCAGGCAACCCCGAACAACAGGGCACTTCCATAATCAAAGTGGTGATGCTTTTAATGCCAGCCACTTTAAAGATCTGGGCAAATTTTTCCACATAGGATTCCACATCGTCAAACTTGGGACATCCCATCATCACCACCTTTCCCTTGAGATAATCATTATGAAAAGACGGGGCTGACACAGCGGCACAATCGGCTGTGATCAACAGATCCGCCCCCTTGAGAAAAGGAGCCGTGGGGGGAATCAACCGGATCTGCACCGGCCAGTGGCAAAGGGCAGAAGCACCCGTTGACAGGGTGGTGGGTTTGTTGGCCTCTTTGCATCCCCCTCCACCTGTGGGAAAAATTTTCAGCTGGGTGGAAGGACAACCGCAGGCCAGAGTGACAGGCTCTTTTTGCCTTGCCTGTTGTTTCTTTTGTTTTTCCAGAAAGGCTTCCACGGCGGCCTCATCAAACTCGTCGGCTTCGCGTTCAATGAGTTTTAAGGCATCCTGGGGACACTCCCCCAGACAGGCACCCAGACCATCACAATACTGATCTTTCACCACCTTGGCCACACCGTCTACAATCTGGATGGCTCCTTCGGCACAGGAAGGAACACAATTACCACAGCCATCACATTTTTCTTCATCAATTTCGATTATTTTTCGCATTACTTTCATTTTATTTTTCCTTATATATTTATCAGAAATAAGAATCTAAAGGTGTAAATCAACGGGAAAATCAACCCAGAATCTTAGATGCCTTAGCTCGTCCGGAATCGGTGAGAAATGATTTTTTAAGAATGCGATCCAGGCGATCCGACGGCATTTTTTCTTCTTTATGTTCCTCTTCCAGGTTGGTGATGAGATCTGCATCATACAGCACTTTAAAGTTGATGGTCTCCTCCTCCCGGGGATGATGGTGGTGTCCCACAATATCACATACTTCATCGATGAGCTCTGTCTTGGCCCCCAGTTTTTCCAATATGATCCTGGCAATGGGGGGACCCTCAAGCTCCTGGTACTTTGGGGCATTGGAGTCATATTTTTCTTCGGCCAATGTAATGCCAATATCATGAAGATAGGCCGCCGCCAGGATCACCGCAAGGTTCCCCTTTTCATTGCGGCCAATCTCTTCGGCATACCGCGCCACCCGCATGGCATGACCGATACGCTTAAAGTCCGTCTTAAAATAGCGTTTCATCTCCACGGCCACACGGTCCTTGAGGAGATCTTCCCGCTCCTTTAGAAACTCTTCGGGTAGAGTGCCGATGCACTGATCCGCATATTGGCAATAAGAGGCACACCCGAAATCCAGATGGGGATTTACAATGCGTTTATCACACCCTTTACATTTTCGGGCAGTATCGTCCTTGAAAAATTCAATGGGGGTTCCGCACTCGGGACATGCAACTTCAAAAATTGATTCTTTGTTCCAGTATTGGGTATCTTGTCCGGGACATTTCATGGCTGCCTCCTTGTCGTCTCTATTTCAATCAACCTGTATCGTCCATGGCTTTTCCATGTCAGGTTTATCTCTAAATCTGGTCTAAATATACATTGGCAAACGCATAATTTCCTTGATCCGGATCAAGTTTATTTTTTTTATTACCACCTCATAGATGATCTTGTTGATTTAGAAGCCTGCCCCGGTTCTTGGCGCATTCCTTCCCGCAACAATGGCCGGTTCAATATAACCACCACGGGTGGATTTTATTCTGACCTTGGTCCATCCACAACGAAGCATGAAAGAATGTTAAATACGCCTACTTTTTCATATAACGGGCATGTCCTGTAGGACACAACGAATATTGGGTCGTAGAC
>CAYSSE010000510.1:0-3010 GCA_964433355.1 uncultured Desulfocicer sp.
TCTGGCCAAAAGAGCAGTCGGAACCGATCACGGCCCCGCCGCAGATATGCACCCAGTGCCACACCCGGGT
Organism: uncultured Desulfocicer sp.; assembly: GCA_964433355.1. Classification (GTDB taxonomy): domain Bacteria; phylum Desulfobacterota; class Desulfobacteria; order Desulfobacterales; family Desulfobacteraceae; genus Desulfocicer. Next base: position 71 of record CAYSSE010000510.1, read on the forward strand.
ATCCTCTCCAATGACCGCACCATCATCCACAATGGCGGTCTCATGCACAAAAGTCATATTCCATTTCCTTTTTCTCGTTCTCTGACAACAAATCATTGACGATATACTTTTTCTGATATATTTATAAAGATATGAATGGGAAGGAAATAATAAAAATATTAGAGCAAAACAACTGGCAGATTGTTCGGGTACGAGGTAGTCACCATTTATTATCTAATGGCCTAAAAACGGTTTCTGTGCCAGTCCATGGCAAGAAAGACGCAGGAATTGGCCTTTTAAAGGCAATCGAAAAACAGACAGGAGTAAAATTGAAATGAAAATCGAATACCCGGTACAGATAACTAAAGAAAAAGACGGTATCTTCTTTGTTTCTTTTCCCGACATAGAAGAGGCAATGACCCAAGGAGAAACTATAGAGGAAGCACTTTTTAACGCTTCTGAAGTTCTCACTCTCACCATGGAGTACCGCCTTGACGAAGAACAGGAAATTCCAGAACCTTTCAACATAACCGGCAAAAATATTTATTTAATTTCTCCCGACGTGAAGGTGCAGGCGGCTCTACTTGTTCGTAGAGCGCGGGAGGGCAAATCGCTGGCAGAGTTGGCCCGCGCCCTTGAGACTTCATGGCCTTCGGTCAAGCGCCTTGAAAATCCCCACAATTCACCAACTCTGAAAATGATTGATAAGGCTGCTGCTGCCCTTGGTAAAAGGCTTGTGTTAAGTTTTGAATAAACACTGCACCCAATTAATTCATGGCACCACGTAAATGGGGATGCAGGCACTCTTTTTTGAGAACGATGTCGGCATTTCGGATCTGGTGAACCAGTTCGATGCTGGGACGGGCCTCTTTCAGGCCGAATCCGTTGCCGTCCAATATGCCTTGATAACTCAGGGTGTGAAGGTCTGTAAATCCCTTGCTGAACTCAATTTCTTTGCCGTTCACGGTGATGGAGCGATAGGTTTTCTGGCCCATTTCTTTGATGTTCTGGGGCAATTTATTTTCATCCACACTTAAAAACCACCGAACCCTGGCGTTTTCAAGCTCTATGAACCCGGCTGCACTCTGGGGGGTGCGCAGATGGACAGTGCTGAGCTGGACCTTGCCAAATATCCACATGAGCATGTCATAGAAATGGATGCCGATGTTGGTGGCAATGCCGCCTGATTTTGTTTCATCACCCTTCCAGGAAGTAAAATACCAGTTGCCCCTGGAGGTGATGTAGGTGAGATCAATGTCATATTTTTTATCTACATTTTGCAATTCAATCTCTTTTTTCAGAGCGATCAGGGAAGGGTGAAGCCTTAGCTGCAGGATATTGTACACCCGTTTACCGGTGTCTGCTTCCATCTCCTCCAGGCCGTCCAGGTTCCAGGGATTTAACACCAGATGAAGGCTCGGTAGAAATAATAGAATTGGGTTTTTATGGGGTGGGTGAGATAGGATTTGATGTATCTTTTTTCTGAATCACAGATTTATTCAAAGGTGTCCGGGAGGTCTGCGTAGTAGGGGGGGGGATTAGACCGGGTCTTACCTTTTTTCTCAACTCCTTGAGTTCGTCATCGTACAGGTTTAGATAATGGAAACTTAAGGGACGGACCCCCACAATTTGTAGATCCCCTCTCAGCCAGTTGTAGAGCATGGGCAGTTCATCCAGCCACAGCTTTCGCATGAGTTTGCCCCAAGTGGTCATGCGAAAATCCTCTTTTAGCTTGCCCCCCTTTTGCAGCCCCTGCTGATCATACACGTATTGTTGAAGGTATTCCGAATAGGGATGCATGGTATCCTATTTAAATTCCAGGGTGGATTTTGATGATATCAATGAGTGATTTTTTGATCCTGGTCGATTTGTGTGTCTTTCCGGCCCCGAAAGTAAAAGCAGACAAAGCCCCCCTCCAGTGCAGTGAGCAGCACCACCGTCCCCAGGGCCTGGAATCTGGAATACTCAAAGAGCCGAAAGGCAAAAATCACAACGGTGGTCACGGCCAGCATCACAATACCGGCCTTTAACCACTGCCAGAAATTCATCAAAAGAAATGAAAAGGTAAGCAGCGAAAAATCAACCCCTGCGATCCATGCTGGAGACAAAAAGCCATTGTTTTCAGATGATCTGTGATCATAATCAAACTTTGCATTCAAGACATAGTCTTGCTTCGTGGTTTCCATGTCTTCACCTTTTTAGTTTAAATATTTTTATAATCATTACTGTAAAAATGCCCAAGGCATTTGCCAGGATGTCGTAAAGGTTAAAGGTTAAAGGTGCGGGTGGGGATTGTATATTGAATCAATTCAAGGACTATCCCAAAACAGAGAATCCCGGCAAGGCAGGCCCAGGTTCGCCTTTTGGGAAATGCATGGCAGGCGACGGCACTTAGCAGGAAATAACCCAGCGCATGCTGAATATAGCCTGATGCCATCCATGGGGATTTGTATGGTGAAACAAAGAGATCAAACCCCACCGTGGCAAACTTTTCACCAAAATGAATTGCCAGGGGTAGCCCTACATAACCGAGCCCGACAACAGCTATCTTAGATTGATCATTCATCAATTTTACCTTTTTAAATCAGAATTCAATTGGAGTCAGATTTGGCTTAAACGCCCCTTTTTAACATCAGAAAGTATACGCTAAGCCCTTACTTACCCATATCTTTGTAAATATTCGGTCAGCACCCCATCTTCACTTAGTTGGGCCTGCTCACATAGCAATAGTATGCTACGCAGTCCCAACTAAGCGAATATGGGGCACTGCCCAAACATTTACTGAGCAAGCCGAATATTTACATATCTTTTGCAATATAACCTATAAAAACAAAAGCTTAACTGGGTCAGATTCCACTATATATTGACTCCATTATTATCGCTTGATTATATCCCATTTGGGATATATAAGTACCCAAGCATAAGTTCTTCAATATTAATCTCAAATTCCGCAAATATTAT
>CAYSSE010000511.1:0-3010 GCA_964433355.1 uncultured Desulfocicer sp.
CAACTAAGCACGAAAGAATATTAGACATGTCTACTTTTTCATATAACCCAAATGTTCTAGCGGGTACAACGAATATTGAAAATGGTGTTATGCCCCCCCCCCCGACGGGCAATGGGCCCGGCCCGGAACCGTAGACGGCCCAATTGGCCGGTTCCTATTGCCCATCGGGGGGGGCTCTGCTGAGGTTGTCCGGAAGTTTTATTTTCTAATAAAAACAACCCACCGTCCGGAACTTTATTTGTTTCGGACGATGAAGGGGTATTATCTGAAAGAGTCCATGTACGCATACAGTGCCGGAGATCCGCCGGTGTGGAGGAAGAGCACATTGGACCCCTTGGGAAAATGTCCTTTTCTAACCAGATCAATGAGGCCTGCCGCTGCCTTGCCAGAGTATACGGGATCAAGCAAAATGGCTTCCTTCATGGAGAAGAGTTTCACCGCTTCCACCATGGAATCGGTGGGGATGGAGTATCCCGGTCCCACATAGCTGTCAAAGCAGACAATATCTTCCCGGGCCACACCGCCTTTTACACCCACTTTTTCTGCGGTCTCAACGGCCAGCTTGTTGACGATCTCCTCCTGGACATCCTTGGGCCTGGAGACATTCACACCCGATACGGGGATGTTGGCGTTGACACCGGTGATGCCCACAACCATTCCGGCATGGGTACCGGCGGAACCAGAGGGTACCACAATGTGATCAATGCTGAGATGCATGTCATTTAGCTGGTTCATGGTCTCTTCGGCACAGGCCACATATCCCAGAGCGCCAATGCTGTTGGAGGCACCACCCGGGATAATGTAGGGGGTTTTACCCTCTGCCTTGAGGGCCGCAGCTTTTTTCTCCATCTCGCCCATCATGTCCGATCCTGCAGCCACAACGCCGATTGTTTTCACACCCAGAAGTTCAAAGAGAAAGTTGTTACCGCTGCCTGTTTCCTTGTAAGATCCCTTGACCCGCTCTTCAAGGATAAGATGACAATCAAGCCCTTCCTTGGCAGACCAGGCGGCTGTGAGTCGACAATGGTTGGACTGTACGGCACCGCAGGTAATAATGGTGTCTGCACCCTTTTCCATGGCATCGGCAATGCAAAAATCAAGCTTACGGGTTTTGTTTCCACCGGCGGCACCGGGGAGAAGGTCGTCTCTTTTGATGTAAAGGTTCACATCACCGCCCAGGGCTTTGCTCAGGGCAGGCATGGCTTCGAGGGGGGTGGGGGTGGGTACATAGTGTCTTCTTGGAAATTGAGTAAAATTCATTTATCTCTCCTTGGAGTTTTGTATTAACAGGCCAGACCTTTGCCCGGGCACTGTTTTGTTTGTATTTGAACTTAGCACCCTATCGGGCTGACTTTTTATAACTTATTGATTTAATAATTGATAAAATGGAAATTCCTATATTATTGAATTATTATGTAACGGCTCTGTTTTACTATATCTGCACAACTTTGGGATGGGGTTAAAAGGGAGCCGAAAATGTACTTTCCCTTTTGAACAGCTGGGATGAACTCCGCCTGTCTTTAAAAGGGGCAAGGCCAGAATACGGTTTGCCTGTGGCAGTTATTTAGAGTTGAAAAATCGCCTCCACTTCCAGGGCTGCGCCCAGGGGCAGGGCAGCCACCTGAAAAGCGCTTCTGGCCGGGAAGGGCTCTTTAAAATATTCGGCGTAGACGCCGTTCACCGCCTGGAAATTATTGATGTCCGCCAAAAAAACAGTGGTCTTTACGGCATTGTCCAGGGTGGTGCCGGCTTCTGTTGCAATGGCCGCAAGGTTTTTAAATACTATATGTGCCTGCTCTTCAATGGAAACATCGGGAATCTTCCCCGTGGCCGGATCAATGGGTATCTGGCCCGAGGTAAACAAAAGAGTGTCCGTTGCAACGGCCTGGGAATAGGGACCTATGGCTGCTGGGGCCTTGTCTGTGCTGATGGTTTTTTTAGACATGGTATTTCTCCACAATTTAAAACTTTAGTTGATGGTGTGGCCGGCAAAAATGTCGGTCTTTAAGTACCCGAGCATATATTCCTCAAAATAAAACTTATAGATATCAATGGTATATCTCGGTTAAATACCGAAAAACATATGTATGGGTACTTATTTAAAAACCTCTTTGGCAACGGCGTCGATGATTTCAATGATGAGACAACAATCTTCCAGGGAAAAAGTCAAGGGGATTTGCATGTCACGCATCACGGCAAGGATGCGGTTGGTGTTGGGCAGTGTGGGCAAAATTTTCGATAAGGCTCAGATTGTGGGTGTCACAGATCTCCATGATGCGATCCATGTGGGTGATATGGCCGCGCATGTGGGAGAGCATGAATCATTTGATATCATCTGCCGCCGCCTTTTTTTCCAGACCATCCAGATCAATGGTGTAGTCGTCGGTGATTTCCACAAGTTCAATGGTGGCTCCTGTGTTTTCATCCGTATAGTCGCCCATCTTATAATCAACCCCGATGTGCTGAAACTCTATGACCATCGATTCGACCATTTTTTTATAACAAATTGAATTTATTGATATAAAAAAATAAAAATTTCAAATAAAACTTTATTTAGATTACAGTATGTTATGATGGTTATCAAACCGAGAGTCTATAATTAATGATATGGAAAAATTAAATGGAACCAAGATTAAAAGAAATGATCATCCCCAAAGAGGACGCGCTCTTCTGGCTGGACAAAAATGGGATTTGGCACACCGAAGATGGCAAATTTGAACACCCAAAAATCATCCGGCATTTTAACGCATCCATCCAAAAAGATGAAGTGGGGTACTACCTTTGCCAGCCCCGGGAGGGATTCCTTGAAAAGGTGTATTTTTCCTACGAAGACACGGCCCTGTTTGTCATCGACATCAAGGAAAGACAGGAACAAAAACACGAACTGACACTGCTCTTGAGCACCAGAGAGACCGTGATTCTGGAGCCCGGACAATTGTTTATTTGTAATGACAACCTTTATGTCCAGACTCCGGAGCACTGCATGAAATTTGCCCAAAGGGCCCTGGTG
>CAYSSE010000512.1:0-2995 GCA_964433355.1 uncultured Desulfocicer sp.
TATGGCTTACATCCCCTACCCTAAAGGGATAGGGGTTTTACGCCATTTTTATAAACAATGGACGCGTAATATCCCTCATAACCGACCAGCTGATTTTTACGGTACAAGTCATGGGGAATGGTGGAGAAAAACGCCTCGCTGTCTTTGGAGCATCTTTGGGGTCAGGCTTGGCTTATGGGCGTTGTTGATAGATTAAAGATTGCTGTGATAACAAATCCATGACAAATTTCTGTATTTATTGCTGAAATATTGACTTTTAACTTATGTCGCATATACTGAAATGATAATCAACGATAATATCAGGAATGGGGTCTTATCACCACATGGGTCGTCCTTCATATGGCGGGCCTACAGGGTCATATGGCCCATGAGGATATACCACAATGCCAAAAACAGACAATATCCGAGATTACAACCTTGCTCAATTAGCACTACAGCATTGAGCCGGGGTCTGACCAAATCCGGGCCGGCGGTCAGGCTTGTGTTGTGATCCAGGTCCATTGATGACATCAAGGAGCAGCCATGAAAAATCTGCCTTTATCCGTCAGCACTCTGGCCACCATCCGCCAGGAGGATATGGCCTACGTTGACAAGACCGAAACAGCCTGGCATCTGGTAAAACAGGTGGGCCATTATTTTCTGTCCCGGCCCCGGCGGTTCGGAAAAAGCCTTTTTGTGGACACCCTCAAGGAAATTTTTGAAGGCAACCAGGAACTGTTCAAGGGGCTGTATATTCAAGATAAATGGGACTGGCACCGTACCTATCCAGTCATTGTCATTGATTTTGCCAGTGCCGTATTGCAGAACCGCACAGATCTTGATCAACGCATCCATAAAATTTTAAAGAACAATGCGGTGCGATTGCAAGTTCCCCACTCTGTAGATGGAACCCCGGCGGGTGTTCTGGAAGATCTGATCCTGAGCTGCTTCAAAAAATATGGCCGTCGTGTTGTGGTCTTGATAGATGAGTATGACAAACCAATTCTCGATAATATTGCAGACGAACAGACAGCTGTTGCAATGCGTGAAGGGCTGAAAAATATATATTCTGTTCTCAAGGGGCAGAACGCCCACCTCCAGTTTGTCTTCATGACCGGGGTGAGCAAGTTTTCCAAAGTCAGCCTGTTCAGCGGCTTGAACCAGCTGGTGGACATCACCCTGGATACCCGGTACGCAGCCATATGCGGCTATACGCGCAACGATCTGGAAGAAACCTTCGGGGAACATCTTGGTGATGTGGACCGGGAAAAAATCCAGCAATGGTACAACGGGTATAAATGGCTGGGGGATGAGGCGGTATACAACCCCTTTGATATTCTTTTGCTCATCAGCAATGGGTTTCAGTTCCGCAATTACTGGTTTGAAACCGGAAACCCGGCATTTCTGATAAAACTGTTCCGGAAAAACAGGTACTTTCTTCCGCAACTGGAAGGGGTGGAAGTCACCGAGTCCATACTGGATTCTTTCGACATTGAAAACATTGATCCCGTGACCTTATTGTTCCAGTCGGGCTATCTCACCATTGAAAAGACCTTCACCCGCCGGGACCGGATGATGTTTCGGTTGCGTGTGCCAAACCAGGAGGTGAAAATCGCTCTTGGGGATGTGTTTATAGACGGGTATACCGGCAGGCATGCCAGTGAGAAAATTCCCATCCAGGATGATTTATACACATGCCTGGAAACCGGAGACATTGACGGCATGGCTGCCGTGATCCACCGTCTTTTTGCCGCCGTTCCCTGGCGAAACTTCACAAAGAACAGTCTTGCCGACAGCGAAGGTTATTATGCATCGGTGTTGTTTGCTTTTTTCAGTTCCCTGAACGCCGAAATTATCCCCGAAGACATCACCAACCATGGTCAGGCGGATATGACCGTCAAGCTGGGAAGCCACATTTTTATAATGGAAATCAAAGTGGTGGATGCAAAAAACAGTGATGATCTTCCTGAAAACATTGCATTAAAACAGATCCGGGAAAAGGGCTACGCCCAAAAATACACCGGTCTTCCCGGCGTCACAGTCCACGAGGTGGGCCTTATTTTCAGCCGCTCCTTGCGTAATCTGGTGTCATGGAAATAATAAACATTGGGCTTGGTCATAACATGGGCCACTTTGAAGGGGGTTTTTTAAAGCTTTAAATAAGGTCTATAATTACAGACGTTTAGGGTTGCCACATATTCAGAATCCGTATAGTGGCCCATCTTATGATCAACCCCGATTCGTCAGAAATTGCAACGTTGCTTGATGCTTAACTGATCAAGATTTTGGGCTCAGGATTTTGTGATCAAGCCCTTTGGGGTCAGATTCTGTTAACATCCTGGGGTCTGAATCCTGGGGTCTGACCCAGATAAGTATTTATTATTAAAGCTTAATTGCTCTAAAAAAGCTCTGTTTTATCTCTTAAAACCCACTTTTCCGGGTCAAAAACATCCCTTTAAGGCCTTGTGTGGTAGCCACCACATCCGTAATTATCATGAAACCGACCGTACATCCATTTAAAGCTTGACGTCAGTATTGAATAGATTATTCTATAAAAAAAGATAGTTAATTTTATTTTGGGTCTGAGAGCTCCATATGGAATTCCACAATAGCAATATCAGGGAGTAGCAATGCCAGAAACCAAAAATGGTGATGTACCCCATGTAAACAATCCCCATGATAAGCTTTTCCGTGAGACATGGAGTGATCTGGAAAATGTCCGCTGTTTTCTGCAACAGTATTTACCAGATGCCATTTCAGAGCTTATGGATTTTCAAAGCCTTGAAATCAAGAAAGATTCCTTTGTGGAAAAGGATCTTGCCGAATATTTTTCAGACATGCTTTATCAGGTCAATCTGGCGGATACCTCCGGGTATGTTTATGTCCTCTTTGAGCACAAGAGTTATCACGAAAAATATATTCATCTTCAATTGCTTGAATATATGACCAAAATATGGCGACTCTGTATCAAACAGGATAAAAAAGCCTCCCTTCCGGTTATTATTCCACTGCTGCT
>CAYSSE010000513.1:0-2994 GCA_964433355.1 uncultured Desulfocicer sp.
CCCATCATCACCTACAAGGATGAAAAAGAGCTTTTAAAGATGGCCAATGATACCCATTATGGTCTGGCTGCCTATATTTATACCCAGAACCTATCCAAGGCCATGCTCCTTTTTGAAGGCCTTCGGTTCGGCATCATCGGCATTAATGACATCAACCCCACCTCGGCTGCGGCCCCGTTTGGCGGCATGAAAGAGAGCGGCATGGGCCGGGAAGGTGCCATGGAAGGCATTGAGGAGTATCTGGAGACAAAACTGGGGGGATTTTCATTGAAATAATAAAATGAAAATGAAAATAAAAATGAAACTCATTTCAATAAATTTAGAAAACTATCGAGGTGTCCATTGCCTTGAGATGCCTTTGGATAACAAACTGACTGTCTTGACAGGCTCCAATGGCTCGGGTAAGACGACGATTCTGGATGCCGTTGCAATTTTGTTGTCTTGGATAACGGCAAGAACACGAAGTTTAAAAGGTTCTGGACGAAGTCTCTCTGAGAAACAGATACAAAACGGTATGAAAGCTGCAAAGATTTCAGCCGTTGGTGCTACACCCCAACCCATCCATTGGCAACTGGTTAAAGTCCGGCCGGGACAAAAAGTAGATATCACAACGGATATGACTGAACTCAAAAAGTTCATTCTTCAATTACGTGACAATATTACCGAGTCCGATGAGTTGTGTAGCATTCCCTTGTTTGCCTATTATCCAGTTAATCGTGCGGTATTAGATATCCCCCTCCGTATCAGGATTGCCCATAATTTTCAATTACTTGAAGCATGGGATAATTCCCTCACCAGCGCCGCAAATTTTAGAGCTTTTTTTGAATGGTTCAGACAAAGAGAAGATTTAGAAAATGAAAATCGTACCTACCTGGAAAGTCAGAACAAACCTGAAGGCTGGGAATTTCCAGACAGACAATTAAATGCCGTAAGACATGCCCTGTCTGAATTCTTGCCTGAATTTTCAGATTTCAAGGTGAGAAGAAAACCCCTTCGTATGACCGTGTTTAAAAAGGGTGAAGAACTCAATGTTGAGCAATTATCCGAAGGAGAAAAGTGCATGATCGCACTGGTTGGAGATCTGGCACGCAGGCTGGCCATTGCCAACCCGACATCCTCCAGCCCGTTGGCAGGTGATGGGATCATTTTAATAGATGAATTTGATTTACACCTGCACCCTTTGTGGCAAAGATGGATGCTTCGTCTGTTACCCCAGATTTTTACAAACTGTCAATTCATCGTCACAACCCATTCTCCCCAGGCAATCGGAGAGGTTAATGCAGAGCAGTTGCGGGTACTATACCGGAATAAAGAAAATCAAATTTGTTTCAAACAGCCAGCCCAATCATATGGCCTCAGCAGTGATGAAATTTTGGATGAAATCATGCTTGAAGAAGGACAAGAAGAACAACTTGCCCGAACGCCAAAGGTAAATCAGGCGTTACATGAGATATGCAAGTTAATTGATGAAGAGAAATTCAAACAGGCTCAAACAGAAATAGACAAGCTTGAGGCTTCTTTAAATGGGGATATCCCGGAACTCTTGGGGGCCAGGGTTCGGATGCAAATGTTGGGGTGGGAGAACGAATAATCATGAGATTTATAAAACAACAGTCACCTCCCAGAGAGCTAATTGAATATAAGTTGCAGCCTGAAGCTGAATATGATGGTTCCAATTTCACATGTGTAAAAGATGCAATCAGACAACAACTTCTGAAAGAGCAGGGCTTTATTTGTGCCTATTGCATGAAACGTATTTCTGCTCACAAAATGAAAATTGAACACTGGCACAGTCAAAGCCGTTATCCTGATGAGCAGTTAGATTATAAGAACATGCTGGCCTGCTGTTTGGGAAATGAAGGACACCCCATTAAAAATCAGACTTGCGACACCCGAAAGGGACTTTCAATCTTAGTTATGGTAGTGCTTACGGCCATGTATGTTATAAAATGGGGCAAATACCAAAGCTGGGTTGGGCCGCAATAAGGGTTTTGGTGTAGGGATGTGAGGGATGATCAATGACATCCAGGGTGGGACCGGTCTCCACAATGACGCCGTTATGGATCACGGCAATGCGGTCACACAGATACTTTGCTGCAGCCAGATTATGGGTGATGAACAAAAATGTCATGTCCAGCCGTTCCCGGATATCTAATAATACCTGGAACAACTGTATGGCAATGGTGGCATCCAGCATGGAGGTGGGTTCATCGGCCACGATGAACTCCGGCTCCAGGACAATGGCCCGGGCAATGGCCACCCGCTGACGCTGGCCCCCACTTAGCTGGTGGGGATATCGATCATAAAATTCACTCCCCGGCACCAGACCCGTGGTCTCCAGGGTGTCCAGGACTTTTTGCCTCTGGCTCTCCCGGGTGCCTATACCATGGACAATGAGGGGTTCCAGGACAGTTTCCGCAATGGAAAGATGAGGATTCAGGGATTGATAGGGGTCCTGGAAAATCATCTGAACCTGTTTGCGATATGCCTGCAAGGCAATGCCTTTTAACTTAGATATGGGTTTGCCCTTTAAGTAAATTTCTCCCTGGGTAGGCTCTTCAAGCTTGACCAACATTCTTCCTGCAGTGGTTTTACCACTGCCACTCTGCCCCACCAGGCCAAATATTTCGCCCCTGTTAATCTTAAGATTAATATCTTTTAAGGCAACCACATCACTGGCACCCGTATGAAACAGGTGGTTTTTCTGGTAATAAACCTTTGAAATATTATTTAATTCAATGATCGTATTTTGTTGTTTTTTCATTCAGGCGAAGCCTCCCTAAAACAACGAACCCCATGGGTGGGGGATAACTCCCGCCAGCCTGGACTCATACTATTACATGGATCAAGAGGATTGCCACACAGACGTGCAAGGGCGCATCCCTCATCCCACCCCTTTTGCTCCCAGCGGGAGTTAATACGGGGCACTTTAACCTGTCTACAATTATCCAGGGTGAGGTAGGAGCCCAGCAGCTCTCGTGTATAGGGATGCAC
>CAYSSE010000514.1:0-2993 GCA_964433355.1 uncultured Desulfocicer sp.
ATACGGTGCCACAAACCCCGGAGACTCTTCCGGTGGTGGACGGTCAGGATGTTTTCCTGGACGGCTGCATTCACAATCTTAACCCTTTGCTTGGCAATGTGCTGGATCAATTTCACAAGGGGGATGAAATCGGTCGTCTGGTGATTATGGATCCGGATTTGCGAATTCAGGATGTGCGTCATTATTTGCACAAACGCCTTTTTGTGGGCCGGAAAATCCGCAAGGGGTACTATGATGGGTTTGAGATCCACCAGGAGATTGATCCCCTCACCGGCAAGGCATGTGATTATATTTCCGTGGCCCTGGAACCCTATCAATATCGGTTTGAGCCCCATGCCATGAATCCCTCCAGCATCAATGCCGTCATCAAAAAAGGGCGCATTGCCCTGAACCGCATTCGATCCAGAATTCCCCTGAACCTCAAGACGGCCCTGCTGCACCCGGGGGAGTTATTTGTGGGGGCCATCAAAATTTCCTTGGGGGATATCTATGCGGTGATTGATCCCGTGGTGGAGCCGGAACAGGGGGGTGTGCGTCATTTGTCGGCCATGGTGCTGGATCCTTTTAGAACCTTCCGGGATCGCCAGGTGGAGCTGTACAATTATGGTGACACCGACATGCGTTTAAATACCACCAGAATAAAAATTCGCTTTTTCCGCACCCAGAATCCCCTCACCGTTCCTCTGGAAAAAAGCAAGGTGAAAAACGGGTATCGCCTGTGCGATCTGCTCACCAATGCCGAGGTGAGTAATCTATTGCAGACCATTCAACCCGATTCCCTGGGAATGATTTTAAACAAGGGTAACTTTGTACCAATTCCCCGGGCTTTGAACCCCCATGGAGAGGCCCAACTGGAGATGATTAAAAGCTGTGTGGTGCAGAGTACCCAGAGAAAGTCCCAGCCCGTGTTCCCAGTGGATGAAAATGGGGAGTTCACCAATACCCTGCAAAAACTTTCTGTGCTGGGGGGCATCAACAGTCGAGTCTTCATTGGCAGAACATTCCCCACCCCGGAAGTGCTGGATGCTCTGAAGCGAAGTGGTCTGCGAACCTTTCTCATCAGTGCCGGAACCCCTGCCTTTGAAGATGATTATGTCAAAAAAATGATCAAGCTCACCCACATGGATCACTCGGACTGCGAATTTTTACGCTATGATCCCGACATTGATAAGCTCTACACTTTTTACCATGGGTGTTTTATGGAGCCCGATGACAGAGAGCGATTTGACCGGGTGCGCTACTGGTTTGCCTTTTATGGCTCCCACAGTGAAGCCGCAGACAATCAGTTGACCATTGATCTGTTGAATCGCCTGGCGGCCCGGCTGGGGGATGAGATGGGCATTGTCCATGGCGGAGGACCGGGTCTGATGAAGGAGGCCAATGATCTGGCCCGTCAACACAATATTATGAGCGTGGGGGTGGCCATTGATCTGGAGGGCGAAAATCAGGCATCCCTCACCACCTGTGACGGGCTGATGAAGTATAAAGAGGGGCTTCGTCTGCCCCGCCAGGATCATATCCAGAAGTTGAGCAACCTGCCCATCATCAATACCGGCGGGTATGGCACGGCCGAGGAGTTGGCCATCTCCATTACCTCCATGAAGCTCCACGAAAATCCCCTGGCTCCCATTGTGTTGCTGGACCCGGATAATCTCTGGGAAGATGCCCGAAAACAGACCATTAAAATTGCAGAAAAGGGATACGGACCCGCATTTGCCCCCCATCTAATCCATTCCTGTGGCACTGCTGTGGATGCAGTGCAGGTGCTGATTCTATTTCTGGAAGATCCTGACAAGTGGTATAACCAAAAAAAAATCCCCATGGAAGATGTTGACATGGCCCGGAAAAAATCCCGGATCATTCGAAAACAGGATCTGGGCCTGGAGCAGGTTGAAATGTTTGAAAAACCCAATTATAGGCTTAAATCGTAACTTCAAAATTGGCCTCAATCTTTGGGTTTTTGTCCCCTAAGTACCCGGGCATATGTTCCTCAAAATAAAATCTATAAATATCAATGATATATGGCTGTAGAATACCGAAAAACATATGTGTGGGTACTTATGGCAGCATTTGTTTAAAAGACATATTCAATTTTACCGAAACATTTGCACAGCACGATTTTAATCGAAGACTTATGTTCTTTTTTAAAAAAATGATGCCTTATGATGCTGGACAAGTACCAGGGGTATCTTCAGGGACATCCGGGGGAACGCCTTTGGTGTCCCAGCCCATGGCCCTGTAAAAGTCCTGCACCATTCCTGCCACGGCTTCCCTGGACAGGATACTTTTTTCGGTGTTGAAAAACATATCTGGCAGGGTGTCTTCTGATTTGTCCGGGGCATGGGACAGATTAAATTTTCGTTCCAGTGCCGCCACCCGGGCAGCAGCAGTGAAAAGCCTCTCTGGTGTGATGATTTTACCCATGAGACCGGACACCAGACTGGCTTCATATTCCAGATTAAACGTCCCAAGCAAGGAGAGCACCGGCACCTTGCAAAGCCCCAGACAATCCACCATGATATTCACCAGGACGGCCCGTTTCACCAAGGCACCTTTGCCCCCGGGCCGGGTGATATCTACGGCATCAACCGTGCCAAATTCCGCCAACGCTTTTTCCGGAGGCCACCCATATTCCAGGGATGCATACACATTATTGTAATCTCCCCCCCGGCTGGAAATGGCATACCCCAGGGCAGATCCCATGATGGCACCGGGGTTGTAAGCGGTGAGTTCCAGCCCCTTGACATGGGCAGCAAATTTTTCTGATCCCCTGCCGATGATTTGGGCCGCCCGCATGACCCCCTGGGAGAGCAGGGTGCCAAGTACGCCCTGGTTTTGGGCCATTTGACGGATAATAGTTTCCATGGAGCGGGCATTGCCCCAGGAGAGATCCAGGCCGTCCGTATCTTCCATTGTTAAAATTCCCCGGTCAAACAGGTCCATGGCAAAGGCGATGGTGGTGGCCGCAGAGGTGGAGTCCATGCCCAGGCGGG
>CAYSSE010000515.1:0-2990 GCA_964433355.1 uncultured Desulfocicer sp.
TCGGCATGATAATGCGTCTTTAACCGATCCACACCCTGGGTGAAACTTTTTTTGGGATTTGATCATAACGCCAGCCATTTATTCTAAGATGACTCTAATCTGGCTTGGCTATTATCCTCCTTTTTTTATGGAAAATGCCATGTACATCATTTCTGCAGCCAGCCCCTTTTTTCTTTTGTTTTTATCCACCCTGATGCTTTCCATGGCAGGTTCCTTGCAAAATACCCTGTTAAGTGTCAGATTAAGTTATGCTGGCTGGGATGAGCAGATTATTGCCATTACCATGTCGGGATATTATATTGGCATGATTTTCGGGTTTTTCGTTTGTCAGCAGACGGTTAAGCGGGTGGGGCATATCAGAGCCTTCACGGCCTTTGCGGCCATCACAGCCTTTGCTGCCATTGCTCATGGGCTGTATGATGCCCCCCTTTTCTGGTTTGTTTTGCGGGTATGCAGCGGCATCTGCATTGCATCCCTGTACATGGTGGTGGAAAGCTGGGTCAATGAACGGGTGGAGTCCGATGTCCGGGGCCGGGTTCTTTCCCTTTATATGGTGGTGGTTTATTTTGGCAACGGGCTGGGACAGATGATGCTTAATTTAGCACCCATTGAAGAAAATTTGCTTTTTATGGTGTTGGGGATGCTTTTTTCCCTGTGTATTGTCCCCATCTCCCTGACACAAGCCATTTACCCTAAACCATTGGATGTGGTGCATTATAATTTGTTAAAGCTGCTTCGACTGGCCCCTTTTGCCATGTTCGGCAGTTTTATGTCCGGAATGATTAATGGCTCGTTTTACGTGATGGGGCCATTGTATGCGCTTGGCATTGGCCTTGACATTACCCAGGTGACGATGTTCATGACCCTTACCATCTGGGCCGGGCTCTTTTTTCAATGGCCCATGGGCATTATTTCAGACCGCTTTGACCGGCTGGCGATTCTTTCAGCACTGAGTTTTTTTACGGCGATGATCTGTCTTGCCATTGCTTTGATGGGCCATGTGGACTATTCCATTCTCATGGGGTTATCTGTTTTTTTCGGGGTTGTTTTTTCCATCTACCCCGTGGCGGTTGCCCGGGCCCAGGATAATATCGATGTGGAGAACATTGTTCCCATCAGTGCGGCTTTGATTCTCTGCTATAGCGTGGGCTCCGGCATTGGTCCGTTGATTTCTTCGGGCATTATGAAGGTGACATCGCCATCGGGATTTTACTTTTTTTGTGCCGCCTGCTCTGCCATCCTTGCCACGACAGCCCTTTATTTTCGGAAAGATTTGCCTGTGGATACCGATGAATTATCTGTCTATGTCCCCATGCCCAGAAAATCAGCGGTTATAAGTTCCCTGCATCCTGACAATTGGGATGACGATGACAACCCAGAGTGATCAAAACGATGACCTGGCAAAAAGGAGGCTTTTGTATGTGTGAAATAAAGGGAGTAAATGGGAAAATAAAATTAAAAAATGGCATGAACCTAACCACAGCCTGGGCATTTTTCATTGTGATGGGACTTCTGATCATCCCCCCAACGGTTTTTGGAGCTGACCCTGAAAAAATTGAGGTGTTTGTCAGTATTGCGCCCCAGGCATATTTTGTCCAGCGCATTGCTGGAGACAGGGTAGGGGTGTCTGTTCTGGTTCCCCCGGGTAAGAGTCCTGCCACCTATGCCCCGGGATCTGCCCAGATGGTAAAACTTTCCCGGGCGTTATTGCTGTTCACCATCGGGGTTCCCTTTGAAGAGGCATTAATATCCAAAATCCGAGCCATGGCACCGGGACTTTCCATTGTGGACACCGGTCAGGGGATTCCACTGCGCCAGCTGGATGGAGAAAAAGAGATCCTTGAAGAGACCCATGGGAATGGAAAAAAGAACTTAACCATTGCAAATGGGGGAGATGGAGAACATGGACATTTGGGAGAAGAGGGTGAGGAGAATGATTCTCATGATCATGGGGCAAAGGGGAATGATCCACACATCTGGATGAGCCCCCTCCTGGTGAAAAAACAGGCCCAGAACATATGTGATGCCCTTATTACCCTGGTGCCGGAAGATGAAGAACTTTTTCGTAATAACCTTCATCTTTTCCAAAGGGATCTGGATCTCCTGGATCAGAAGATTGCAACAGTGCTCCAGCCCCTTCGAGGGGACACGATTTTTGTGTTTCACCCGGTGTTTGGTTATTTTGCAGATGCCTATGGGTTAAGGCAATTGGCTGTGGAGCGGGGCGGTAAAACCCCCAAGGGCAGGGATCTTGTCTCATTTATCCAGCTTGCAAAAAAAAATAGTGTGCGGGTGATTTTTGTGCAGCCCCAGTTTGATCAACGGGTGGCCTTAAAAATTGCATCGGCCATTAATGGTGTGGTGGTTCCCCTGGATCCCCTGGCCCAAAATTACATTGACAACCTTTCCCAGATGGCGTTGACCATCCAAAAAGCCTTGGTGAAAAAGTGGTTTTTGTTTCCTTTGCTGGAAATCGTCTCAGGTGATTTTATCGGGTATGGGAACGCCCAGGCTCAGAAGTTCCTGGAGTACCCATTCCACCATGGCATCCACCTTACTGGCAAGGACGGGTGTTAATTCAGGATTCAAAGTTTCTAAATTTTGGGGCTCCACACCAAGAATGATGGTTTCTGGAATATTGTCCATGAGTCGGCACAGGGTCAAAGCCTCCAGAAGATCCACTTGGTGCATGGAATTTTTAGCCAGAATCCTGTTGGGGATCTCTTCGCCTTCAAGGCGGTGAAAATCACCAGGATTGCTTTTATTTAAGATAGTATCAACCACAATTAGCTTGTGGGCATGGGAGATAACCCCCAGCAGATTTACCCCCAGGACACCACCGTCCACAATGGTGACATGATCCGGAAAAACATAATTATTTTGAAGTTTTTCCACTACTTTAATGCCAAAACCATCATCGGAATAGAGAATATTCCCCACGCCCAACACCATGATTTCTGGTTTCATCAAATCCCCTCTGTACAGCAAGA
>CAYSSE010000516.1:0-2989 GCA_964433355.1 uncultured Desulfocicer sp.
ACCACCCCTCGACCCAGGTCACAGAGAAGGTCTCCCCGTCCAAGCAGAGACTCCCCGCCGGACTGGTCCAGGATGATCTGCGAATTGGTCGCGGTGGTAACCCTGAGACAAATTTTAAGGGGAAGGTTGGCCTTGATCTGTCCTGTGACAATATTTCTGTCCGGTCTCTGGGTGGCCAGTATCAGATGGACACCTGCGGCGCGTCCCTTGGCAGCAATTCTGGCCACCAGGCTTTCAAACTCTTTTTTCTCCTCTTTTCCGCTGAGGATCAGATCTGCAAACTCATCGAAAATAATGAACAAGTAAGGGATATCTTTCTGACCCGCCAGGAAACGGCTCTTTAGATTTTCAAACCCCTCCTTTTCAAGAATGTGATAACGTTTGTTCATTTCACTGGCCGCCGCTTTCAGGCATGAGATGGCAGGTTCCATCTCTGAGATGACAGGGCCTGTCAGATATGGACTGCCGTTAAGCCCTCCGAAGGTGAGAATCTTGGGATCTATGATGGACAGGCGTAGGGTGTCGGGGGTATTTTGAGAGATCAGGGAGGTCACCATTGCCTTCAAAAATTCGCTTTTTCCACTTCCTGAAGCACCTGCGATCAATGCGTGGCACATGTTGGGATCGGAAAAATCGGCGAATATCAACTGGCTCGTGACGGAGACTCCCACGGGAAAGATGACATTGTCACCCGCCTTGCCCCACGAGGGGTCGCGCCTTACCTGCTCCCATAAAACAATATCGGTTTTATCCTTGGGGATGTCGATGGACACCGATCCCCGGGCCGGTTCGATTAAAGGTGCCATGGGTAAACAAAGGGCCACCTGAAGATCTTCTGCCCTGTTGGCCAGGGAGACCACCTTGACCCCGTTGGCGGGTTTGACACTGTATCTTACAAGCTGGGGAGCTTCAATACGGCCTATCACCGTGACATCCAGTTTAAAGGAGGCATAGCATTGCCTGATCTTTTCTGACAGATCGGTGATACGCTCTTTAACTGGTGATTTGGGGGGAAGGTTTTTTGACAAGGTTTCAGCATGATTCTCCGGAGTGACAAGCTCAGGCAGTATCGGCTCCACAAGTTCGGTAAAAATGGACGCTAACTCCTTGCTTGAAACTGGAACTGCGTGAAGTTCCGGCTCAAAATACTCGATCACCCCATGAAAGGAAAGCCCCGGTTTTTTTATCTCAAGCAGCTTTGCATAGATTGCGATTTGAACCAGATCCTGTTTAAAATTTGAGCCCCGTGACAGCTTGTAATCAACCACCTCTATGCCATGTTCCGGGTGGATTCTGACAGCATCCATCTGGCCAGAAATAAACAGGGAATGAGATCCGACTTTAAACGGCAGATCCTGGATAAGAAATTCCTGGGTGAGGTATAGATCCTGCCATGATTTCATGCCGGGGATTTTCTTTTTCAGATCTATCAAATGACAGCAGAATGATTTCAGGCACTCGCCAAGATGATATGCCGAATCAATCTTTTCAGCTTCCAGGAGTTTTGTGAGTGTTTTGTTGGCAAAGCGGTCGTACATCTCTTGCCAGAGTTCGTTTTCCTTATGTGCGCCAAAGCCTAATTTTGATTGCGTGCCCGATGTGAGCCATCGGGTGAACTGTTCCACGATTTTGTGAAACTTGGTGCCGTATACGGGGATGCAGCCTGGGGGGGCAGCACAGAAGGTAGATGGATTTTTTCCGTTTTTAAAATCCTTTCTCCAGGATTCGTCAAGGCATGCGCATTTTAGCTGGCTGACATTGATATTTATGATTGCCATTGCACCACCGTATTCGTCGAGCTTTCGAAAATTTTGATCTGAGGAACCCAGATCCGGGCTTCATGTAAAATTTCTTTGGATACCGGAACTGAAAGTCTTGAGATCAGCTCATCAATACCCATAAACCGATGCGTCTCGACAATGAGCCGAATCTCTTTTACAAGTTCGGGAGTGACCTTCTCATTGTCGTTTTGCATCTGTGTGTGACTACTGGGTATGGGGCCTGTAACCATCTCCCAGAACCACATGAGTTTTTCATAGACAAAATGTATGACGTCCCGGGTACTCAGCGGGAGATTTCCTTCGGCCGCCTTCAAATAAAGATAATAAGCGCCATATATCTTTGCGAGCTGCTGCCTGTTAAGGCTGATGATATGAAGATGGCTCTGTTTTGCTATTAAAAGCTCCGGGGCTGTTTGCCAACCTTTTCCAGGGATCTCCCTGAGCTCCGGAGTTCTGAAAAAAACGGTTTTGGAATTTTTGTTGCTTTTTTGTATGGCTTCCGATTTCCTCTGTAATGCCTGCCACCTTTTCCAGTGAGAGCCGCTTTCCAGGCCAAAGTAAATTTCACGGCCGCCAGTCTTCCAGAGAAGAGAAAAATATTTGCAATCGGTTTCAATTTTTTCAATGCAAAAATCCGGATTAACAGGCCCCACTTCATGGACAAGCCAGTAAAATGTATTCGGATCAAAGAGCATATTTTTAGAACGGGTTCGCACGTTTTCTATGCTGCTTAAATAATACGTGTCAATATCCGGGGAAGGGCTGTTTTCACCCATTATCATGTCCCATTGCTTACTACATTTCTGGAGAAAATAACGCACGCCCACTTCAGTCCGAACCTTGAAAATTTCTTCCAGCCAATCTTGATTTTTGGTCAGTACCTCATGCCCATTCTTGCTGAACGGACTGCTCCTGTATTTGATCAATTCCAGTCCCTGGGTTCTGGTCAGACCTTCAAGTTCCATGGGCGGGCTCAGACGATTCAGGGATGCCTCTTCCCAGTGGGTTTTGATGCGCTCGTTCCATGGGGTATGATTTGCCGTTATCACGGTCATCTGGTTGCAGCTTTCATCCACAAGAACCTGAATAACTGAGCCCAGGGCCGTGGCAAGGGTTTTGTCCTTTCCGTAGTTTTCTGTCTGGTCAAAGGAGAAGACAAAGGGCCTGAAAAAGCCAGCCAGCTCACAAAAATCAAGAATTCTGTGTTT
>CAYSSE010000517.1:0-2988 GCA_964433355.1 uncultured Desulfocicer sp.
GGGGGGGGGCTCTGCTGAGGCTACTTGGACAGGGAATGTCTAATCCGCTGAAAAGAGCTAAGTACCCGAACATATATTCTTCAAAATAAAACCCATAAATATCAAAGGCATATCTCTGTGGAATACCGAAAAACATATGTATGGGTACTTATAATCCTGGAGTTCAAAACACCCATGATATTCCATCGCAATCCTACCCCCCTGGGATCAGGACAGCCCCTTTTTTTGATTTTGTTGGTCTGTTGCCTGTCTTGTTTTTTTCTGGGAAAAAACACCATGGCCCGGGAAGCGCAACCGACCACGGGCATCCTCCTGGCAGACCCCCGGGGCCATATCCTCTTTGAAAAAAATGCGGACAGCTGGTTTATTCCGGCATCAACCCTAAAGGTGTTCACGGCACTCATCGCCCTGGAATCCCTGGGGCCAAACTTTCATTTCACAACAGAGTTTTTCCTGGACGGGCATTTAAACCTCAAAATTAAAGGACAGGGTGATCCCCTGTTAACTTCCCGGGAAATTCGTACCATTTCCAAGCGCATCGGGGCCATACTGAAAAAAAAACACATTTCAGAAATCCGTGGATTGAGGGTTGATGGAACCGCTTTTAAAAGTGATATCAGCATCCCGGGAACCAGTCGAACCCTAAATCCCTACGACGCATCAGTGGGGGCACTTTCGGCAAATTTCAACACCATATCTTTTAAAAAACGCCCACAGGAAAAAAAAGAGGTTAAGCAGCCAGTGTCCTCCACCCAGAACCTGAAATCCATCCCCCAACATCCCACAAAATGGATCAGCGCAGAGACCGAAACCCCCCTGGTTCCCTTTGTCTGGAAAATGGTTGCCACAGCGGGCATGACAAAAGGAAGAATCCCATTACCCCAGGGCACGGAAGCCCTTTATGCCGGGCATCTTTTTAAATGGTTTCTTCAAGGGGAGTCAATAAAAACAGGGCAGGAGGTGACATCGGAAAAGGTCAATGGCAGGGATCGTTTGATTTTCACCTGGTCTTCACCATATGATTTGAACCAGGTGGTGGCAAAGCTACTTTACTACTCCAATAATTTCATGGCCAACCAGCTTTTTTTAACCCTGGCTCTCAGGGAAGGAGGGACTCCTGCCACCCTGGAAAAGGGCATCAAGGTGGCCATGGCCCATGCCGCATCTCTTGGTATTAAAGATCTTGTTATTGAAGAAGGGTCTGGACTTTCCCGGCAGAACAGGATATCCCCCCGATCCATGTTAAAAATTCTACAGGCATTTAAACCACACCATGCCCTGATGAAATACGAAAACAATGAATATTACAAAACAGGAACTCTACAGGGGATCCGAACCCGATGCGGTTATTTTAAAGATAAACATGGCGCACTTTACCCCTTTGTAATCATGGTCAACCAAGAGAATAAAGGGTATGGGGAGATCAAAAAAAAGCTACAAAAAAAAGTGGCGGCATGGTTACCTTCTCTCCCTGTCAGTCTCAAGCCCCTCCAGCATTAATTTTGGAATTCCCATGTTCAATATAGGCATAGGCGCTATGATTGTGGATGGATTCAAAATTTTCAGCACTCACTGAAAACCAGGTGATATTCTCATCTTCCAAAAGCACCTTGCCCACATCCCGCACCACATCTTCAACAAATTTGGGATTGTTATAGGCAAACTCGGTGACGTACTTTTCATCCTCTCTTTTGAGAACAGAATACACCTCACAGGATGCCGCATGCTCCACTAATTCAATGATCTCCTCAATCCACACAAACTTTTTAAACCGGGTGCTGACACACACTTCCCCCCGCTGATTGTGGGCGCCAAAATCACTGATCTCCTTGGAACAAGGACACACAGAGGTGATGGGAACCGCCACCTTGAGCACCATATCCCGGTCTTCATTGGAATGGGAGGAGCCAATGATGGAGCAGGTGTAGTCCATGAGTCCCTTGGAATCGGTGACGGGGGATTTTTTTTCAATGAAATAGGGAAAGGTGATCTCAATATGGGAAGAGCTCGCCTCCAGGGTGGTTTTCATGGTCTCCAAAATGGTCATAATGGATTCCAGAGACACCTGGGAGCGGAAGGTGTGCAGCATCTGCACAAACCGGCTCATGTGGGTTCCCTTGCATTGGTGGGGCAGATCCACATACATGCTTATTTCGGCAATGGTGGACTGGAGCCCGCTGCTTTTTTTATCCCTGACCTTAATGGGATAACGAAGTCCTTTGATACCGACTTTGTCGATGGGGATATTGCGGTAATCCCGCATTTTTTGCATATCAATCATAAACTCTTCTTTAACAGATAGTCTGCTTCAATATTTCCCATGGCCCTGAAAATATTGCCTTTAATATGGTGATTGTCCCGATAAATTTCCTTGAGCATATCTCTTACCACACTGCGCTTGGATCGACCATCGCTGGGACAGGGGTTAATAAAATCAGGAAACATCAGCCGCTTTGCCAATTTGACAATCTCTTTTTTTTCAACATAGGCCAGGGGACGAATAACCGTGATATTGCCGTTAAAAAAAGACTGGCTGGGCACCATGGTTCCCATGCGACCGGAATAAAACATGTTAATAAAAAGGGTTTCAATGAGGTCATCCTTGTTATGTCCCATGGCAATCCGGGTACAGCCCTGATCCCTTGCCATCTCAAAGAGGGATTTACGTCTCAGTCGTGAACATAAAAAACAGGGATTTTCCCGATTCTCCGGGCCGTGAGCCCGCAGGCCATGATCGGTGTATTTCACCGTCATGCTGCCGGAAAATCGAGAAACCACCGATTTAAGTTCCGGGGCAAATCCATTGTCAAACCCCGGATCCACGTACACCGGCACCAGATCAAAGGAAATGGGTGCCTTTTTTTTAAAGCTCTCCAGAGCATTGAGCATAAACAGGCTGTCTTTGCCCCCGGACACGGCCACCATCAGGCGGTCACCATGGCGAATCATCTCATAATCATTCAAGGCCCTGCCCATGAGATGGTTGAC
>CAYSSE010000518.1:0-2987 GCA_964433355.1 uncultured Desulfocicer sp.
ACTGCTCCAGGGCATCCACATTCACCTTAAGCAATCCATCCCGGGTGGCCTTTAAGGAAATTTTACCTTCCCGGGGGGCTTCATCCCAGGCCACGCCATCCCCACAAAGGGCATTTGCCATGGCTATGGCAGCATCATCTTCGTGCATTTCGCTTTCTTCAGGCTTGATGATATAAAGATGATCTTTTCCCAGCCGCCTCAAATGATCCAGATCACGACAGGTCAACATATGTCCCCGTTGAAATGCCGGCCCTTTGAATTCTCCTGCCCTGATTTCCGTAATGTCATGGGCCAATGGGTATCCCACTGCATCTTCTATGTTCACAACCTTAATCATCTGTTCCCTCCCTGTGGTAAAGCTATTGTTTAGGCATCGTATCTTTTACCCATTGACACTTTCCAATGCAACGAGTTCATTCTTCCAAAGGGTATGACAAAAAAAAACGCATCATAGGTTTGGGGTAATGTAAAGAATGCCAAAATTTATTATTCAATGCCCTTTTTTTCAAAAACAAATCCAATACGCATCCGTAAATGTTTGGGCAGTGCCCCATATTCCTCTAAGTTGGGGACTGCGTCGCATACGAATGTTAGGTGAGCAGGCCAAACTTAGGCGAATATGAGGTGCTGGCCGAATATTTACATGTATCAAAGCGTCACTGACCCCATGGAGGTGAAATAGCCTTCACCTGCACAAATCCGACACAAGGGCTGACCCTCCACCATTACTTCTCTGGCATCCCTGACCACCTGACCACATTTAGCACAGGTAGTGTGGGTCTGGGGGGGGCCGGGCATGTCCTGCTCCGGCAGATCCACCGTCACCCACTGCACATCAAACAGCTCATTTTCGGGCATTATTTTGTAACCCTTCATCTGCTGCTGATAATGGTGCTCCTCTTCCGGGGCATACCGTTTTACAAGTTCCCTTGAGGCTTCCGTTGAAACAATACGAACGGCTTTTCGGGTGTCCAGATTTACAAAGGTCGCCGCATTAATGCCATAATCTTTAAATTTCAAGGTACGTTTTCCCAAACGACAACCGGTGACACTGCCAATGGCATCGCTGGCGCATCGATCCATCTCCACATACACAATCAACTTTTTTTTAAATTCTGGAGAGCTGGGATCATCTATGCCCACAAGACGACACCCCAGCATGGCCATGCGCACCCCAATTACCTGTCCGGCACACAAATGACCATGGGCAATAGCAGACGCTTCCAGTAAGGATTTAAACGATTTCATAGTGTTCTCTTACCCTCCCATGGCCACCGAATGGCAAATTCTGCCATTCGGTGGTAAATTTTTTTTATCGATGGATTGTAGCTGAACCGCTGCCTGTTCCTGAAACTCCCTGGCCACCTTGATATAATCCCCCACAAGCGCGTGGGCGTTAGACGTCAATCTGGCACCACCGCCATGACCACCACCCCGATGGGTCTTTACCAGGGATTTTCCCACAGAGTGTTCCATGTCAGAAATGGCACCTCGAATTTTGCGATAGGAAATTCCCAGATCCCTGGCAGCCTCAATGATGGAACCATTCTCATCAATGGCATTTAACATGGCCATACGTCCCTCTCCAATGACAGGACGTCCATCAATTTCGAGCCATATCTTGAACCGGACACTCCAGCGATCACTTTTATTGTCATTCATGGTTTGTTTTTTTCCTAAAATTTATTTTAAATACTATATTACATGCAATCTGCTGCTTGTCAAATAAATTTTATCACCACATAAAAAAAAATGAATTAGAAAAAATAACCAAATTGTAACTGGCGTTCTTTTCTTTTTTGTGCTACCGTAAGCAAAAATAATGTCATATAATATTTAACCTACTGTAAATATTGGTTTTTATATATTCCTCATTGATATATAGTTGCATGATGGTGTTTTTTTGAAAAAACTTAACTATTGTTTTACATACAAAATGAAGTGATCTTTTTGAATGTAATAACTGCCATGGGCAGACCGTATTCTGGCCCCGGCCTACCCACAACGAAGCATGAAAGAATATTAGGTGTTTCTACTCTTTCATATAAAACACCCCAGAAAAAATTTTAAATAAAAATGGCACGCTTGGTTCGTCGGGCACCAAAGATTTCCCCCTTGTGCAGGAGAGAATAAATGGCAGAACAGAAAAATTTAACATTACGGGTATATGACAACATCAAACAGATGATGCTCAATTATGACATTGTTCCCGGTCAACGTCTTGTCTTTGTTGATCTTGCAAAAGAGCTGGGGGTGAGCCGAACACCGGTAAATAATGCACTTTCCATCCTTGCCAAGGAAGGTTATCTTGATTTCATCCCCAACCAGGGCTACTCGGTTCATAAATTGACACGGGAAGAGGCAGAGTCTCTTTACGAGATCAAAGTTCTCATGGAGCTGGGATCCGTTGAAAACGCCATTAAGCTCGCAACCCCGGGAAAACTGGCCGCGATTGAAGAGAAAAAGAACCGGTATGCCTCATCGGTGAAAAGCCACATTTATCGTCATCTCTTCGTCCTTGACATGGAATTCCATGCGGCCATAGGAGAAATGGTGAACAACACCTATTACGTTGACATATATAAGGATATTTCCCAGCGTATCTTCCTTCGTTTCCGTACAGAACACCTTGAAACTCCCCGTTTATTTGAAATTATCGAAGAACATGAAAATCTCTACAATGCCATTATTACAAAAAATGTAAAAACTGCAAAAAAACTGATCAAAGAACACAGCGACTTCTCCATGGCAAATCTTTTTCCCATCATTTTTGATTAACGCAGCTTTGGGGATTGGTTCTAAAATCGAGTGTGACTTTTGGGCTCGATCATAATGTCGGCCACCTTACGCTGGAAATTTAAGAATAGATCCTGTTATTAAAAAAAAATGCAATGAATCAAATTCTATCTCCCGTATAACACCCATGCCCTATCGGGCACAACGAATATTGGGTCGTAGACGCGGAGCCAAATGGCATTATGCCGCCC
>CAYSSE010000519.1:0-2985 GCA_964433355.1 uncultured Desulfocicer sp.
CTTGCTTCTCCTGGGCTTCAAGCTTCTTTGGTCATTCCTTTGAACATCACCCTGGTATGTCCACGGAACACAAAGCGGCCAATGTCATGATCAACCCGGAATATTTCAAAAGCATCACTATGTGTGCAATAAACTTATCATCATGGTCGTTCCCTTGTTCATAAACTACTAATAATTTTAACAAATCATAAAAACCTATAACATTAGAAATAAAAGTTACTTGCCTTTTTCATCACTTGTATGTATCGTATATTTAATAAATAGGGCTTGATCATAACTTAGGCCATTTTGAATCGACACATCTCTAATAAAAAAATAAGTATTTTAATTACAAGTCGTTGCCTGAAATACAAATTCAGGGGTTGGTTCTAAGACCGGCCACTTCTAATTTTTTAAAAAAATATTGCGCTGTAACTATTTAATAATATAATAAATATTTTTAAATGAATTTTAGCGATGACTGCAAATGGCCGATGTTAGAACCAAGCCCCAAATTCAATATTTGTATAATATACATGACAGATTTACCTGCCACCTGCCACTTTTTTGAACCAAATAATGAACAAGATCCACTCATTTTATTGGCTTTTTTATTTATAAGTGATAAAAATCATGAAAAGACAAAAATGGAAAAAAATATTTCCAAAGGCTTTTTATTTTGTGATCCTGGCATCTATTGTTATATCTTCACCTGATTTCAGGCCAGCACCGGTGAATGCCGCCACATCTCCACATGATTCCAGGAATTTTTTAAATTCATCTTCAGCAATACATGATTCCGAACAGCTGTTTTCTATGCCCCTGGAGGATTTAATGACCATCCGAATCCAGGCAGGTACCATCACTGGCATTGTAGCGGCCAAGGCCCCTGTTGCGAGAACAGTGATAACGGCAGAAGATATCAGGCTTACCCCGGCCAGAAGCATTATGGATCTCATTGAAGTGTATGTACCGGGTGCCACCTTTGTGAACCATATGAATGGTCCCCGGTTTGGCTTCAGGGGGGTTCTGGGGGACCAGAACTATCACTACCTGCTGCTGGTCAACGGTAAAAATATGAATTTAAAAAGCCAGGATGGGGCCCGGGTGGAAATCTTCAATCGGGACATGAACGATATCCGAGAAATTGAAATCATCCGGGGACCCGGCTCTGTGACCTACGGTTCCGGTGCCATCGGTGGGGTCATCAATATTATCACCCATACCGCCCAAACCAGTAAGGGAAGTCTGGCTGGTATTGAAGCAAATACCCGCTACCGATATCAGACAGCATATGCCTCCCAGGGATATGAAAGTGATACATTTCAATGCTACCTTTATGGCAGTTACAGCCACTCTGATGGAGAAAAAAACACAGACTGGTTTTATGTGGATCGCGCCCATGGGTATGGATACGGATTCATGTCGGAAGCTTGGGGAAACAAGGGATTGGGATCCAATGAACCGTCCTACCTGTCTGATTTCATCGACGAACCCCAGGTCAAACTCCACCTTGACCTGTCTTTTTTAAACAACTGGCATCTATGGGCCCGATATACCTCCTACAGTTGGGAAAGGCTATCCGAGGAAACCCAGTACGCTGACGGTGACAAATTTGCAGGATCACGCACCCGCAGTGCTGTGATTGAACTGGAAAAAACTCATATCCTTTCAGATCGCCTTTCTCTGGATTCCAGTATTGGGTTTGATTCCATTTCTTTCAGGGAGATTGCCGGTTATCAGGGCATAAATCAGCCCCAGGAAGATATTACCCAATACAACAACTCCTTTTCCGAGAATGAAATAAATGCAAATTTAATGCTGCATTATGAGCACAATGAAAAATTTCGCTTTGCCCTGGGTACCATCTACTCCCATGAGTACTGGTTGCCGGAATGGGGAGCGGATGATGATACATTTGTCTTTAACATGAGAAGCCCCATTCGTTTTGCCGTTCTCACGGAGGATTCAAAATTTTACCAGACATACGGAGACGGGATATCAACGGTGATGCCCCATCTCAAGTCCAACGCCTATTCCATTCTGAGCGAAGCCAATCTGGCCTTTCACCCCTATTTTCATATTGTGGTCTCCGGCAGGGCAGATAAAAATGATTATACAAACTGGTATTACTCCCCACGATTCGCCATTATCTCCAGTCTGACGGACAAAGACATTGTACGGGTCGTGTGGCAAAAATCTGTTCGTATTCCCAATTTTCCTGAACTTTACACCATGGATTACAATGACCAGGCCCCCCCGGATCCAGAAACCCTGGTCAACTATGAAATTATGTACGAACATAACTTTGGAAAAATGAATTTCAATACCAATGTTTATTATAATATTCTGGATGAGGTCTCCTGGACGGAATCAGGGGCAGATGTGGTGGGTAGCCTTAAACTGTGCGGCGTTGAAGCCGGACTGACAATAAAAGGTAAAAAAGATACCGCTGGTATTAACTACGCATGGACCCATCAATTGGATTATGATCCTGAGATTACCATTCCAGCGGAGTTGACTAATCCCGATGGAGACCCCATGCCTGTTGACAATTACGCCGAAAATCGCATCAACAATTTTCCCAGTCACACCCTTAAGCTGTTCTGGCATCATCGGTGGTCAGATGCCTTGAAATCACACATCAACACCCGGTTTTCCTGGGGCCAGAATCAAATTGACCTGCTGGACATGTTCAAGGATGCCCACAATCAATATGGTACAGAGACATCAAAGGAAGAGATGAATGATATTTATGATGCCTTGACAAATCATGGCTACGGTAAGCCCTCTTTCACATTGAACACATCCCTTTCCTGGAAACTCCCCTGCAAAACCCATGCAGAATTGACCCTGTATGGCATGAATTTGGTTAGCTGGAATCATGTTCGCTATACCATACAATTTTATGAAGATCTGTCCCGACAATATCCCCGCCAGGCCTCATTCATTGAAGAACCCGTGTCCCTGGGCATGAAACTGGAGTTTCGATTTTGATTTTTTCTT
>CAYSSE010000520.1:0-2983 GCA_964433355.1 uncultured Desulfocicer sp.
AGCGCTTGAGGATAACCAGGTAATAGAGAGGGATGCTGTACCTAAAGTGTAACTACAGGACAATCTTCCTGGATGTTTTTATCCGGCAATCGCCTTATTGAATGGCAAAACAGTAAGTTCTCAATAACCCACATGTCCTGATGGACACAACGAATATTGGGTCGTAGACGCGGAGCCAAATGGTATTATGCCGCCCCCGACGGGCAATGGGATCGAGCCGGAACCGTAGACGGCCCAATTGGCAGATCCCATTGCCCCTCGGGGGCTCTGTTGAGGGTTCTTGGCAGTTTTATTTTCTAATAAGGGAGTTCATGGGAAATAATATATACCCAACCTAAATGAGTCCAGCCTTATAGGGCCAGGCATACTTTTTCAAAGTGGGTAGTTTTATTATCATGAACTACCTAAGAGGTTACAAAATTATATGAACAATGATATCCCTTCACAAGATTCTTTTTTAAAATTGAAACGCGTTTTGCAGGATTTCCAATCCAGGCGGATCAATGCCACTTATAAAGATATTGAAGATAATCCCGAGTTTTCCAAAATTGGGGATTTCTTTTTTAACAAGCTCTACGCGCCTGAGGATTTTTCATTTCGAGATACCAGCATGAAAAAACTTCATAAAGCCCTGGATGGTAAAGTCTACAAACATATGCTCACTGCGGTTACCAAGGTGATTGAACTCCACGACATTACAGACGAGCAAGATGATGTAATGGTTGAAAAAATGATGGAAGAAGGTATTGGTGAATCCATGACTATAGATGAATATCAACATATTTACAGAAGCCTTGATAACTATGATCAACGCATTTATCAGATTCGTCTCAGTGCTGAGGTCACCCGGATATTCCACGGGTTAAGTAAAAAATGGATCGTAGCACTCTCCTTAAAGACCGTAAGAACCACGGCAGTGCTGTTTGGCATAAAAAGAATTATTGATTTTATCCATGAGGGGTATATGGCCTTCAAAAGCATTGATAATATAGATTTTTTTGTTGAGACCATTACAGAAAGAGAGCTTGCCTGGCACAACGAAATATGGACCAACGGATCGGAAGAATGACAAGAGCATTGATACTGGCCGGAGGCGGTTCCAGGGGAGCCTTTCAAATCGGCGTCTGGAAATATCTCACCGAGCGGAACTGGAGCCCGGATATTATCTGCGGTACCTCCGTGGGGGCCATCAATGCAACCGGCATAGGTTCCGGCCTGGATGTCTCCACATTAATTAGGCTGTGGACCACCTACAATCGCAGAAAAATGTATCAGCCCAGGTTGATCCCCTTTTTATCATATCTATTGTCCGGGCGGGCTTTAAAACCCCTTTTGGATACCCGTCCCATGCAGACCATGATTTCGGATCATGTTGATTTTAATTATCTGAAACATAATCGTACAAAGGTGGTGATTTCCACCGTCAACGTTCTTACATCCCGCCCCTGCTTTTTTGATAATTCTGAAATACGGATGGAACATATTATGGCATCCAGCGCCATGCCCATCCTTTTTCCCTGGCAATATATAGACGGCGTTCCCCACTGGGATGGCGGGGTGATGGCAAACGTCCCTTTGCAGGCTGCATTGGATTATGGTGCAGATGAAATTATTATTGTATTGCTTTCACCCGTTGGGCACACGCCCCAGGCGTTCCCGGGAAATGTTCCCACAGCGTTGGAGGTTGTGTTTGAGCAATTTCTTTCTGGATCTTACCACAATGCACTCATGGCCAGCGGGTATGAAGACATCCCCCTTCCATCTTATTCCCTGTCAAAACACACAATATCAAGCCATACAACAAATGCTAAGCGCTGTGAATCCCATAAGAGGCACCCCACTATTATTACCCTGGCACCCGGAAAAATGTTAGGCTTTAAGTCTTTGTTGAATTTTTCGGTGTCCCAGGCTGAACGCCTTATTAATGAAGGCTATAAAACCGCTAATACACATTTACAATCATTTATTTAGGAATGCGTTTTGCCCTTAGGGGACAGATTTTAAAAACTGCCCCGCCTCCGAAAGTTTTTGTGAATATATGCTCATATTCGAAACGCACACAAGGCGGGCACAAATTTTAATCCACATAAACTGTAATTATAAAGGAAAAAAATGCTGCCAGACTACTTTGAGTTTTCCCTTCCAACAAAGCTTGTTTATGGGGTCGGTATCCTTGATTCCATTGAAGATGCTGTGGCCCGATTTGGCAACCGAAACGCTTTGCTTGTGACAGACAAAATTTTATTAAATGCAGGGCCGGTTGACAAGGTAAAAGCCGGGTTTAAAAAAACCAATATTAAAATTGCAGCCATTTTTGATGATGTTCCCCCGAATTCCACCATTAAAACGGTTCAAGAGTGCGCAAAGCTTGGCAAAATGTACAACTGTGACATGATCATCGCCGTTGGCGGCGGCAGTGTGATTGATACGGCCAAGGTGGCAAACCTTCTCATGGTAAAAGGGGGTGAAGTTCAGGATCACATGGGGGCGTATCTTCTTGAATTTTCAGATCATTTAATGCCTTTTGTTGTAATTCCCACCACCGCCGGAACCGGATCGGAAGTTACAAAAATTGCGGTCATTGCCGATCCTGATAATGATGTGAAACTGCCCTTTGCCGAGGAGCAGTTTTTGCCGGAATTGGCCATCCTTGACCCGGAAATGACAATATCCCTGCCTCCAAAATTAACCGCTGCCACCGGTATGGATGCACTGGTTCATGCCATAGAAGCCTATGTTGACAAAGAGTGGTCCCCGGCATCGGATGCACTGGCGTTGCATGCCATCAAGCTGATAACCGGTAATATACTTCAGGCATGTGATAAACCTGAAGATTTCCAGGCCCGGGGGGCCATGCAGGTGGGAAGTTTTTTGGCCGGAGTTGCCTTTTCCCACTCCATGGTGGGCATGGTTCATGGCATATCCCACGCCCTGGGCGGGGTTTACCACATTCCCCACGGCCTTGCCAACGCCCTGATTCTTC
>CAYSSE010000521.1:0-2978 GCA_964433355.1 uncultured Desulfocicer sp.
ATCCACAGGTGTATCAGAGGGTAAAAGGGCCATTATTTCGCCCAGAACAATGTCTCTGCCCTGACGGGTTTTGGATGAAAAGAGGATGAGATCTTCTTTTCCCCTTTCCAGTGTTTTCGTCAGAATTGCCAGCCGCTTCTGCTGTTTTGTCCGGGACAGCTTGTCTGTCTTGGTCAGCACCGTTAAAAAGGGAATCCGGCGCTTTACAAACCAGTTCATTAACTCAAATTCTTCTTTGCCGGGGTCTCTTCTGATGTCAATGAGCAGGATCACTCCCATCAGGTTCTTTCGCACGGAAAGATATCGATCCACCATGGGGGCCCATTGGGCCTGGATGCTTTTGGAAACCTTGGCATACCCATACCCCGGAAGATCCACAAAGGAGATCTCCTCATTGATGGTGAAAAAATTGATCAGCTGGGTGCATCCGGGTTTTGAGCTGGTTTTAACCAGGTTTTTTCGGTTCACCAGGGTATTGATCAGTGAGGATTTTCCCACATTTGACCTTCCGGCAAAGGCGATTTCCGGGAGATCAGGCTCGGTGAACTGGACTGGTTTGGTGGCACTTTTGATAAATTCAGCCTGTTTAATGATCATGGCGATTCCTGAAATAGGCCTCCAGACGATCCAGTCCGATTTTAAGGTTTTCCATGGAATTGGCATAGGAAAAACGAAGATACCCCTCACCATTGGCCCCAAAGTCAATGCCCGGGGTTACCCCCACATGGGCCTTATCAAGGATCTCAAAGGCCAGGGCATAGGAGTCCATGGAGATGTGCTTTGCATTGGCAAATACATAAAATGCCCCGGTGGGCTCCACGGAGATACCAAGGCCCATTGCCTTGATGCGCTGGATCATGTATTTGCGGCGTTCATCATAGGCCACCTTCATGGCCTGGGTCTCTTTATGGGCATCCTTTAATGCAGCGGTGCCAGCGATCTGCATGAGCGAATTGGCTGAGATGAAAAAATTTTGCTGGAGCACCTGTAACGGGCGGATGAAATATTCCGGCGCAATGAGGTAGCCTAATCGAAGGCCGGTCATGGCGAATTTCTTGGAAAATCCATTGAACACAAAGGCGTCATCCGTGACCTCCAAAATGGAGTGTTCCTGGCCTTCGTACACCAGTCCATGATAGATCTCATCGGAGATGATGCAGATATCCCGGGAGTCTGCCAGCGCATGGATTTCTTTCATGCGGTCAAGGCCGATGACCTGGCCTGTGGGGTTTGATGGAGAATTGATCAGGATGGCACGGGTTTTATCCGTTATTTTTTTCTCAATGGCTTCGGGGGTGTACTGGAACCCCTGTTCTTCAAACACCGGCACATTCACCGGTATGCCCTGGGCAAAGCGGATGAAGTTGGGGTAACATGCGTAATGGGGATCGGAGATGATCACCTCATCCCCGGGGTTCAGCATGGCAGAAAAAAGCATGAGCATGGCAGGGGAGGTGCCCGATGAAATAATGATCCTGCCGGGATCAACCGTGACACCATATTGTTCCTGGTAATGATCGCCAATGGCCCGGCGTAACCGGATATCCCCCAGGCTGTGGGTGTAGCCGGTTTCATGGCAGGAAAACCCCTGTAATGTAGCCGTTTGCACACATTCTGGAATGTTGCAATCGGGTTCCCCCACCTCCATGTGTATTACATCAATCCCCCTGGATTCCATTTCATGAATTTTTTCAAGGATCTCCATCACAATGAAGGGGGTGATTTCCCGGGTTCGCTCGGCAGCCTTTATAGGTTTCATATTTAGAGTACCTTATTTAATGGGTATTCAATAATGCCTTCGGCCCCTTCCCGGATAAGTTCGGGAATCAGATCCCGGGTGACACCGGCATCCACAATGCTTTCCACGGAAAACCAATCAGATTGGTAAATAGACGCCACAGTGGGACCATTGAGGCTGGGCAGCAGGGCAATGACTCGTTCCATTTTATTTTCAGGGACATTCATTTTAAGTCCCACCAGTTTGTCTGCCACAAGGGCGCTTTGGAGCAGCAAGGCAATCTGTTCAATTTTTTTCCGTTTCACCGGATTTTCCCAGGCTTTTTTATTGGCAATGAGCTGGGTGTTGGTCTGCATGATTTCGTGGATGACCTTGAGGTTGTGGGCACGAATGGTGCTTTCGGTTTCCGTGATTTCCACAATGGCATCGGCAAGGCCCGATACAATCTTTGCCTCGGTGGCCCCCCAGGAAAATTTAACATTAACGTCAATGTTGCGTTCTTTAAAAAATCGACGGGTGAACTGGAGAAGTTCTGTGGAGATGGTTTTTCCCTGGAGATCCTCCAGACAGTTCATGGGGGAATCCCCGGCAACAGCAACCACCCATCGGGCAGGTCTGGCACTGACCTTGGAGTAAATGAGATCAGACACCACATGGACATCGGACTGGTGCTCGGCAATCCAGTCTTTTCCGGTGAGACCGGCATCAATCACACCGGTTTCCACGTTGATGGACATTTCCTGGGCGCGGCACAGTGCGCATTCAATGGACTCATCATTAATATCCGGAAAATAGCTTCTGCCGTGGATGCTGATCTTCCAGCCACTGCGACGAAAAAGGGCCACGGTGGCTTCCTGAAGGCTTCCCTTGGGAATGCCCAGTTTTAAAACGTTTTCCATTATTTATATACCTCTTTGGGGTCAAATATTTTGGGTTCAACGATTTCAACACTATCTTTATCAATGATCTTTTTGTAAAAACAGCTACGGTATCCTTTATGGCAGGCGGCACCGCCAATCTGCTCCACCTTGAGCAGCACGGTGTCATTGTCACAGTCCACACGAATTTCTTTGACAACCTGCTGGTTTCCGGAGGTTTCTCCCTTTTTCCACAGCGACTGACGTGACCGACTGAAGTAGGTGGCCATGCCCGATGCAAGGGTCTCTTTCCAGGCCGCTTCATTCATATATGCCAGCATCAATACATCACCTGTTTCAAAATCCTGGGCAATGGCCGGTAT
>CAYSSE010000522.1:0-2977 GCA_964433355.1 uncultured Desulfocicer sp.
CTCAATGAATCACATATTGGATTTATTGAGCAATGTAAGCAATACGGTTTCAAAGATAAAAGTGAAATGGTGCGCGCAGCCATAGACAATTTATCAAATGAAGTAAAGCAGCGGCAGTTACGTGAATCAGCAAATTTATATGCCGAAGTCTATGAAAATGATGAAGAAACAAAAGAATGGACAAATTCAACTCTGTCTGAATGGCCGCTATGAAAAGATTGATAAGAGGTATGGTCATTGACGTCAACCTTGAGCCTGTCAAAGGCTCGGAAACCGGTAAAATTCGGCCCTGCTTAATTGTCACGAATAACGTGTATAATGCCCGTGTTCCTGTGATTCAAGTCGTTCCATTAACGGCATGGAGTTTTAAAAAATCTAATATCATCACTAATATAGAGATTCTTCCATCTTCAGAAAACGGGTTAAATAAAAAATCCATTGCAGATTGTTTACAGACGCGTCCCATTGATCATCGCGTTCGGTTAGTTAGAGTGAGAGGACAACTGGAAGATGAATTGATGGAACAAATCGGCAATGCATTAAAAATTGTTTTTGATTTGGATAAATAAAATATGTGCCGTGTCGTTGATACGCTGGAATGATCATCGAAATGTCAACGGAAAGTTAAACTACAAAAGGAGAATGAAAATGGAATGGTTCCAAGAATTAGGACCTGTAACACAGGCATTTCTGGGCACTTGTTTTACTTGGGGGCTCACAGCTTTGGGCGCTTCAGTGGTTTTCTTTTTCACCACCATTAAAAAAAATATATTCAACGGTATGTTGGGATTTGCATCCGGGGTGATGATTGCTGCCAGTTTCTGGTCTTTGCTGGCACCCTCCATTCAAATGGCTGAAGCCCTTGGGCTCATTCCCTGGGTCCCTCCCCTTATTGGGTTTCTGTCAGGAGGACTGTTTTTATGGACCGTGGATAAAACCCTGCCCCACCTCCACCTGGGCATGGAAACCAAGGATGCCGAAGGGATTAAAACCGGTTGGCAGCGAAGTGTCCTGTTGGTCCTGGCCATTACCCTGCACAATGTTCCCGAAGGCCTTGCCGTGGGCGTTGCCTTTGGTGCCGCAGCCGCAGGCTTGCCCTCTGCCACACTGGTGGGGGCCATGGCACTTGCCATTGGCATTGGTATCCAAAATTTTCCCGAGGGCGCTGCCGTATCTGTTCCCCTGCGTCGGGAAGGGTTTTCTAAAGGTCGGGCATTCTGGTATGGTCAGATGTCCGGCGTTGTTGAACCCATCGCCGGGGTGATCGGTGCCGCAGCCGTTGTTTTCATGCGTCCTCTGCTTCCCTATGCCCTTGCATTTGCCGCCGGGGCCATGATCTATGTTGTGGCCGAAGAGCTGATTCCCGAAGGAAAATCAGAAAAACACAGCGATGCGGCCACCATTGGTGTCATGCTGGGATTTGCCATTATGATGAGTCTGGATGTGGCATTGGGTTAATCAGCGAAAAAAAGTAATGTGTTGAAAAGAGAATAAGGGTGTGCTAATGCATTCGATCCAACACTTTATTTATCTGGAATTACAGGAGAATTTCAATGGAAAAGGATAAGATTATACGATTTGCCAGTCGAATGGAGCAATTGCCCCCCTATCTCTTTGGCATGATCAACAGCATGAAAATGGAAAAACGGCGGCACGGAGATGACGTCATTGATCTTGGCATGGGAAATCCCGTGGATCCCACCCCGGAAAATGTCATTGAAAAACTCATAGAAGTGGCCCGGGATCCCAAAACCCATAGATATCCCACGGCCTCTTCAGGTATGAAAAACCTGAAACGAGAAATATCCCTTTATTATAAGCGCCACTATGACATTGATCTGGATGCCGACACTGAAACGCTCACCACCATTGGTTCCAAGGAAGGTCTTTCCCACCTTTGTCTGACCCTTCTGGGACCGGGGGATTCTGTGGTGGTGCCAGCCCCTGCTTTCCCCGTTCACATATATGCTGCGGTGATTGCCGGGGCAAATGTGGTCAGAGTTCCTCTTTCTCCGGCCGAGTCTTTTCTTAAACGCATTGTCAATATCTGTGAGTCGTTTTATCCCGGCCCCAAGGTGTTGATGATCAATTATCCCCATAACCCCACGGGCACCTTGGGGGATTTGGATCTGTTTAAAGAAATAGTGGCCCTTGCCAAACGCTTTAAATTCATGGTTGTCCATGATTTTGCCTATTCCCGGATCACCTTTGACGGATACAAGGCCCCAAGCTTTCTGGAAGCCCCTGGTGCAAAGGATGTGGGGGTGGAATTTGGTTCTTTTTCAAAATCCTACAACATGGCGGGGTGGCGTTTGGGATATTGTGTTGGGAATTCTGAAATCATCAAAGGCTTGAGTAATATTAAAGGGTATTTTGATTATGGTATTTTTCCTGCCATCCAAATTGCCGGTATCATTGCCCTGCGGGACTGTGACGACACCATTCCCGAGCAGGTGGCCCTGTACCAGGCCCGGAGGGACACCCTTTGCGGGGGGCTGGAGCGCATGGGATGGGATATCAAAAAACCGGGGGCCGGTATGTTTGCCTGGGTTAAAATTCCCGAACCTTACATAAAAATGGGTTCCATGCAGTTTGCCGTGGAAATGATGAACCGTGCCAATGTGGCTGTGGCACCGGGAATCGGGTTCAGCGAGGAGGGAGAAGGATACCTTCGCCTGGCCTTGGTGGAAAATGAAGAACGATTGAGACAAGCCATTCGCCAAATGAGAAAGGCCATGCAGGAAATTGATATGAGTCAGTACCAATAATTTTTTAAAATTAAAATAAGAACCAAACTGTTATGGGTTCATTTTTAAGTTTCTGTGGCAAATCCCTTTATTATTTCATGGGATGGACCTATGATAATTTACCCGATTACTGGACAAAAAAATCTGTGGTGATCGGTTTTCCCCATACATCCAACATGGATACGGTGAGGGCACTCACATATATGCAGATTGGCCAGCTTAATGCAAAA
>CAYSSE010000523.1:0-2954 GCA_964433355.1 uncultured Desulfocicer sp.
CGGCCAATTGGGCCGTCTACGGTTCCGGGCCGGGCCCATTACCCGTCGGGGGGGGCGGCATAGTACCATTTGGCTCCGCGTCTACGACCCAATATTCGTTGTGGGCAGACCGAGGCCAGAATACGGTCTGCCCGTGGCAGTTATTCAGCAATGACTTTTAATATTTTCCAATCCAGTTCTGGTATGTTCTCTACTATGACAATAAAGCTTTCTGCTCCTCTTTTGAATTCAACTCTGCCCTGGTTGTCTTTAAAAATAAGGGTTGCCATCTCCCTGACCATCTTGGACTTGCTGTATAAAAGATTGAAGTCCTCTGGGAGATAGGTGTCCAATTTTATGGTTTCAAGGTATTTGTGATCTTTCAAGGTCGGCAGTGAAAACAGATTTGCCAGGTATTCCTGGATGGAAACAATCATTCCGTTTGCGTCCAGTATCATCAAATTATTATGTTTTTGTTGAAGATAACGGCTTGTGATAGCGTTTATTGTAACGTCAAAGCCAAGAACCCCTTCCAGTGAGTCATTGATATAAACAGGGGCAATGGCGGAAACCATCCATCCTCTTCCTGCCGGATCAACATAAGGCTCTTTAACCCAGACCGCTTTTTTTTGAGGATTATGTTGTTTGTCTGCAAGGTAATAAAAATTAAATGCCGGAATATTCATTTTGGGTTCGTACTGGGTCAATACATCAAAATAAGGATATATCCTGTTGTAAGAATGTTTATCGTTATAGTAGAGCTGAACAATTTCCGGAAATTCTTTAATGATCTGTATAAAAATTAGATCCAACGGCTCTGTAAAATAGACGATTTCCTTTATTTTCTGATTGACGGGAATATGCCCGGATACGAACACGGCAGAACTTCCATCATCTTCATGCTTGTAAAAGACACCGTTTTCATGGAGCCTGTATTTTGACCGATCTACGGTATTTAATTGTTTTTCTATATTATCTTTTTGATATAGCTGGGTGATCTGGTCTGCCAAGATTTTATTTTCTTTACGAATCAGGGAAAAATCATTGTTGATATGATCTGCAATTTGTTTAAGCTCCTGGGCAGCTTTTTCCAGTTCCTGATCCTTTTTAGAAGGCCCGCAGGAAAAATCTAAAAACAATACACTTAAAAATAGCAGGGCAATAAATATTTTTTTAAATAACGTCATTTTAATCTCCCGGGTTTAATAAACGAATGAATATTGACCGTGTATATTAATCTCATAATTTGATTTAGTCAAACGCTACTAACACGCCCTCAATCCATCATCATCAACAAAAATAAAACCCCCGTTGCGCTTGATGCCTCAATCCGATAGCGTATTTGTGCGACCAAAAAACTATCATCAACGGGGTGAAACAAACTATGACACAAGGCGTGCTGCCATTCAAGTATGAAGAAGAAAAAACTCAAAGCGGCATGACAGCACTGTCACTAAAATGAAGGAGGGGGTACTGAACGGTTTTTTCGCTTCTGAAGCCGCTTGCTCAATGCCTGTTTGGAAATTCCCAGCAGGCTGGCAGCTTTACTCTGATTGTAAGTGGCGGTTTCAAGGGCACTGTCAATGGCATATTCGGTTAATTCGGCCAGAGTTGGAAAATGTCCAAAAAACGAGGCCAACGTAAATCCGTCATGGCTGGCGGGAGAGGACGTTGTGACCTCCCCCCCTCTTTCACTTGAAAGCCGTTCTTTCACCGCATCTTCGGTCAATTGCCCGGTGTGACACTGGGCAACGGCATCATACACATAGGTTTTCAGTTCCCTTACATTTCCGGGGAAGGGATGATTTTCAAGCAGGGTCAGCAACTTTTTTTCCACGATTAAAATCTCTTTTCCCATACTTTTGGCTGCCTGGTTTTTCAAATGATCCGCCAGTAATGGGATATCTCCCTTGCGATCTCTTAACGGCGGAATACGGATCAAATGTGTACTCAACCGGTAATAAAGGTCCATGCGAAATTCATCGTTTTTAACCGCAAACTGATTCAATTCTCTGTTGGCGGCGGTGATGATGCGGGCCTGGCATTGCCGGGGGGTATCACATCCCAGGGGATAATAAATTCCCTCCTGGAGCAATCTCAACAGCTTTATCTGGGACACCCGGCTTAGATCACCGATCTCGTCCAGAAAAATGGTGCCATGGGCCGCCCGTTCAATCAAGCCGGAGCGATGGGTTTCAGCGCCGGTAAATGCGCCTTTTTCATGACCAAACAGGGTATCGGAAAACAGGGTATCGTCAAGGCCTGCGACATCCACCGCCACAAATTCGCCCGCTACCTGGCTGACATCGTGTATGGCCCTTGCAATGAGTTCCTTTCCCGAACCGGTCTCCCCCAGCACCAGCACCGGCTGCCCACTTCCTGCAATGGATTCAATGTAGTGAAAAATCCCGTGCATCACCGCATCACAGGTGATGATGGAAGAAAAACAATGGGAAAATTTTAATTGGGCTGCGTTGGGAATTCCCTTGAGCGTCATGATCTCATTTCTCAGGGAACCAATTTCCAGGGCATTTCTCAGGGCAGAGCCAAAGCTGTTCATATTGATGGGTTTGACCAGGTAGTCATGGGCTCCCAGCTTCAGGCATTTCACGGCCATGGAAATGTCTGAATTTGCGGTGCAGATAATCACCGGCACATGGGGATATACTTCCTTTATTTCAGCCAGCACTTCTTCTCCGGATTTATGGGGCATGTTTAAATCCAGGAAAACAACAGCATGGGAACTCACCGCCATGACATCCATGAGCACTCTGCTGTCTTTCACCGTTTTGATATGCTTGACCCCCATGGCCTGTAGCAGAAAGCTGTATGCGTCCAGCTCCGATTGTTCGTCATCCACGATGATGATGTCTGTTTCTGACTGACTGAAATTGATCATGTGTTGTCCTTTGAGGGCTGATCAAGTAGCCTCAGCAGAGCCCCCCCCCGATGGGTAATAGGAACCGGCCAATTGG
>CAYSSE010000524.1:0-2934 GCA_964433355.1 uncultured Desulfocicer sp.
CCGTATGATTTAAATCTTTCCGGCACATTTCCGTTCTTTATCTGTTCGCCGATTGTCTTGCCGGTCATGGCAGCAGCCATGGACGCCCGGCACAAGCCAACTCCCAAAACATGGCCGTCACCATAGGCCAGACTTTTAAAAACCTGATCTTCACTTGCAAACCCACCGGTCATAATGATGGCAGGTGGACTTAATTTTTCAGCTTTCAGTTGATCGCAAATGCGGACGACAGCGTCTTCCAGGCAGACCGTAGGCAGAGACCACTCATTCATCATCTTTGAAGGGCTGTACCCGGACCCCCCTCCGGCACCGTCAAAGGTAACCATATCCACCCGGGCCTCACAGGCAATTCGAAGCACCCGTTCTATATCCGTTCTGTCATATCCCGCCATTTTAAAATAAATATTTTTGGCCCCTAAATCCCTAAGCGCAGCAATGTGGGCGATCAATGAATTTTCATTCCACAAAGGCAGCCTGGAATAGACATGAAAATTGGGACAAATCCCGTCCTCATATGCTTTTTGTATGGACGGGTCACCCGGATCAGGGAGAACCACATCACCGAACTCTTGGCGTTTCAATGCGGTTTTAAGATCCTTTACCCGTATGACAGGCTGGGTCCCCTTGGCAGCCTGGCCAAATTTGATTTCAATGGCCTCTGCCCCGTATTTTTGAATGGCAATTTTCGGAACCCCCATGAGATCATCATCCACATTACTTTGAAGAACAATCTGCCCATATCCCCGGTCATATTTGCGAAAACAGTCAAGGGCCTTTTCCAGCAAGGGAAAATCCGTTACTTTTCCATTTTTTATTTTTAAATCCGGGTCATTGTTTCTGCCATGCTCCCCAATAATACAAGTTACCCCAGCCATTGCGGCTCCGGCAAAATAATCCTGCCAATTGAGTTTAATCAATGCAGGAAGAATGACAGGCATGGCCATTTTAACCGGATTGATTGTTCCGTAAGTCCGCTCCAAATTTACATTGAAAATAGTTGCCTCATCCTGGGTCTCCCTGGCACCCTTTGCACCGAACACCCGACCATTAATGTTAAAATGAGAAAAATCAATGGGGTAATCTTTTTCAGAAGCGATTTGATTGCTACCTGTTGTTGTGGGATATACGGTTTGGGCACCTAAAACGGCTGCCTGTGCAATCTCGCAGGTACCGTCACAATCTTGAGTACAAAATGAACACATTCCTGACTGGGGGGATATGAAAGTGCTTCGATTTTTTGCAAATGTAAATCCAGAACTTAATTTCGGTGAATAAGACATTTTAATCCTCCTTTTGGGCACCCTTCATTTGCCGAATTACACTTTCCAAAAGGATATTTCCATTTTCAAGAAATCGCTCTCAAAAAAGCGTAAAGCACTTTTAGGCCATTTGAAAGGGCACCTTTTTTTTTTAAGATTTTTCAATTTTTCCATTTATTTTTATTTTTTAAATTCACTAACACATTCCCCGCCAATACCCCAGTTATTTGTGTACCCTGGCAGGCATGCAAATGGGCGGAAAAATAAGAAAGGTGCATTCCCATTTTCCCGGCCCATCATATAACCCATTGATTTCATTAAGCCACTATCCATTGATACAAAATGAAATATCTTGATAAATCAAAGAGTTGAATCTCCAACCGAAAAAATGGAAATGCGTCCAATAAGAATCCGCCCATTCTCAATTATCAGCGAACCAACCTCACAGCGATGAAGCTGACATTACCCCGCCGGAAGAGAAGTTGAAATTGCTCCCCTTTGGCAACGCTCTCCATGATTTTAAGATACTGTTTTTCCGTTTCAACAGGCCTGTGATTGACCTCTTTTAACAGATCTCCCTCCCGGATACCCGACTGATCTGCCTTACTGCCGGGCTCAATATTCACCACCACAAGCCCCCGGGCACCAGGACCATATCCATAGGGCCGGGCCGCATCATCACCCACAGCAGCAAAATCCATTCCCAGTTCATCAAAGCCATTTTGTGCATGAACACGTTGTGGATCATCACTTCGCCGGGCAAGGGTCACAGTGGTCCGGCGTTTCTGCCCCTCCCGGAGGTAGGCAACCGTCACCTTTTCTCCCACACCAAACCCGGCAATGGCTCCAGAAAGATCCCGGCTGGATTTAATTTCAACATCATTGACCTTTATAATTATATCACCGGGTTCAATCCCCCCTTCATGGGCCGGATTATTTTCATACACCTGGGCCACAAGGGCACCACCGGCAGCTTTTATGCCATAATACTCGGCAAGCTCCGGCGTCACATCCTGGATGGCTACGCCCAACCACCCCCGGGTAACTGATCCTGACTCCCGAAGCTGTTTTACAATCCCCCGGGCAAGGTTCGATGGGATGGCAAAGCCAATGCCCTGGCCTGATTTTATAATGGCCGTGTTAATGCCGATGACCTCCCCTTCCAGATTGAGCAAAGGCCCCCCACTGTTTCCGGGGTTAATGGAAGCATCAGTCTGGATAAAATCGTCATAGGGGCCAGAACCCAAAATGCGTCCCTTGGCACTGACAATCCCTGCGGTGACGGTCTGCTCAAGACCAAAGGGACTGCCAATGGCCACCACCCAGGTGCCCACTTTGAGATCATCGGAGCTGCCAAGTTTTAAAGGTACCAGCCCTTCAGCCTCTATCTTGATAAGTGCCAGATCCGTTTTGGGATCTCCCCCCACCACCGTGGCCGCATATTCCTTGTCATTGTACATTTTTACGAGGATCTCATCGGCACCATCCACCACATGGTAATTGGTGACAATATAGCCCTTTCGGTCAATGATAAATCCTGATCCCAGACTATTTTCCTTGTAGTCCCGGGAAGGCCCCCGCCGATTAAACGGATTGGTGAACTGACGAAAAAAATCTTTATCATCAAAAGGTTGACCAAAAAAATGGTTAAACACTCGCCCCCCACCCTGTATGG